>DASXJJ010000183.1:0-53002 GCA_036497465.1 Pseudonocardia sp. | reverse complement strand
GCTCAGCGTGAGCAGGTTTGCCGCGTTCCGGGCGCGAAAGTGTCACTTCTGTCCCTCGAAAGCGGAATGCCGCTGGTCACGAACGTGGGTCACCCGGACGCGCCGGGGACGGGGCGGCCGCAGGCCGGTCAGCGACCTGCGGAGACCCCGGTCCGGCTCGGTCAGCGGTTGACGCGCGACCGGAGCGGAACTGACACTGAGTCTCCAAAGACACCGAGTCTCACGCCCTCGTCGAGGAGTTCCGCATGGCCGATCGCCCTCGGGAGCGGACCCGGTGAGCGCGGGGGTGCCGAAGTGGTTGGTGCCGCTGCTGGTGCTGATCATCGGCACCTTCGTCTCGGTGCTGGACGTGAGCATCGTGAACGTGGCGATCCCGGACATCCAGAAGGACTTCGGCACCAGTACCGAGGACATCCAGTGGGTCTCCACCGCCTACTCGCTGACCCTCGGCGTGCTCGTCCCGGCCACCGGGTGGCTCGGCGACCGGTTCGGCATGCGCCGTATCTACTGGGTCTCGCTGATCGGCTTCGCGGTGACCTCGGGGCTGTGCGGGCTGGCCTGGGACCTGCCCAGCATCGTGGTGTTCCGGATCCTGCAGGCGGTGCCGGGCGGGATCCTGCCGGTGGTCACCATGACCATGGTCTACAAGATCGTCCCGTCCCGCGAGATCGGCACCGCGATGGGCATCTACGGGCTCGGGGTGGTGTTCGCGCCGGCCGCCGGGCCCACCCTGGGCGGCTACCTGGTCGAGTACATCGACTGGCGGCTGATCTTCTTCATCAACGTGCCGGTCGGGCTGCTCGGCGCGGTCGCCGCGTTCATGGTGCTCGACGAGTTCCCCCGACCGTCGCTCGGCCGGTTCGACCTCTGGGGCTTCGGGACCGCCGCGGCCGGCCTGTTCGCGCTGCTGCTCGCCTTCACCAAGGGCCCGGACTGGGGGTGGGACTCCTACCGCGTGCTGACGCTGATCGTCGGCGGCGTGCTCAGCCTCGCGCTGTTCGTGGTCGTCGAGCTCGGGACCGACGACCCGCTGCTGGACGTGCGGCTGTTCGCCATCTGGCCGTTCAGCAACTCGCTGATCCTGCTCACCGCGCTGTTCGTCGGGCTGTTCGCGGTGCTGTTCTACATCCCGCTGTTCCTGCAGTCCGGCCAGGGCATCAGGCCGCTGCACGCCGGACTGATCCTGCTGCCCGAGGCCATCGTGATGGGGATCTTCACGCCCATCTCCGGGCTGCTCTACGACCTGATCGGGCCGCGCTGGCCGAGCGTCCTCGGGCTGGGCCTGGCGGCCTACGGCACCTACCTGCTCGCCGGCATCACCGCCGACGTCCCGGAGAGCCAGATCATCCTGTGGACCTGCATCCGCGCCGCCGGCAACGGACTCGCCATGATGTGCATCATGACGGCCGGTCTCGCCGCGGTCCCGGCGCGAGCGGTCAACGGGGCCGGCGCCATCAACAACGTGGCCCAGCGGGTGGCCTCCGCGCTGGGGCTGGCGCTGCTGGTGGCCATGGAGACGGCCAGCCAGGCCCAGCTCACGGCCGACCGCTCGGCGCTGATCCCGCCGAACGCGCTCAGCCCGGCGCCGGTCGACCCGGTGGGTGCCGGCGCACAGCAGATCCAGAACCTGTACCCGGTGTGGGGGCGGCTGCAGCTGGAGGTCACCGCGGCCTCGTTCGGCAACGTGTTCCTGGTGACCGCGGTGGTCACCGCCGTCGGCGCGGTCGCCGCGCTGCTGCTGCGGGTGAAGCCGGCCGGGCGGGTCGGGCCGGCCGAGCCCGCCGCACCGGCCGGCGAGCACCCGCCGGCCGGCGAGGGGTCCGGGGCCACCGCCGAGGGCTCCGGGGCCACCGCCGAGGGCCGGGCCGCCGCGGACCGCGACGGTGACCTCGAGGACCGGAGCGGGGCGCTGGTCCGGTGAGCGACCTGGCGAGCCGGCCGCCGCTCAAGGAGCGCAAGCGCGAGCAGACCAGGACGCGCATCGTCGCGGCCGCGGTCACGCTGTTCACCGAGCACGGGTTCGAGGCGGTCACCGCCGACGCGATCGCCGAGGCCGCCGACTGCTCGCGCAGCACGCTGTTCCGCTACTTCGGCACGAAGGAGGACATCCTCTTCGGCGACGTGCACACCCGGATGGAGTCGCTGCGCGCCACGCTGGCCACCCTCCACCCGTGCGCCGACCCGTGGTCGGTGGCCAAGCAGGTGGGTCTGCCGGAACTCGTCACGTTCCTGAACGGCGAGCCGGCCGGCGAGTCGGCCGGCAACGCGGCCGGCCGGTCGGCACTGCCCCGGGAGTGCCTCACCCTGTGGTTCAGCCACCCCGCGCCCCGATCCCGGTACCTGGAGATCAGCCACCGGTGGGAGCAGGTGTTCGCCGAGTTCTTCGCCGCCGAGCGCGGCGTCGACCCGGACCACGACCTGCCCAGCCAGCTGATGGCGACCGTCCTGGTCGGCACCGCGCGCTCGGTGATGCGTGCCTACTCCCGCCCGGACACCGACCTGCACGCCGCCATCGACGAGGCGTTCGCGCTGCTGGAGCACGGCATCCGGAGCTGACCGGGACCGACCGCGAGCGACCGGGACCGCGCCCGCGGCTCAGCGCACCGCCACCGCACCCTTGCCGAGCACCACCACCCCGCCCTCGCTGACGTGGTAGCACTCCCGGTCGCGCCCCAGGTCGACCCCGATGTGCGCGCCGCCGGGCACCACCACGTTCTTGTCCAGGATCGCCCGGCGCACCACCGCCCCCGCGCCCACCCGCACGCCGTCGGCCAGCACCGAGTCCTGCACCACGGCGCCCTGCTCCAGGTAGGTGCCCGGCGACAGCACCGAGTGCACCACCTGCGCGCCGGACACGATGCAGCCGGAGCTGACCATCGACTCCTGCGCGGTGCCGCCGTTGACGAACTTGGCCGGCGGCCGCTGCGCGGGCAGCGCGAAGATCGGCCAGTCGGCGTTGTACAGGTTGAAGATCGGGTGGGTGGAGATCAGGTCGCGGTGCGCGTCGTAGTACGCGTCGATCGTCCCCACGTCGCGCCAGTAACCGTGGTCGCGCACCGTCTCGCCCGGGACGATGTTGGCGTTGAAGTCGTACACGGCGGCCTCGCCGCGCTCCACCAGCTGCGGCACGATGTTGCCGCCCATGTCGTGCCGGGACTCGGTGTCCAGCGCGTCCCGGTCCAGCGCCTGGCGCAGCGCGTCGGAGCTGAACACGTAGTTGCCCATCGAGACGTAGGACTGCTCCGGCGCGTCCGGCAGCCCGGGCGGGTCGGCCGGCTTCTCCAGGAACGACGAGATCATCGTGCCGTCCTTGGTGTCGATCACCCCGAACGCGGACGCCTCGGCGCGCGGCACCCGGATGCCGGCCACGGTCACCCCCGCGCCGGAGGCGATGTGCTGCTCGATCATCTGCGACGGGTCCATCCGGTACACGTTGTCCGCGCCGAACACCGCGACGATGTCCGGCGACTCGTCGTTGATCAGGTTCATGCTCTGGTAGATGGCGTCCGCGCTGCCCAGGTACCAGTGCGGGCCGCGGCGCTGCTGCGCGGGCACCGGCGTGACGTAGCCGCCGGTGAGCGAGGCCAGCCGCCAGGCCGTGGAGATGTGCCGGTCCAGCGAGTGCGACTTGTACTGGGTGAGCACCGCGATCCGGTGGACGCCCGCGTTGACCAGGTTGGACAGCACGAAGTCGATCATCCGGTGCACCCCGCCGAACGGCACCGCCGGTTTGGCCCGGTCCAGGGTCAGCGGCATGAGCCGCTTGCCCTCGCCGC
This sequence comes from Pseudonocardia sp., assembly GCA_036497465.1. Lineage (GTDB taxonomy): Bacteria > Actinomycetota > Actinomycetes > Mycobacteriales > Pseudonocardiaceae > Pseudonocardia. The sequence continues at coordinate 49,226 of DASXJJ010000183.1, read as the reverse complement.
CTGCCAGCACGATCCCCAGCACGCGAGGGCGCGTCACCATCAGTTGCCTCCCAGGCTCTCGTAGATCGCCACCGTCCGCGCGGCGATGGCCGCCCAGCCGTACTCCTCGACCGCGCGGTGCCGGCCGGCGCGGCCCATGTCCGCCGCGCGGGACGGGTCGTCCAGCAGCTCGTTGACCCGCTCCGCGAAGGTGTCCTCGAAGCCGCGCGGGTCGTTCTCGGTGTAGGGCACCAGCAGCCCGGTCACCCCGTTGCGGACCACGTCCGGGATGCCGCCGACATCGCTGGCCACGACCGCCGTCTCGCAGCCCATCGCCTCCAGGTTCACGATGCCCTGCGGCTCGTACACCGAGGGGCAGGCGAACACGGTGGCCCCGGACAGCAGCTGGATCACCTCGTCGCGGGGCAGCATCTCCTGGATCCAGTGCACTCCGTCCCTGCTGGCCTGCAGCCCGTCCACCAGGCCGGTGAACTCGCGGGTCAGCTCCGGGGTGTCCGGCTCGCCCGCGCACAGCACCAGCTGGGCGTTCGGGTGGAACTTGGCCGCCGCGCGGACCAGGTGCGGAACCCCCTTCTGCCGGGTCACCCGCCCCACGAACAGCACCGTCGGCCGGTCCGGGTCGAGCCCGTGCCGGGTCCAGGCACTCCGGTCGTCGGTGTAGGCGTAGATCGACGAGTCGATCCCGTTCGGCACGATGCGCACCGTGTCCGGGTCGACCGTCGGGTAGACGTTCAGGATGTCCGAGCGCATCCCGTGGCTCACCGCGATGATCGCGTCGGCGTTCTCGATCGCCGTCTTCTCCGCCCAGCAGGACAGCGCGTACCCGCCGCCGAGCTGCTCGACCTTCCACGGCCGCAGCGGTTCCAGCGAGTGGGTGGTGACCACGTGCGGGACGCCGTAGAGCAGCTTCGCCAGGTAGCCGGCCATGTTGGCGTACCAGGTGTGGCTGTGCACCAGGTCACGGTCGGCCACCGCGGCGCACATCGACAGGTCGATCGACAGCGTGGCCAGCGCCGGGTTCGCCCCGTGCAGGGCCGAGCTGGGCACGTGCCCGCGCGCGCCCTCCCGGTTCTCCCCCCACGCCTGCACGGTCAGGTCGACCAGCTCGCACAGCTCGCGGGACAGGAAGTCCACGTGCACGCCGGCGCCGCCGTACACGTTCGGCGGGTACTCCCTGGTCAGCAGCGCGACCTTCATCAGGACTCCCCCAGGGCCGCACCCACGACGTCCTGGGCCTCGGTCTGGATCCGGGCCAGGTGCTCCGCCGACACGAAGCTCTCCGCGTAGACCTTGTACACGTCCTCGGTGCCCGACGGCCGGGCGGCGAACCAGCCGGAGTCGGTCACCACCTTCAGCCCGCCCAGCGGCGCGTGGTTGCCGGGCGCGGCGGTCAGCTTCGCGGTGATCTTCTCCCCGGCCAGCTCGGTGGCGGTGACGTCGTCGCCGGACAGCTTGCCCAGTCGCGCCTTGGCCTCCCGGGTGGTGGCCACGTCGGTGCGCGCGTACGCCGGGGCGCCGAACCGGTCGGTGAGCTCGGCGTAGTGCTCGCTGGGGGTGCGGCTGGTAACCGCCAGGATCTCCGAGGCCAGCAGCGCCAGGATGATGCCGTCCTTGTCGGTGGTCCAGACCGAGCCGTCGGTGCGCAGGAAGGACGCGCCCGCGCTCTCCTCGCCGCCGAAGCCCAGCCCACCCGGGCCCGCGGCGTCCAGCAGCCCCGGCACGAACCACTTGAAGCCGACCGGCACCTCCACCAGCGTCCGGCCCAGGTCGGCGGCCACCCGGTCGATCATCGACGAGCTGACCGCCGTCTTGCCCACCCCGACGCCGGCCGGCCAGCCCTCCCGGTGCCGGTACAGGTAGCCGATGGCCACCGACAGGTAGTGGTTCGGGTTCATCAGTCCCGCGTCGGCGGTCACGATCCCGTGCCGGTCGGAGTCGGCGTCGTTGCCGGTGGCGATCTGGAACTCGTCCTTGCGCGACACCAGCGAGGCCATCGCGTACGGCGACGAGCAGTCCATCCGGATCTTGCCGTCCCAGTCCAGCGTCATGAACCCGAACCGGGGGTCGACGTCCGGGTTCACCACCGTCATGTCCAGCTTGTAGCGCTCGGCGATCGCGCCCCAGTAGGCCACCGAGGCACCGCCCAGCGGGTCGGCCCCGATGCGCACGCCGGCGGACCGGATCGCCTCCAGGTCGACCACCGAGCCGAGGTCGTCGACGTAGTGGCCGAGGTAGTCGTGGCGGCGGACCCACTCCGAGCGCAGCGCCCGCTCGAACGGCACCCGGCGCACCCCGGACAGCTTCGCGGTGAGCAGCTCGTTGGCCCGGTCGGCGATCCACCCGGTGGCATCGGTGTCGGCCGGGCCGCCGCTGGGCGGGTTGTACTTGAAGCCGCCGTCCCTCGGCGGGTTGTGCGACGGCGTGACCACCACACCGTCCGCACGGGCGGCGGGACCCCCGGCGTTGTGGGTCAGGATGGCGTGCGAGACCGCCGGGGTCGGGGTGAACACCGCGGGCCCGCTGTCCGCGCTCTCGATCAGCACGGTCACGTCGTTGGCCGCGAACACCTCGATCGCCGTGCGCCAGGCCGGCTCGGACAGCGCGTGCGTGTCGCGGCCCAGGAACAGCGGCCCGGTGGTGCCCTGCCCGGCGCGGTACTCGCAGATGGCCTGGCTGGTAGCCGAGATGTGGTCGTCGTTGAACGTGGTGGCCAGGGACGACCCCCGGTGCCCCGAGGTGCCGAACGCGACCCGCTGCTCGGCCACCGAGGAATCCGGGTGCGCGTCGTAGTACGCCGAGGCCAACGCGTCGAGATCGACCAGGTCCTCGGCCTTCGCCGGGGTGCCCGCTCGCGGGTGGACGGCCATCTGAAGATCCTTCCTGCGGTGCGGAGAGTCTCCGGGAGCGGCGCCCTCGGCCACCCTATCGCCGGGTGATCAGGCGCGCTGACCGGCTTTTCCCGGGCCGGCCGCCGACCGGAACGGCCGGCCCGACACGCGGGCCGGCCGCCCCGGGTCGGCCGCCCCGGGTCAGACGCCGGAGTGCGGCTGGCGGGCCAGGTCGGCCGCGCCGACGATGCCGGCCTCACCGCCCAGCCGTGCCATCACGACCTTGGCCGCCGGCCGCTGGCCCCGGCCGGTGAGCCGCTCCAGGTAGGCCTTCTCGACCGGTTCGCGCAGCAGCTCGCCCGCGTCCGCCACCCCACCGCCGATCACGAACATCCCCGGGTCGAGGATCGCGGCCAGGTCGGCCATCCCGTACCCGATGGAGCCGCCGAAGACCCGGAAGAGCTCCAGCGCGGCGTCGTCGCCCTCCCTGGCCGCCTGGGTCACCTCCGGTCCGGTGATCTTGTCGGGGTCGCCGCCCGCCAGCTCCAGCATCCGCCGGGACAGCGCCGGGGAGTGCCGGGCGAAGTCCCGCGCGTCGCGGACCAGCGCCCGGCCGCTGCCGTACTGCTCCCAGCAGCCCCGGTTGCCGCACCCGCAGCGCAGCCCGCCCTCGATGACCACGTTCATGTGGCCGATCTCGGCGGCCAGCCCGGACTCGCCGCGCATCAGCACCCCGCCGACCACGATGCCGCCGCCGATGCCGGTGCCGATGGTGAGCACCACGACGTGCCGCTCACCCTTCGCCGCCCCGAACCGCACCTCGGCCCAGGTGGCGCAGTTCGCGTCGTTCTCCACCACCACCGGGATCCGCATCCGCTTGGACATCTCCGCGCCGAGCGGCTCGGCCCGCCAGGGCAGGTTCGGGGTGAACAGCACCGTCGACCGGTCGGCCGAGACGAAGCCCGGCGCACCCATCCCGACGGCCTCGACGTCGTGCCGCTCGCGGAGCTTCCACACCACGTCGGAGATGGCGTCGTTCACCGAGCCGGCCGTCGCGGCCGGGGTGTCGACGCGCATCTTGTCGATCATCTCGCCGTCCTCGTCGACCACGGCGGCGGCGACCTTGGTGCCGCCGATGTCGACCCCGATGACCAGTCCCACGGCGTCAGACCATCTCCTCGAGTTCCTTGCCCTTGGTCTCCCGGACGAATCTGATCACGAACAGCACCGCCAGCACGGCGAACAGCGTGTAGATGCCGTACGCGACGCCGAGGCTGATGTCGGACAGCACCGGGAACGTCGTGGAGACCACGAAGTTGGCCAGCCACTGAGCGGCCGCCGCGACGGCCAGTGCCATGGCGCGGATCTTGTTGTTGAACATCTCGCCCAGCATCACCCAGACGACCGGCCCCCACGAGCAGCCGAAGAACACCACGTAGAGGTTGGCCGCGATGACCGCGACCGGCCCGGTCCCGCCGAGCTGCGGGATGCCGTCGACCACCGGCGCGATGCCGAAGATGATCGCCATGATCAGCAGGCAGACCGCCTGGCCGGCCGCACCGACCAGCAGCAGCGGCTTCCGGCCCACCTTGTCGACCAGTGCGATGGCGATCAGCGTGGTCACGATGTTCGTCACCGACGTGATCACCGTGGTGTACAGCGCGTCCTGCTCGGTGAAGCCGACGGCCTGCCAGAGCACCGAGGAGTAGTAGAAGATCACGTTGATGCCGGTGAACTGCTGGAAAACCGACAGCATGATGCCGACCCAGACGATCGGCAGCAGCCCGCCGCCGGCCTTGCGCAGCACCGAGAACCCGGCGTTGACCTGCTTGCCCTCGAGGCTCTGCCGGATCTCGACGATCTTCTGGTCGATGTCGCCGCCGACGAACCGGCGCAGCACCTCGCCGGCCTTCGTCAGGTTGCCCTGCGCCACCAGGTAGCGCGGCGACTCCGGGATGGTCAGCGCCAGCCCGCCGTAGATCACCGCGGGGACGGCCAGCGAGAAGAACATCCAGCGCCAGGTCTCCAGGCCGCCCCAGAACCGGTCGGCCGCCCCGCCGGAGGCCGCCACGAAGGCGTAGTCGACCAGCAGCGAGGCGAAGATGCCGGTGACGATGGCCATCTGCTGCAGCGAGCCCAGCCGCCCGCGCAGGTGCGCCGGGGAGATCTCCGCGATGTAGGCGGGCGCGATCACCGAGGCCGCGCCGACGCCCATGCCGCCGACCAGCCGCCAGAACGCCAGGTCGTAGATGCTGAACGCGAACCCCGAGCCGATCGCGCTGATCAGGAAGAGCACGGCGGCGAGCACCATCACCCGCACCCGGCCGTACTTGTCGGCCAGGCTGCCGGCGTACCAGGCACCGATGGCCGCGCCGATCAGCGCGATGGCCACCGCGAGCCCGAGCATGAACGGGTTGGCGTCGAAGTACTGCCCGACGGCCTTGACCGCGCCGTTGATCACGGCGGTGTCGTAGCCGAAGAGGAAGCCGCCGAGCGCCGCCGTGCCGGTGACCAGGATGACCTTCCCGACCCCCGGACCCGGCGTACTCAGGCGTTGCGCGTCACTGTCGGATGCTGTGGCCATCGCGTCCTCCTTGACCTTGGCCCTGCCGCCACCATCAGTGTGACTGGTGCCACACGTTGAACCCAAGAGTTGAACGCTGTCGAACCCCACTCAGACTAGTTGCGTTCGACCGATCAGCGCATACCACACCGGTTCAGAGCGTGAGCAACGCCCCTCACTCGGCCGTACGGGGTACCTGGATGGGGAGGGTGCGGCGTAACGCGGCGGACACCACCGGTGACGCTCCGGATGACGCGGCGACCAGCGCACCGAGCAGCGGCGACCTGGCGCCCAGCCGCGCGGTCACGATCCGGACCGCCTGGGCCGCGCTGGGGATGCCCCGCCGGGCCACCGTGCGGACCATGGCGTCCAGCAGCAGCTCCTCGGCCTGGGCCAGCTCGCCGCCGATGATGATCCGGTCCGGGTTGAAGATGTTGCACAGCCCGGCCACGGCCACCCCGATGTGGTGCCCGGCGTCCTCCAGCACGCGGCGGCAGGCCACGTCGCCCGCCCTGGCCAGCCGCACCACGTCGGCGATCGCCAGCTCCCGGCCGTGCGTCGGGGCCAGCTGCTCCAGCAGGACCGCCGTGCCGACCAGCGTCTCCAGGCAGCCCCGGTTCCCGCACCGGCACAGCTCGCCGAACTCGTTCAGCGTCGCGTGCCCGATCTCCCCCGCCGTGCCGATGGCGCCCTGGTACAGCTCGCCGCCGATCACCAGCCCGGCGCCGACCCCGTCGGAGAGCTTCACGTAGGCCACGTTCGTGGCGCCCTTGCCGGCACCCCAGCGGTCCTCGGCCACCGCGCCCAAATTCGCGTCGTTGGCCACCCGGACCGGCACGCCCAGGGTCTTCTCGGCGACCGCGGCGGCGTCGATGCCCACCCAGCCCGGCAGCTGGGACGGCGCCCCGACCTGCCCGGTCCGCACGTCGATCGGCGCGGGCAGCCCCATCCCCACGCCGACCACCAGCGCCGGGTCGATGCCCAGCGACGCGAGCTGGGCCCGCATGATCCGGTCGACCTCGGCGATCCCGTCGCCGGCGCGGTGGTCCCACTCCAGCGACACCCGCCGCTCGGCCAGAACCTGGTACGCCAGGTCGGCCACCGCGACGGTCAGGTGGCGGTGGCCGAAGTCGGCGGCCACCAGCACGCCCGCGTCCCTGGACAGCCGCACGGCCTGCGCGGTGCGCCCGTGGCTGACCGTCGGCGAGATGTCCAGCAGCCCGGAGCCGGTCAGCTCGCGGACGATGTTCGAGACGGTGGACGGCGCCAGACCGGTGGACCGGGCCAGCTCGGCCTGCGTCATCGTCCCGCTGAACCGCAGCGCGTCCACCAGCCGCGCCTGGTTCGCCTCCTTGAGCGACGCCGGCGAGCCGGGCTTCGGCCGGCGCGCGGTGGGCTCCATTGCGGCGATGATAATGACGGTCGGGCCGCAGGCCAGCACGTTCGCTCGGTCGGCCGCGCGATCGGCCCACCGACGGGCTCCGCGGGACGGGCACCCGTCCGGCGGTTGCGACGGTCGCGCAACCTTGGGGACCCCCGGGAAGACCCACCCCATCGGGTGATATCTTCAGTCCGCCCGGCGTGCACCAGCATCAGCCTGGTCACCGCTGGTCATGCTGTCGCACTCGCCACCGCTCCCGCGCACGGTCGCGCACGGAAAGGACCGTCGGCATGCCCACCCCGCCTCTCGGCCCGGCCCGCATCGGCCGGCCCGCCGAACCGGGGCGGCCGCACGGGCTCGCCGACCTCACCGGCCTCGCCCTGGAGATCGCCTCCGCCCCGGTCACCGACCGGGACCCGGCGGCGCTGCTGTACCAGGTGTGCGTGGAGCTGACCCGGCGCCTCGCGCTGACCGGGTGCGCGGGGCTGCTGCTGGACCCCTCGACCGGCGCGGTGGGTTCCCTCGTCGCCTCGCACCCGGAGGCCGGCCAGCTCGCCCGGCTGCTCGAGCAGCCCGGCAACGGCGATCCGCCCCGCCCGGTCGTCGACCTCAGCTCGGTCACCTCCGGCGGGCTCGCCGAGGCGGCCGCGCGGGTCGGTATGCCGCTGTCGGCCACCGTCGAGCTGCACAGCTCCGCCCGCACCGTCGGCCGGCTGCGGCTGTTCGCTGACCGGCCGGACGCGCTGCCGGCCGCGCTGCTCGCCGCCCTGGCCCCGCTGGCCGGTGTGCTCGGGGCGGCGGTGGCCAACGCCGAGGCGTACCAGCACTCCGCCGACCTGGTCGCCCGGCTGTCCGCCGCGCTGGGCAACCAGGGCCCGGTGGAGCAGGCGAAGGGACTGCTCGCCGAGCGGCACGGGATCGACCTGGACCGCGCCTACCGGATGCTGCGCGAGCAGGCCCGGCTGCGGGGCGTCACGGTCACCGAGGTGGCGGCGGACGAGGTCAACCGCTCCTGGCGGGCGGCGGGCCAGGCGGCCGAGCCCGAGCAGCCCGACCCGACCACCCCGCTGCCCGAGCAGCGCGGCGCGGACACCGTGGAGACCCCGCACCGCGCCACCGGCTGAGCACACCTCGGCGCGGTCCGGGCCACGCGGACCCGGACAGCACCGCCCGCGGGCCCGGGTCAGCGGCCCCCGCGCAGCAGCTTCTTCGCCTTGGCCGCCGCCCGCTGACCCATCGGGTTGTTGCTGGCCAGGTCGTAGCCCAGCCGCACCGGGGCGGGGCGGATCCGCTCCATCGACTCCGGGTAGCGGAACGGTGCGCCGCTGAACGAGAGCTTGGCGCAGTGGCTGCTGGGCCACTCGTCGCTGTGCGCGATACCCCGGTCGAGCATGTCGGCGAGCATCCGCTCGGGCAGCCCGCCGAAGTCGAGGTAGCGGTGCCCCTGCTCCTTCGCCCACCGGATGATCTCCCAGCGGACCGCGGCGGGCACGCTGAGCTTGCCCGCCTCGCCGCGGCCGTTGAACCCGCCGAGCCGGCCGCGCACCATCCCGCCGGCGACGGTGACCAGGTCGGCGGACACGGCGACGCCGTGCACCTCGCCGACGAACACCGCCACCTGCCCCTGTGCGGCGAGCTCGCGGTAGAGCGCGGTGACGTAGTCCAGGCCGGGCGGGGTGAACCCCTGCCGGGCGCCGGTGTGCTCCATCAGCTCCAGCAGCAGCGGCAGGTCGCGCTCGTCGCCCTGGCGGATCCGGACGCCCTTGGCCTCCCAGCGGTTCGTCCACGACTTGAGCCGCTTGGAGAACCGGCCGCGGATGACCTCCAGCGGCGGGGTGAGGTCGAGCCGGTAGGAGCCGGCCGGGGCGATGCCCGCCCGCGAGGCCCGGAACCCGGCGCCGGCGAGCGCGTCGCTGACCTCGCCCGAGCCCTCCGGTGGCTGGACGAAGGTCATCGTGAGCTCGTCGGAGAGCTCCACCACGGCCGCCACCAGCGCGGCGGTCACCTCCGTCCGCGCGGCGGCCACGTCCCGGCTCACCACCGGGCCGTAGGGCAGGTAGCCGATGGACAGCACGCGGGCCACCCGCCGGGTCAGCACCAGCGCGCCACCGACCACGGTGTCGCTCTGGTAGGCGAGCAGGAACACCGGCCGGTAGCCGACCAGCGACCGCACCCGCGCCCACCCGGACAGCTGGGTCACGTCGGTGCCGGGGGTGTCGCGGACCAGCCGGTCCCACTGCCGCAGCGCCTCGGGCCCCGGAGCCGTCTCGCGCCGGACGACCACCCGGGCGCGAACCTCGAACCCGCCGGCCAGCGGGTGGTCCGCACGCCTCGGCAGCGGGACCATCGCCGCCCGCTCGGCGGTCTCGGGGCGGGCGGGCACCGCGCGCGCCGCGTGCCGGGCGCGGCTCATCGCGCGGACCACAGCGTCACGCTCCGACAGCCACGGCCCTCGCACAGCACCAGGTCGCGCAGCGCATCCGCGTCGAAGTCCGGCAGCGCGCACAGCCGGATGACCAGCTCGCTCGCCTCGGGCTCGGCGAAGCCCACCGAGCGGCGGTGCCCCGAGTGGTCCCTGAGCAGGAACCAGGCGTGCTCCTGCCAGTGCCCTTCGCCGCTGGTCCACACCGAGACCTCGGCGAGATCCGCGACGATGTGCCGCCGCCGGGGCGGGTGACCCCGCTGCTCGTACACGTGTGGTGAGGTGTTCATTGCGCTCCGTACCAGCGGCCGACGTCGATGCTGATACATCGATACGTTGCGTTCCGCGTTACATGGAGTACGGCCGCTAGGCCGCTTACCGACCAGTACCACCCGTTCGGGCACACGGGAGCGACTCGCGGTATGCATGTTATTCACCGTAACCAACAGGGCAGCTGGGGCGCCATAGGATTGCCGGACGGCCCTCAGGTCGATCCATCTCCCGGCGGAGCCGCACACGCGGCTCGCTACTCCAAGTGAGCAGATCATGGAACGACACGTCTCGTGGACGCCGCCGTCGGCCCGGGGGACGCACCCGGGCGAAAGGTGAGCTAGGAACCTCGACGGCACGCCGTGCCGGCCTCATCACGGGCACCTCCTGGTGCGCGTCCACGGGCGACGGTGGCGCCGTCACTGGTCACTTACGGTAAGCGACAGCGGAGGCCCGGGCAATGCGCCATCGGCGCGTCGCCCGGGCGCGCTGAGCGGGGCCTCAGCCCTCGGCGAGGACGGCGGCGCCGGATCGTGAGCCGGCACCGGCCCCGCTCCCCGGGCGGGGTCAGCCCGACGACCGGGGTCAGCCCGACGACCGGCAGCGTCCGCCCGAGTACAGCGGGCGGGTGTCCACCGGCCGCCCCGGCGGGGGGTTGATCTCGACGGTCACCAGACCGTCCGGCGTCAGCTCCTCCTCGCAGTCGAGAACGCCCTTCTCCGCCGCCGCCGAGGTCCACAGGTCGAGCCGGGGCCGCCGGGACCGCTGCCAGTCGTCGATGCACTCCGCGCAGTCGTCCTCCATCACGAAGTACCGCCGCAGCGGCGGGTAGTAGATCACCGTGCCCGGTGCCAGCTCCCTCGGGTCGGTGGCCAGGGTCGTCGGATCGTCGAACGTGCCGGTCCCGCCCGCCTCGCGGTGCCGCTCGTTGGGGTAGGCGATCTCCCGGCTGCCCGGCGGGTCGTTGTCGTAGGCGGCGTAGAAGGTGATGTTCGAGCGGGCCGCGCTGCTCAGGTAGCGGACCTGGGCGCTCTCGGCGGGACGGGTCCAGGCCTGCGCGGCGGGCGCGGCCGGGGCCGACCGGGCGCAGCCCACGACGGTTCCGGCCAGGGCGAGCACCAGGCTCAGGACCAGCAGCGTCGCGCCGAGAGCCGATCGGCCGCCCCGGTGGGTGGTGCGGGCGGGTGTCACGGAACGCATGTCCGGTTCTCCGGTTCTGTGGCTCCTGCGGCTTCTGTGATTTCTGTGGCTTCCGTGGTGGCGGGTCACGTCGCGCTCCCGGTGACGGCCCTGGTGGACTCGGCGGCGGGCGCCCCGGCCTGCGCGGGCACCGGGAACGCGGCGGCGAGCTCCCCGGTCCGGGGCAGCTTCTGCCAGCCCAGGCGCGAGCCGCTGAACGCCGTGGCGATCGACTGGATGAGGACGGCGTACATCAGCTGCCGGTACACCAGCTGCTGCAGCGGCAGCAGCCAGAGCTGGCGCAGCTTCTCGCCCTCGAGCCGGAACGCGACGGCGCCGGTGAGCAGCTGCACGCTGGTCACCCCGGCCCAGATGACCGCGGTGGGCACGGGCTTCAGGAAGATCAGGCCGTAGAGCAGGTAGACGTCGACCAGCGGGGCGAGCAGCGGCAGCACGATCTGGAACAGCGCGGTGACCAGCAGCCCGACGCGACCGAGATGTCCGGAGCGGCCGGACTCCCGCACCGCGCGGCGGTGCTTCCACAGGGCCTGCATCGTGCCGTAGCTCCACCGGTAACGCTGCCGCCAGAGCTGGCCGAAGGTGCTGGGCGCCTCGGTCCAGGCGCGGGCCTCCGGCTGGTAGACGACCCGCCATCCCGCGCGGCCCACGGCGATCGTCAGGTCGGTGTCCTCGGCGAGGGTGTCCGTGCTGATGCCGCCCGCGTCGCGCAGGGCGGCCTTGCGGAAGGCGCCGATCGCGCCGGGCACGGTGGTGATGGCACCCCACCGGTCCTGCACCCGGCGGTCGATGTTGAACCCGATCACGTACTCGATGTGCTGCCATTTCGCGATCAGGTTTCCCCGGTTGCCGACCCGCGCGTTGCCGGCGACCGCGCCGACCTCCCGGTCCGCGAACGGCTGGACGAGGTGGCGCACCGCCGTGCTCTCGAAGACGGTGTCGCCGTCCATCATCACCACGATGTCGTGGCCGGCGGCCGCGATCCCGGGTTCAGTGCGGACGCCTTCCCGCCGTTGGCCCGGCGGATGACGCGTACCCCGTCCAGCCCGAGTGCCTCGACGATGTCGGCCGTCCCGTCGGTCGAGCCGTCGTCGACCACGACCACCTCCACCGGGTGGTCGCCGGCGACGAGCGAGCGGACGGTGGCCGCGATGCACTCCTTCTCGTTGTGCGCGGGCACCACGAGGGTCACCGGCTCGACCACCGCGGCCAGCATCGTGCGCCCCAGCAGCAGATCCGACGGCCCGGCCGGGAAGTTCGCCACGGGGAGGCCGGTGCCGGCGCTGACCGTGGTGAACGTGAACCCGTCCGCCTGCACCTCCGGGATGAGCCGGTCCAGCGCCTCGACGGTCTGCGCCCGGTCACCCCCGGCGTCGTGCAGCAGCACCACGCCGCCCTGCCCGTCGGCGGGGATGCTGTCGCGCACGATCCCGGCGACCCCGGGCCGCTGCCAGTCGTTGCTGTCCACGTCGACGAACGCGGTCACGTAGCCCTCCCGGGCCAACCGGCTGATCACGTCGAAGCCGGCGTCGTCCACGGCCGAGGACTCCGACGAGTAGGGCGGGCGGACGAGGTAGCTCATCTCCCCGGTCGCGCCGGCCAGCGCCAGCTGCGTCTCGGCGATCTCCCGCTCGACCATCACCGGCGACATCCTGCGGAGATCCGGGTGGGTGAAGGTGTGCACCCCGATCTCCGAACCACCGGCACGGATCCGCCGCACCACCTCGGGGTGCCGCGCCACGTTCGCGCCGACGACGAAGAAGGTGCCCGGCACGTGGTGCTTGGCCAGCACGGCGAGCACCGCCGGCGTCCACTCGGGGTCCGGGCCGTCGTCGAAGGTCAGCGCCACGGTCTTCGGCGGCATGGCGTAGGTCCTCGGCTGGCCGTGGGTCAGGTCGACCACCGGCCCGCCCGCGCTCACGGCCGGTGGCACGTGGCCGTCCGGGCCGTCCGACGCCGCCCCCCGCGCGTCGACGCCGATCTCCGAACGGACCAGGCCGTTGGTCAGCAGCACGCAGCAGAACATCAGGAACACGACCGCGACGAGCAGCCACTGGGGCCTCGGCAGGCGTCGCCGGGCGGCGTGGGCGGGTTCTCCGGACGGATTCGGGCGCACGTGTCCCCCGCGCCGTTTCTTCAGCATGGTGATGTCCCTCTGGACGGACGGCAGGTCCGCTGCCGCCGGTGAATGACGTTGGCTGTTCGGGCGACCGGGTTGCGGCCACCTGGCCCGGGTACCTGCCCCGGCCCGTTCACCCCGTTGCGCGGTTACCTCCCGGCCGGCGAGCCCGCGGCGGCCCGGACGAGCCGGGTGCCGACCCGCGCGCGGGGCACGGCGGGTGGGGTCGGCCGGACCCTCGGGCCGGGCCGGGGCGCGGCGGCCGGCGGCGCATCGGCCAGCGGGACCACGGGCAGCCCGAACGTGCCGTCGAACCGGGGGAGGCCACCGATGACCCGCTGCTGCTCGACGGCGGGAACGCTGGTCAGCGGCCCGACCCGGGTGCCGGAGAGGCCGAGCCCCACCATCGCCACGTAGGTGACGCTCAGCGCGGCGAGCAGGCATCCCGCGCCCCGGGTCCAGCGGAGCCGTCGGCCGGAGGAGTCGACGAAGACCTGCGGAGCGTCGGCGACGGTGGCGGCTGGGCTCTGTTGTTCCGGCATGGGTGACCGATCCGGGTGAGGAGGTGTCGGGACGGGTGACGGGCGGGCGCCGCTCATCGGGCGCACCACAGCGGCACAATGCGCCGGCCCCGGACCCCGAGCAGGACCAGATCGCGCAGCGCGTCGGTGTCGAAGGCGGGCAGCGCGCGCAGCCGGGCGACCAGGTCGCCGGCCACCGGTTCGCTGAAGCCCACCGACCGCCACCGGCCACGGGTGTCCCTGAGCAGGAACGACGCGTGTTCCTGCCCGTGGCCGTCGGGGCTGGTCCACACCGCGACCTCGGACAGGTCGGCGGCGATGTCGGCCAGGTCCGCCAGCGCGGCCCAGGACCGGTCGGGAACCTCGGCGAGCGGCGCCGCGGCCAGCTCCGGGCGGGAGTGCGGCGCGCGGCCGCTCTGCGCGGAGACGTGCGGTGGGAGGGTCATGGTGCTCCGTACCGGCGGATGATGGCGTGCACGCTGGTGCATCGAGACGAGTCGTACCGTGTTACACGGAGTATCCGCGGAGGCCCGTTCACCGGGTCAGACCGCCCGTTCGGCCGCACGAGAGCGATCGCGGCCGCGCCGGAGCCGTGATTGTTGAGACGCACGGTGGATATGGGACGACCAGCGGCTTACCACTGGTCACGTACAGGTGTCACCCGCCCCAGCAGTCTCCAGCCGAGCACGCATAACAGCAGACGCGTTACGGAACGTCACGTATCGCGATAGGCGCCTCGGCTCGCCGCGGAACGCCCGATCAGCCTTCGGCGAGCGAGCGCAGCGCCGGACCGGTGAGCCGGTAACCGACCCACTCCTCGTCCGCGCACGCGCCCAGCCGGCGGTAGAAGTCGATCGACGGCGTGTTCCAGTCGAGCACCGACCACTGCAGCCTGCTGTAGCCCTCGCGGTGGCACTCGGCGGCCAGCGCGGCGAGCAGCGCGCGGCCGTGGCCCGCGCCGCGGTGCTCCGGGCGCACGTACAGGTCCTCCAGGTAAATGCCGTGCACGCCGTCCCAGGTGGAGAAGTTGAGGAACCACAGCGCGGCCCCGACCACCTCGTCACCGGCCAGCGCGACGTGCCCGAACAGCGCCGGCACCGGGCCGAACAGCGCGGCCCGCAGCGCCGCCACGGTGAGCGTGCACTCGTGCGCGGCCCGCTCGTAGTCGGCCAGGGCGTGCACCATCGCGACGACGTCCGGCAGGTCACCCTCGGCGACCCGCCGGACGTCGGTCGTGGAGCTCACCGGTCGACGATCAGGCCGCACCGGCCTCGGCGTCGGCCGCCGACGACGCCGCGCGCAGCGACTCCGGCACCGCGAAACGCTCGCCGTACTTCGTGGCCAGCTCGTCGGCGCGGGCCACGAACCCGGCCTTGCCGCCGGCGTAGCCGTCGATGTACTGCAGCACGCCACCGGTCCACGGCGGGAACCCGATGCCGAAGATGGAGCCGATGTTGGCGTCCGGCACCGAGGTGAGCACGCCCTCGTCGACGCACCGCCAGGTCTCCAGCGACTCGACGACCAGCATCCGCTCGGAGAGCTCGTGCAGGTCGACGTCGTGGTTGGTGGCGTTGAACGACGAGCGCAGCTCCGGCCACAGCGTGGTCCGCCTGCCGTCGGCGTAGTCGTAGAAGCCGGCCCCGCCGCTCTTGCCGGTGCGGCCGAACTCGTCGACCATCCGGTCGATCACGGCCTCCGACGGGTGCTCCACCCACTTCTCCCCGGCCGCCTCCACCGCCGCGCGGGTCTCCTTGCGGATCTTCTGTGGCAGGGTCAGGGTCAGCTCGTCCATCAGCTGCAGCACCGGGGCCGGGTAGCCGGCCTGCGAGGAGGCCTGCTCGATGGTCTGCGGGTCGATGCCCTCGGCCAGCATGGCCACGCCCTCGTTGAGGAACGTGCCGATCACCCGGCTGGTGAAGAAGCCCCGGCTGTCGTTGACCACGATCGGCGTCTTCTTGATCGCCAGGGTCAGGTCGAACGCCTTGGCCAGCGCCGCGTCCGAGGTCCGCTCGCCCCGGATGATCTCCACCAGCGGCATCTTGTCCACCGGGGAGAAGAAGTGCAGCCCGACGAAATCACCGGGTCGCCCCGGTAGACCGGCGGCCAGCTCGGTGATCGGCAGCGTCGAGGTGTTCGAGCACAGCAGCGCATCCGGCTCGACGACCTTCATCGCCTCGCGGAACACCTCCTGCTTGAGCGCCACCGACTCGAAGACTGCCTCGATGATCGCGTCGCAGCCGGCGAGGTCGTCGTAGTCGGCGGTCGGCGTGATGCGCTCCAGCAGCGCCTGGCCCTTCTCCACCGGGGTGGAGCCGCGCTTGACCGCCTTGGCCACCAGGGCCTCGGAGTAGCCCTTGCCCTTCTCGGCCGCCTCCAGCGAGACGTCCTTGAGAACGACCTCCCAGCCGGCCAGCGCGCACACGTAGGCGATCCCGGCGCCCATCATCCCGGCGCCCAGCACGGCCACCTTGCGCGGCTGCCACCGCTCGTGGCCGTCCGGGCGGGACTTGCCGTTGTTGATCGCCTGCAGGTCGAAGAAGAACGCCTTGGTCATGTTCTTCGCGACCTGGCCGCACACCAGCTCGGTGAAGTAGCGGCCCTCGATCCGAGATGCGTTGTCGAAGTCGACCTGGGCGCCCTCCACGGCCGCGGCCAGGATGTTGCGCGGGGCCGGCATCGGGGCGCCCTTGAGCTGCTTGCGCAGGTTGGCCGGGAAGGCCGGCAGGATCGACGCGAGCTTGGGGTTGGCCGGCGCGCCGCCGGGGATCCGGTAGCCGGGCCGGTCCCAGGGCTGGGCGGCCTCCGGGTTGGCCGCGATCCAGGCCTTCGCCTTGTCCAGCATCTCCTCGGGCGTGCTGGCCAGCTCGTCCAGGATGCCCACCTCGAGCGCCTTGGCCGGCTTGTGCCGCTGCCCCTGGGCGAGCACGTTCATGAAGCCGTTGGCGATGCCGAGCAGCCGGGTGATCCGGGTGACCCCCCCGCCGCCGGGCAGCAGGCCCAGGGTCACCTCGGGCAGCCCGTAGACCACGCCCTTGCCGTCCAGCCCGATCCGGTGGTGGCAGGCCAGGCCGATCTCCAGGCCGCCGCCCAGCGCGGTGCCGTTCATCGCGGCGACGACCGGCTTGCCCAGCGTCTCCAGCCGGCGCAGCTGCGCCTTGACCTCGGTGACGCTCGCCAGCACGGTGGGCGCGTCGGCCGGGGTGGCCTTGATCAGGCTGCCCAGGTCGCCGCCGGCGAAGAAGGTCTTCTTGGCCGACGTGATGATCACACCGGTGATCTGGTCGGCGTCCTTGACCAGCGCGTCGACGCACTCGCCCATCGCCGCCTTGTAGCGGTCGTTCATCGTGTTGGCGCCGCGGCCGGGGTCGTCCAGGGTGACGGTGACGATGCCGTCGGAGCCCTTCTCCCAGCGAACGGCCTTCTGCTCACTCTCGCTCACGTTCTCAGACCCTCTCGATGATGGCCGCGATGCCCATGCCGCCGCCGACGCACAGCGTGGCCAGGCCACGGCGCAGCTCGCGGCGCTCCAGCTCGTCCAGCAGCGTGCCGATCAGCATCGCGCCGGTCGCGCCGAGCGGGTGGCCCATGGCGATGGAACCGCCGTTGACGTTGGTCTTCTCGTGCGGGATGCCCATGTCCTTCATGAAGCGCATGGCCACCGAGGCGAACGCCTCGTTGATCTCGAACAGGTCGATGTCGTCGACCGTCAGGCCCGCCTTGGCCAGCGCCTTGCGCGAGGCGGGCGCCGGGCCGGTCAGCATGATCGTCGGGTCGGCGCCGGAGACGGCGGTGGCCACGATGCGCGCGCGGGGCGCGATGTTGGCCGCCCTGCCCGCGGCCTCGGTGCCGATCAGGCACAGCGACGCCCCGTCCACGATGCCGGACGAGTTGCCCGCGTGGTGCACGTGGTCGATCTTCTCGACCCAGTGGTAGCGCTGCAGCGCGACCGCGTCGAAGCCACCCTGCTCGCCCATCATGGCGAAGGACGGCTGCAGGCTGCCCATCGTGTCCAGCGTCGCGTTGGCCCGGATGTGCTCGTCGCGGTCCAGCACGGTCAGCCCGTTGCGGTCCTTGACCGGCACCACCGAGCGGGCGAAGTAGCCGTTCGCCCACGCCTTGGCCGCCCGGGTCTGCGACTCCACCGCGAAGGTGTCGACGTCCTCGCGGGACCAGCCCTCCAGGGTGGCGATCAGGTCCGCGCCGATGCCCTGGGGCACGAAGCCGGTGTTGTAGCTGGTGTCCGGGTCCATCGCCCAGGCGCCGCCGTCGGAGCCCATCGGCACCCGCGACATGGCCTCGACGCCGCCGGCCAGGATCAGCTCCTCCATGCCGGAGCGCACCCGCAGCGCGGCCTGGTTGACCGCCTCCAGGCCGGACGCGCAGAACCGGTTGAGCTGCACGCCGGCCACCGTCTCGGGCAGCTCGGCGGCGATCGCGGCGGTCTTGGCGATGTCGCCGCCCTGGTCGCCGATCGGCGAGACCACGCCGAGCACGACGTCGTCGATCGTCGCCGGGTCCAGCTCGGGGAACCGCCGCCGGATCTCGTCGATCAGGCCGACTACCAGCGAGATCGGCTTGACCTCGTGCAGCGACCCGGACGCCTTGCCCCGGCCTCGCGGGGTCCGGATCGCGTCGTACACATAGGCGTCGGGTATGGAGCTGGACGTGCTCATCGGGACCTCTTCGCTGGACGACAGGGCGCTCTACGACCTTTGTTACAGCAGCACTGTCATATAGGTCAAGGGGTCGGTAGGCTGCCCATCCGTGGCAGCCCCCTCACCGGCCGGAACCGACCTGCTCACCATCGACCAGCTCGCCGGGCGCACCGGAGTGAGCGTGCGGACCATCCGGTTCTACGCGAGCAAGGGGTTGCTCCCGCCCCCCGAGCTGCGCGGCAGGCTGGGGCTCTACGGGGCACCCCACCAGACCCGGCTGGAGCTGGTCTGCGAGCTCACCGCGATGGGGTTCACGCTGGCCGCGATCGAGCGGTTCCTCAGCTCGCTGCCCACCGAGCTGGACGTCGAGCAGCTGGTGCTGCAGCGCGCGCTGCTGGCCCCCTGGGTCCCGGAGCGGCTGGAGGAGATCGACCGCGCCGAGCTGGACCGGCGAGCCGGCCGGGGGCTGGAGCCCGGCGAGGTCGACTCGCTGGAGGCGCTCGGGGCGGTGCGCCGCCAGCCCGACGGCACGCTGCGGGTGCACGGCGCCGCCTCCCTGACCGGCGCGCTGGCCAGCCTCGACCTGGGCCTTCCGCCCGAGGTACTGGCCCGCTCGAACGAGCTGATCGCCCGGCACACCGCCGCGCTGGCCGACGAGCTGATGGCGCTGTTCGAGCGGGAGGTGCTGCAGCCCTACCGGGACCGGGGCCGGCCGGTCGGCGAGCGGGCGCGGCTGCTCGAGCTGTTCACCCGGCTCAAGCCGATCACCGTGCAGGGCGTGGTGCACGCGTTCGGCCGGGCGGTGAACCGGGCCATCCGGGAGCGCTACACCGACAACTCCTGACACCCGCGACTTCTCAGGAACCACCCTGTCGGGGGACACTGACCGGATGGCACGAGAGTGGCCGCTGACCGGCCGGGCGGCCCACAAGGCGTGGGCGGTGGCCGCGCTGTACGACTCCGGCGGGGTCCTGCTCGCCGGCGAGCCGGGCGTCGGCAAGACCCGGCTGGCCCGCGAGGTGCTCGACGAGGCCGGCAGGCGGTTCCGGTCCACCCGGTGGGTGGGCGCCACGGCGTGCGCCAAGGCGATCCCGCTGGGCGCGTTCGCCACGCTGGTCGACGAGGCGGGAACGGGCGGCGAGGCGTCGCTGCTGGGCCGGGTCGGCTCGCTGCTGCGCGAGGACGTCGAGGTGCTCGCGGTGGACGACGCGCACCTGCTGGACGACGCCTCCGCCGCGCTGGTCCACCAGCTGGCGGTGGAGGGCGCGGTCCGCCTGGTGGTCACGCTGCGGCACGGCCAGCCGGCCCCGGACGCGGTCACCGCGCTGTGGAAGGACGGGCTGATCGACCGCCTGGAGGTCCCGACGCTGGGCGAGGAGGACACCGGGCGGCTGGTCGAGGCGGGGCTGGGCGGCCAGATCGACGGCCCGAGCCGCGCTCGGCTGTACGCCATGACCCGGGGCAACGCGCTGCTGCTGCGGCACCTCGTGGCGGGCGAGCGCAGGGCCGGGCGGCTGACCCCGGAGGAGGGCACCTGGCGGTGGTCCGGCGACCCGGAGATCACCCCCGAGCTGGGCGAGCTGATCGACGCGCGGATCGGCGCCCTGTCCGAGCCGTCCCACCACCTGCTGGAGCTGGTGGCGTTCGGCGAGCCGGTCGGGGTGGACCTGCTGGGCGAGCTGATCGACCCGCTGGTGGTCGAGGAGGCCGCCGAGCGCGGCCTGATCAACATTGAGGTGCGGGACCGGCGCCTGCAGGCCACCCTCGGCCACCCGCTCTACGGCGAGGCGGTGCGCTCGCGGACCACCCCGCTGCGTGCCCGGCGGCGTCGCGGCGAGCTCGCCCGCGCGCTGACCACCACCGGGGCCCGGCGGGCCGGGGACGCGCTGCGGCTCGCCGTGCTGTCCCTGGACAGCGACGTCAAGGTCGACGCCGGGCTGCTCACCACCGCCGCGAACGAGGCCGCGCAGCTGTCCGACTGGCCGCTGACCGAGCGGCTGCTGCGCGCGGCCTGCGACGCCGGCGGGGGCTTCGAGCCGCTGCTCACCCTGGCCCACGTGCTGTCCTGGACGGTGCGGGCGGCGGAGGCCGAGGACGCGCTCGCCAGGGCCACCGCGCTGGCCGCCACCGACGCCGAGCGCGCCAGGGCGGGCGCGCTGCGCATGTTCAACGAGTTCTTCGTACAGGGCCGGACCACGGAGGTGGAGTCGCTGCTCGTCGGCCCGGGCTCCGGCTCCGGGACCTCCTGGTACTCCGACGGGGTACGCGCCACACTGGCCGCCGCCGACAACCGGCTCGACGAGGCCCGCGACCTCGGCTACCGGGTGATCGACGCCCCGGACGCGCCGGCCTGCACGGTGACCTGGGCCGGCTACGCGCTGGTGGTCGCCGAGGCCCTGGCCGGCCGGGCCGACCGGATCACGGCGGTGGCCGAACGGGCGATCGCCGCCGCGGCCAGCGCACCCGAGACGGCCGCCCAGCGGTTCAACATCAGCTACTGGCAGGCGTACGGACTGCTCCTGGCCGGGCACCCGCACCAGGCCCGGGACTGCCTCGGCTGGCTGCGGGACCTGCCGGGGGCCTACGCCGGCGCGGCGCGGGACGTGACCGCGGCCCGCCTGGCGCTGGACACCGGCCGGGCCGCCGCCTCGGCGCGGCTCTACCAGGGCGTGCGGCCGTTCTTCCCCGGCCACGGCGGCGGCTGGACCGCGATCTTCGAGAGCGCCTGTGCGCAGGCGCTGGCGATGACCGGCGACGTTCCCGGCGCCCGGGACGCGCTGAACCGGGCGCGGCTCGGCCGGCACCCCGGCGTGGTGCTCGGCGAACCGGAGATCGGGCTGGCCGAGGCGTGGGTTGCCGCGGCCGAGGGGGCGCTCGCCGAGGCCGCCCGGCTGGCGGTGGGCGCGGCCGAGCAGGCCCGCGACGCGGGCCAGTTCGCCATCGAGGCCGTCGCCCGGCACGCGGCCGTGCGCTTCGCCGACACCGGCCAGGCCGAGCGGCTGGCCGAGCTGGCCACCCGGGTGGACGGGCCGAGGACGGCGGCCGCCGCCGCGCACGCCGCCGCGCTGGCCGCCCGCGACCCGGACAGCCTGCTCGACGCGGCGGGCCGGCTGGAGCGGCTGGAGCTGACCCTGGCCGCCGCCGACGCCTGCGCGCAGGCCGCCGAGCTGCTGCGGGCCCGGGGGCGGGTCGCGCCGGCCACGTTCGCCGCCGCCAGGGCCGCCGCGCTGGCGCACAGCTGCGGGGAGCCGAGCACCCCGGCGCTGCGCGCCGTCGCCGCGCCGGTGGAGATCAGCGCCCGCGAGCGGGAGGTGGCCACCCTGGCCTCCGCCGGCCTGTCCAACCGGCAGATCGCCGCCCGGCTGCACGTGTCGGTGCGCACCGTGGAGGGGCACATCTACCGCGCGTGCACGCGCCTCGGGGTGACCGACCGGTCCGCGCTCGCCGCCCTGATCGCCCCCGTCCCCAGGCGGGACGGGGTCAGCCCGGGGTGATGTTCAGGTTGCGCCGGAACACGTTGTCCGGGTCGTAGACGGTCTTGATCTGGGCCAGCCGGTCGTACTTGGTCCCGTAGGCCGCGCGCACTCGGTCGTCCTCGTGCTCGGTCATCGAGTTGACGTAGGCCCCGATGCTGGTGGAGTGCGGTTGCAGGGCCCGCCAGGTGTCGCGGACCCACTCGCGGTCGGCGGGCAGCGGCTCAGCGTCCGGGCACACCGCGACGATGAAGGTCCCCAACCGGGGCGTGCGGTCACCGCTGAACGCGGTCTCCTCCTCGGCCACCTCGCAGTAGGCCCCGTCCAGCTGGTAGAAGAGGATCACCGACAGCGGCGAGGAGCGCAGCGGCACCTGCCGGGTGATCACCTCGATCGCCCCGTCGGTGAGCCGCTCCAGGTAGGTGCCCTTCTCGTAGCAGTGCCTCCCCCAGGCGTTGGCCTCGTCCATCATCTGCTGCAGCGCCACGTACGGGATCGGGCCGGCGAACCGGACCAGCGGAGGCAGCGTCCCGGCGACCTGGTCGAGCAACGCGGCGTGCGACTCCGCGCCCCCGTAGCCGACGATCACCACCGCGTAACCCGGCTGGAAGTGCAGCTCCTCGGGCACGAACGGCTCCGGTGGGGCGTTCATCCCGGCGATCAGGACGGTGAACTCCCTGGGCAGCCGGGTGATCAGGTCCCTGGCCAGCCGCAGCACCTCGGTCCCCTGGTCCAGGCCCCAGAACAGCAGCCCCAGCTGCACCAGCGGGCCGACCTCGTGCAGCCGGAACTCGAACTCGGTGACCACCCCGAAGTTGCCGCCGCCGCCGCGCAGCGCCCAGAACAGCTGCGGGTGCTCGTCGGGGGCCGCCCGCAGTACGGTGCCGTCGGCCGTCACCATCCGGGCGGACAGCAGGTTGTCGATGCTCAGCCCGGCCTGCGGAGTCAGCCAGCCCATCCCGCCGCCCAGGGTCAGGCCGCCGACCCCGGTGTGGCTGATCATCCCGGACGGCACGGCCAGCCCGTGCTCCTGGGTCGCCGCGTCCAGCTCGGACAACAGCGCGCCGCCGCCCACCCTGACCCGCCGCGCGACCGGGTCGACCACCACCTGGTTCATCGGGCTCAGGTCGACCACCAGCCCGTCGTCCACGGTGGACGACCCGGCCGTGCTGTGCGCGCCGCCCCGCACGGCGACCTCCATCCGGTGCGCGCGGGCGAAGGTGACCGCCGTGGCCACGTCGGCGGGGGACTCGCAGCGGGCGATGAGCGCCGGCCGCCGGTCGATGTCGCCGTTGAACACCCCGCGCACCTCGTCGTAGTCGGGTGCGTCGGGGGTCACGAGCCGCCCGGTCAACGCCGCGCGCAAGGTGTCGATGTCCCCGCCGAGAGTGCTGGTCATGTCCGTCCCTTCCCTCCGCCGGGCCGGACGATGTCGCCGTCGGACGTCCCCTGCCCGCCGACCTCTACCCCACGCGCCCCCCGGCCCGATCCACCCTGGTCGAGGCGATACGGGCCGTCACGCGTAGTCGGCTACCCGTCCGCTACCTCACAGCGGGTCAGGCGGCCAGCCGGGTCAGGCGGCCAGCCGGGTACGGCCGGTGTCGGTCAGCCGGACGGTCCTGGCGGCGGTGATCAGGCCTGCCCTGGCCAGCCGGGCCGCGGTGAACTGGTCGGACAGGAACAGGCCGTCGACCCGGAGGGCGGACCCGACCGGCTCCACGGTGCAGCGGCCCTCGGCGATCGCACGGAGCACGGCCCGGTCGCGCCCGGTGAGCTGGGTCTGCGTGGTGCTGTCCATGACGGTCTCCTGGCTGTGTGGCCTGTGCGGCTCTGACCAGGAAAGACTGCTCCCAGTACGGCTCGCGCACCATCGGTCCGTCCCTACAGTCGGGGTAGGGAGAACCCCCCGAAATCGGCCAGCGTGCGCAGCTCGGGCAGCGACCCGGCCGGGCCGTCGAGCGCGCTGGCCCGCAGCGAGCTGACCAGCAGGAAGGCCCCGGCCGCGACCGCGACGGTGAGCAGCAGCAACCCGAGCACGAGCAGCAGCAGCCGCCACGGACTCCGCCCGCCGTCGTCCGGCTCGGGGTACCCACCGGGGTGCGGAGCCGGCCAGCTCCCGGGCGCGCCGGGCTGCTGGCCGCCGGGGTGCTGGCCCGGGTGGGTCCCGGGGTGCTGGGTGCCGGGGCTGGTCGGTGGCCCGTACGGCCCGGGCTGGGGCGGGCCGGTGTACGGCTGGCCCGGGTAGGGCGCGCCCGTCGGCTGTGCCCCGTACGGCCCCCGCGGTTGAGCCGGGAACGGCTCGCCGCCGGGTTGGCCCGGGTACGGCTCGGCCCCGGGTTGGCCCGGGTACGGCTGCCCGGCCGGGGGTTGCCCGGGGTGCGGCTGCCCGGCCGGCGGTTGCCCGGCGTACGAGGCGTCCCGCTGATGCCCGGTGTCCGGCCCGGCCTGCGGTTGCCCGGTGTCCGCCCCGCCCTGGGATCGGCCCGGATGCGAGCCCGGCCGGGTCTGAACGGTGTACCGCCCGCCCTGGGGTTGTCCCGGGTACGGCGCTGCACCCGGATGCCCGGCGTACGACGACCCGGCCCCCGAGTCGCCCGGGTACGACGGCGCGGGGGGTCCCGCGTAGCTCTGGGTGGGCGGCGGGCCGGGGTGGCCCCCACCGGACGGTCGGGCACCCGGGTCCGGCTGCCCGGGATACGACGGGTCCGCCCGGGGCGCGCCGGGATACGACTGGCCCGGCCGCGGCTGGCCCGGGGACTGCTGACCCGGTAGCGGCTGCGGCTGCGCCACGTAGGGCTGCCCCGGTTGCGGCTGTCCCGGTTGCGGATGACCCGGCTGCGGCTGACCCGGTTGCGGCTGACCCGGTTGCGGCTGGCCCGGTTGCGGATGACCGGCCGGGCTGTGGTCCTGCCGGCCGTTCCGCCCACCGGCCTTCGGGCCGGGCATCGCTCCGGGAGCGCCCGTAGCACCCGAGCCGGCCCACGCCGCCGCACCGGCTCCCGCCGCCGCACCCGCTCCGGCGGCAGCCACGCCGGCGCCCGCGTTCGCCGCGCCCGAGCCCGCGTTCGCCGGGATGCCGGCCGGAGCCGACCCGCCACCGGCTCCCGGAGCCGCCGAGGGCGCCGCGCCGCCCCCCGAGGACGGTGCCGTACCGGCCGGCGCGGCGCGCACCGGCGGGCCGGGCGCGGCCACGCCCACGGCCAGGCTCGCCGCGCCCAGGGCCACCACGTGCGCCGGATGGGCGTCCAGGGTGACCGGCCGGCCGAACGCCTCGGTCACCATCCGCGCCACCAGCGGCACCCGCGCCGAGCCGCCGATCAGGAGCAGCGCGGTCAGGTCGGCGGCCCGCACCCCCGCCGAGCGCAGCGTGCGGGACATCGCCTCCAGGGTCGGCTCCAGCCGGGGCCGGGCCAGGCTCTCCAGCTGCTCGCGGGTCATCCGCACGTCGAAGTGCCGGCCGGGCAGGAACACCGGGAAGGACGTCTCGTCGTCCGCCGAGAGGGCCTCCTTGGCCTGCCCGCAATCCTGGCGGAGCCGGACCAGCGCCTGCGACGTCATCGGGTCGGCCAGGTCGGCGTCGTCCAGCACGCCGCCCGAGCTGGTGTTGACGTGCCCGAGCACGGCGTCGTCGAGGTCGGTGCCGCCGAGCCGCTCGACGCCCTCGGTGCCCAGGATCCGCAGGGCGGACCCCTCCCGGCGCAGCACGGTGGCGTCGAAGGTGCCGCCGCCGAGGTCGTACACCGCGACGACCGCGCCGTCCGGCAGCGGGTGTGTGGCGCTGTAGTGGGCGACGGCCGCCTCGGGTTCGGTGACGATGGTCCCGCCGCCCAGGCCGGCCAGCGAGGGCACCTCCTCGAACAGTGCCCGGCGGAACGGCCCCCAGTTGGCCGGGTGGGTCAGCACGACCCGGGTCGGGGGCCCGCCGGCGGCGTCGGTGACCCGGTGCAGCACGTCGCGCAGCTGGTGGGCCATCAGGTCGGTGACGGCGTGCTGGTTCTCGCCGAGCACGACCGGGGTGGGGTCGCCCAGCCGCCGCTTGAACTCGGTGGCCACCCGCTCGGGGCTGTTCATCATCCGGCGCATCGCCGCGTCGCCGGTGACCACCACGCCGTCCTCGGTGACGAAGACGGCGGCGGGCGCCACCGTGGACCGGTCGCCCAGTACGAACATCTCGGCCCGACCGGACCCCGCCGTCGCGGCCGCCACCGACGTGGTGCCGAGATCGACCCCGAGGCTGTAGCCCACCACTTCCCTCCCCGTGCTGAGGTGCCACATCGTAGCCGCGCGACACCCGAACGGGCGTCACTCGCAGTGTGTACGTTCGACGTACCGCCGTCGCGAGGGCTCCGCGCGCCGAAAGAGATCTCCCTCTTCCGGCGGGGCTCCGGATCGGCCACCATTCGGGGATGACGACCAGGCCGCCGGACAGCGACCGAGATCCGTCCGGCGAGCGGCTGCGGCACACCGAGGCGCGACGGTGGCGCCACCGCAGGAAGCTCGAGCGCCGGCTGCACGACGGCGCCTCGCTGCGGCTGTCCGCGATGTCGCTGCGGCTGGGGCTGCTCACCGAGCAGGGTCCCGGCGAGCTGCCGGAGCGGGTGGGCGAGCTGCAGGACGAGCTGCACGCGGTGCTGCAGGAGCTGCGCGCGGTGGCCAACGGCATCTACCCGCCGCTGCTCGACGAGGCGGGCCTGGCCCCGGCGCTGCGCGAGCTGGCCGACCGGCTCGGGCTGCGGCTGGCGGTGGTGTCGACGGACGAGCGGTTCGGGGCGGTGCTGGAGGGGGCGTCGTACACGGCGCTCGCCGAGTACCTGGATCCCGAGTACCGCGACGCCGACGACCCGGAGCCCGAGGAGGAGCCGCTGGTCGGGGTGGACATCCGCCGGGAGGACGACGCGCTCGTCCTCGCGGTGGTCGGCGGCGGACACCGGTGCGCCGTCCTGATTCGTGACCAGGTGGGGCCGCTCGGTGGGCTGGTGACCGAGGAACCCACCGGGCAGATCATCGTGAGGGTGCCATGCGAGTAGCACTGGCCGAGGACGGCGTGCTGTTCCGGGAGGGTCTGCTGATGCTGCTGCGCGCGGCGGGCCACGAGATCGTCGGGGCGGTGGGGGGCGGCGACGAGCTGGTGGCGCTCCTGGCCACCGAGCACGCCGACGTCGCGATCCTGGACATCCGGATGCCCCCGGAGCCCGACGGCGGCCTCACCACGGCCGAGCGGCTGCGGGTCAGCTACCCGGACATGGGGCTGCTGTTCCTGTCGCACTACGCCGAGTCGCACTACCTGATCCGCATCCTGGAGATCGGCACCGTGGGTGTCGGCTACCGGCTCAAGGAGAAGGTGGGCAGCGTCGACGTGCTCACCGACACCCTGGACCGGATCCAGGCCGGCGAGGTGGTGATCGAGCCGATGCTGGCCAAGCGGCTGGTCGAGCGGCCGAAGGGCAGCCGGAAGAGCGTGGTCGACACGCTGTCCGAGCGGGAGACGGACGTGCTGCGGCTGATGGCCGAGGGTCGCTCGAACGGTGGAATCGCCGGGCTGCTGTTCGTCTCCCCGAAGGCGGTGGAGAAGCACATCGCGAACATATTCGGCAAGCTCGGCCTGCACACCGACGCCTCGGAGAACAACCGCAGGGTGCTCGCGGTGCTCACCTACCTGCGGTCGCAGGGCGCCGAGGGGTGATCGGGTGAGCGGGATGGACCTGGGGTTCCGCCCGCCGGTGCCGGGATGACCCGCTGGGCGGCCGCCGGGCTGGTGCGGCTGCTGGTGACAGCGGTGCTGGTCGGGTCGGTGTTCGTGCTGTTCGCGGTGCGGCTGCCCGACCTGCTCGGGCCGAGCGAGACGCTGCCGCTGCTGCCGTTCGCCGCCGCGCTGGTCGCCGTGGCGCTGCTGCTGGCGCTGCGCGACCCGGTGGACCGGGCGGTGCGCCCGCTGACCGGTGAGGCGGCCCCCACCCCGTACTCCGCGCTGGTGGAGACGGCCGCCCGGGCGCGCGCCGGCGAGCTGTCCGGGGCGCTGCCCGCGCTGGCCAGGGTGGTGGGCGAGGGGACGGGGGCGGACCGCGCGGTGGTCTGGCTCGCGGTGGAGGACTCCCTGGTCGGCGCGGCCGTGTACCCGACGCCGACGGAAGGGCCGGACGAGCCGTCGGTGGCCAACCTGGCGGTGCTGCTGGCCCGGCCGGACACCGACTACGTGGTGCCGGTGCTGGACGGCGCCACGCTGCGCGCGGTGCTGGCCATCGGCAAGCCCGGCCGGTCGATCACGCCGGCCGACCAGCGGCTGGTGGCCGACGTGGCGCACGGCGCCGGGCTGCTGCTGCGCGGGGTGGCGTTGAACGCCGAGCTGGAGCAGCGGGTGTACCGGGCCGCCGAGCTGGCCGGGCAGCTGGCCAGCTCCCGGGAGCGGCTGACCTCGGCACGGGACGTGGAGCGCCGCCGCCTGGCCACCGAGCTGACCACCGCGACCACCGGGCGGCTGGCCGCGCTGCGCGCCGAGCTGGTCGGCGTCGGTGAGCAGCTGGACTCCGGCGAGCGGGAGGACGCGGTCGAGGTGCTGCGCGGCTGCGGGGACGACCTGGACGAGCTGCTCGAACGGTTCCGGGTGATCGCCCGCGGGGTGTACCCATCGGTGCTGCGCGACCAGGGTCCGGTCAGCGCGCTGGAGGAGCTGGTGGCCGACCTGCCCCGCACGGTCGTGGTGTCCGGTGACCTGGGCCAGCGGCTGACCTGGGAGGTCGAGTCCGGCGTCTACTACCTGGCGGCGGCCGCGGTGCGCCGGCTGGCCGAGCACCCCGGCGGGCCGCCGGTTCGGGTCCGGCTCGCGCACACCGACGGGCTGCTGTCGGTGACGGTGACCGACCCGTCGCCCCCCACCGATGCGGGTGACCTGCTCGAGCAGCTGGCCGACGACGCCGAGCGGCTGTCCGCGGTCGGCGGCGACCTGCGGACCACCGAGGAGGACGGCGGCCTGACCCTGCACGCCTGGCTGCCCGACCAGCTGGCTCCCGCCGTGGCGACCGGGCCGGCCATGAGCAGGGCGGGCAGGCCGTGACCACCGCGGCCGGGGTGCTGACGGCCGGCGGGCGCGGCTCCGCCGCCCGGGCCGGCTCGGTCGGCTACCTGATGCTGCTCGTGCTGTGCACGACCTTCTCGCTGTGCTGGCTGGCGGCGGGCCTGCTCGTCGCGGCGGCCACCTACTCACCGGGCGCGGCGGACGCGCTGCGCTCGATCGGCGGGACGGCGCCCTGGGCGCGTGGGCTGCTCACCG
Source organism: Pseudonocardia sp. (assembly GCA_036497465.1). Taxonomy (GTDB): domain Bacteria; phylum Actinomycetota; class Actinomycetes; order Mycobacteriales; family Pseudonocardiaceae; genus Pseudonocardia. The sequence continues at coordinate 20,530 of DASXJJ010000183.1, read as the reverse complement.
CCACCGCGCGCAGCGAGCCGCTCGGCCAGGCGGTGCTGGACTACGCGCTGTCCCTGCTGAACCTGGTCATCGGCGCGATCCTGCTGCGCCGGGGCGCGGTGCTGCACCGGCTGCTCGCGCTGGCCATGATCGGCTCGGCCGGGGCGTTCAACCTGCAGGCGCACGTCGCCTCGGCCGCCGTCGAGTCGTCCACCGGGCTGCCCGTCGGCGAGGCGCACCAGATCCTGCTGCACGGGGTGTCCTGCGCGGCCTACATCGCGGCGCTGCTGGTGTTCCCGGTAGGGCGGCTGATTCCCGAGGGCGCCGGGGCGGGCCGGCACGTGATCACCGCGGTGGCGATCGGCTCGCTGACCGTGGTCGGGGTGGGGACGGCGCTGCTGCCGCACACGGTGAGCTGCATCCTGTTCTTCGGCTTCGCGGTGCCGCTGGCCGGGCTCGCCGCGCTGCCCCGGCGGATGCGGCACGGCGCGAGCGCCACCCTGCGCACCCAGTCCCGGCTGCTGTTCAGCGTGCTGCTCGGCGCGTTCGGCATCGCCGTCGTGCTCGGGCTGCTGACCGTGGCGCTGCGCTACCTCGGCGAGACCGGGCTGACCCTGGACGACCCGACCGCGCACGCCCACGGCGCCACCCGGCAGCCCACCGCGCTGCTGTTCTGGTTCTCCCGGCTGGCCGCCGCCGCGATCGCGGCCGCCGTCCTGCTGGCCACCCGGCCCGGCCCGCTGTGGACGATCGAGCGCACCTTCGGCCGCGGCCTGTCCGCCGGGTTCATGGTGGTGCTGCTCGGGGCGGGGTTCCTGGTCACCCACGCGGCCGTGGTCCGGATCGACCCCGGCTACGCGACGGTGGTGGCGACGGTGCTGGTGGCGGTGGCCTTCCTGCCGCTGCAGGCCAGGGTCGAGCGGCTGGTGAACCGGCTGCTCTACGGCTCCCGCCGCACCCCGTACAGCGTGCTGGCCGAGGTCACCGCGCTGTCCCGCTCGGGTCCCGCCGACGGCCCCGCGCTGAACCGGGTGGCCGAGGCGATCGCGCGCGGCCTGGGTGCCCTGTCCTGCCGGCTCACCGTGATGCGGCCCGGGCTGCGGGACCGGCTGTACTCCTGGTCGGCCGAGGGGACCGTGCCGCCCGAGGACGCCGACCACCTGGCGGTGCCGATCCGGCACGGCACCGAGGAGATCGGCTCGCTGGCGGTCGACAGGGCCGCCGTCGCCGGGCCGGACGACGAGCGCTACCACCTGCTGTACGACATCGCCGACAGCCTGGGCGCGGTCCTGCAGGCCGAGCGCACCGGTATCGAGCTGGAGCGCCAGCTGCGCGCGGCGCTGGCGCACGCCGAGGAGATCGCCACCTCCCGGCGCCGCGCGATCAGCGCGATGGACGACGAGCGGCGCGCCATCGAGCGCGACCTGCACGACGGCGCGCAGCACCACCTGGTCACCCTGCGGCTGGCGCTGGGGCTCGTCGAGCACCAGGTGTCGGCCGGCCAGGTGGAGCAGGGCAGGGAGTTCCTCGACCAGCTGCTGGAACGGTTGGACACCGCGACCTCGGTGCTGGACCGGACCGCCGCCGGGGTGAGCTCGCGGACGCTGGCCGAGCGGGGCCTGCTCGCCGCGCTGCGGGCCGACCTGGCCGGCTCGCAACCGCCGGTCGCCGTGGAGGGCGACGCGGTGGCCGACCGGCGGTTCCCGACCCAGGTGGAGGCCGCCGTCTACTTCTGCTGCCTGGAGGCGGTGAACAACGCGCGCAAGCACGCCGGCGGGGCCGCGGTCCGCGTGGCGCTGCGGACGCACGGCCGCGAGCTGCGCTTCGAGGTGCGCGACGAGGGGCCGGGTTTCGTGCCCGGCGACAAGTCCGGGTCCGGCGGCCGGGGGTTGCGCAACCTGACCAGCCGGCTGGCCTCGGTCGGCGGCCGGGTGGCGCTGGACTCCGCCCCGGGCGAGGGCACCGCGGTGCGCGGCTGGGTACCGCTGCCCGCCGAGGACGAGCCGGCCCCGGCCCCGGCCACGCCGCCAGCCGCGGCGACGACGGCCGGAGCGACGACGGCCGGAGCGACGACGGTCGGACCCTCGGTCGCGGCAACGGTGGCCGGTCCCCCGGCGGCCACGGTGGCTGCCGGCCCCTCGGCCATGGCGGCGGCCGCGACCGCGGCGACCGCCGGTCCGGCCGCCGTCGCCGCGGCCACGGCGGCCGCGACGGCGGTTCCGCCGAGGGCGGGGGCCGCGTCGACGGTGGCCGGGGGGCGAGCAGGCTCGACCGCGCGGCCGGCGGGTGCGGTCCCCTCGACCGGGCCGGCCGCGGGCATCTCGACGGCAGCCGTGCAACCGGCCGGCTCGACGGCACCCCCCCGGCCGAACGGCTCGACGGCGGCACCTCCGGGGCCGGCGAGCCCCACACCGGCCGGCGCTGCGGGGCCGCCGGCTGGGGCCGCGACCGATCCGGTCACGGCGCCCGTGCCCGTGCCCGTGGGCGACGGCGACGCACGGCCGGACGACGGGTCCGCCGGCCTCACCGTCGGGGTGTTCGCCCCACCGGGCCTCGACGCGGCGGCGGCCCGGACGGCGGTCCGGGAGGCCGCGCCGGAGGGGCTGACGCTGGTCGACCTGGACGGCGAGGACGTCGACCTCGACCACCTGGACGGTCTGATCGCGCTGGTCCGGGCCGAGCGGCCGGAGGACACCGCCGTGCTGCGACGCCGGTTCCTGGACGGCGGCCCGCTGGGCGTCGCGGTGGTGGTCGACGCGGACGGCCCGTCCCCGGCCGACCGGGCCGAGGTCGCCGACCGCTACCGCGCGCGGCCGGAGGTGCGCCCGGTGTGCGCGGCCGTGGTGCCCCTCGCCGGGGTCGGCCCCGCGCTGGACACCCGGTTCGCGCAGCGTGCGGAGGCGCTGCGCACCCGGGCGACGCTGCGCGGGCTCGCCGACAGCGGGGCCGACGCGCGGCGGGCCGAGCAGCTCCGCGCGGCCGCCCACGAGCTGACCGAGCTGGACCTGATCGACCGGCTGCGGACCGACCTGGTCTCCGTCCGCACGGCCGACCGCCCCGGCGCGGAACGGTTGCTCGGCTGGGACGGCACCACCCCGGCGAGCAGGCTGGGGCTCCCCGGGGACGCGGCGCCGGAGGTCCTGCGCGCCGCGGCCCGCGAGCGGCTCACCTACTGGCGGCGGGTCGCCGTGCACCCGGCGACCACCGGCGCCGTGCGGGAGGTGGCGGAGGTGCTGGTCCGCACCTGCGAGCGGCTTCTGTCCGGCTGACGCCCGCCGACGGCGCGGCATCGCCCCGGTCCCGAAGGAACCGGGGCGTTGCCCGCGCGGCTGTCAGTTGTCGCTGCCACCGCCCGAGCCACCGCCCGAGCCGCCGCCCGACCCGCCGGTGCCGCCCGACCCGCCGGTGGTCCCGCCGGTCCCGGTGCCACCGGTGCCGGTGCCACCCGTGCCGGTGCCACCCGTGCCGGTGCCGCCCGCGGTGCCCGCGTCACCGCCCCCGGTGGCCGGGGTCGTACCGGTCGTGGTCTTGGGCTTGGCCCCCGGGCATCCCGGACTCTGCGGTGCCGCGAGGCACGGGTTCGCGGGCTTCACCGGTGGTACCGGCACGGTCGGCGCCTTCGGGGTCTGGCCGTTGGCCGGCACCCCGGCCTGGCCGTTCGCCGGCACCCCGGCCTGCCCGTTCGCCGGCACCCCAGCCTGCCCGTTCGCCGGCACCCCTGCCTGCCCGTTCGCCGGCTGACCGGCCTGGCCCGGGATGACCGGACCCAGGGCCGGATCGATCTGCGTCTTGGCGGGGTCCTCGGGTTCGCGCAGCTGGTTCTGGGTGGTGCACGCGGGGTCGTTGCCCGGGCCGTTGACCCCGCCACACACCGCCGGGTTCGGCGGAACGCCTTGCGGCTGGCGCCCGGCGGCCGCGTCCGCGTCCCGCTGCGCGTCGCTCGCCGCCTTGTCCGCCGCCTCCTTCGTCTTCTGGATCGCGGCGGCGGCCTTCTCCTTGAACTGCTGCTCGGCCAGGGCGTCGGTGGCCCGGGTCCGTGCGGCGTCGGCGTCCTGCTTGGCCTTCAGGGCGGCCGCCTCCAGTGCGGGGTCCTTCGGGTTCGCGGCCGCGGCCAGGACCGCCTTGTCCTTGGCCAGCTGTTCCAGCGCGACGGCGTCGGCGTCGGCGTTGCGCGCGTTGATCGCCGCGTCCTTCGCCTTCTGCTGGGCGTCGGTGGCCTGCTGGCCGAGCTGGTCCGCGGCGGCCTTGGCCTCGGCGGCGGCCTTCTCCTTCTCGGGGTTCGGGGTGACCTTGCCCGGCTCCAGGCGGCAGTCCGGGTCGTTACCGGGGCCGACGATGCCCTTGCACTTCACCGGGATGTTGTCGTCGTGCCCGCACTTCTTGTCGTCGTGGTGCTTCTTGCACCACCAGTTGTCGTCGTCGTGGGTGGGACGCGGCGGATGCCAGTCGTGCCGCCAGCCGTGGTGCACATCGATGATCACGTAGTTGACGATCACGACGGGCGCGCGCTGGACGTAGGTGACGGTGGTGGGCTGGAAGTAGCCCCAGCCCGGGCCCACGTAGCTGGCGTCCGGGTAGCTGTCCGGGCGGGTCAGCGGGTTGCCGCTGAAGCACTTGACCTTCGGCTCGCCGTAGCTGTTCACGAACACGGCGGTGCCGGCCTGCAGCACGGCGGGGTACGGCACGAAGGTGCTGTCCCGGTAGCCGTAGCTGGTCACCGCGGTGTCCGAGCGCAGCACGACGGGGCTCAGGCTGGGCACGTAGGTGTCGACGTCCTGCGGCTGCAGCCCGAGGGCCTGCGCCCAGGCGCCCTTGCGGGTGGGGTCGGCGTTCAGCTGGGTGAGCAGGCTCGTCGCGTCGCAGCTGGGCGAGCCGTCCTTGTCGCCGTACAGGCCGGGGGTGTCGCCGCCGAACGAGCCGCCGGACTTGGCGGGCGGTGTCACGCCCGGGCTGTCCTGGCCGACGGGCTGCAGGAACGGGTTGTCGCCCTTGTAGGCGACCGGCTCCAGCCGCACCTCCGTCGCGGAGGCCTTGCCCGGTGCCACCGTGGCCCAGATCGCGCCGCCGACGACGCCGAGCGCAATGGCCGCGACGACGGCGGTGATCGTGGTCCGTCTGGACGACCGGCGCTGGCCGGGTTTCCCCGGCGGCTGGTCCGTCATGGTGTGTTCTCCCCACGCTGATGTGACTCGCGAGTCGGCGCCGAGCCGGGCCGATCCCCGGCGCCGGCGCCGATCACAGGCGCTCAGGGTGCTTCAGTGCGCTACCTACGTCACGAGTAGCCCGCTACCTGCCGGCTACCTGTTCCCGCGAGCCCGACGACGTTCACCGAATTACCGTCTTCCCCCTGCGCCCCGCTGCCTTACAGTTGGCGCGCCAGGCACCCTTCTGAGCAGGAGAAACGATGCGCAGCCCGCTCTTCGACGCCAGCCACGCCGAGACGCAGACCGGCCGGGCCGGGCTGGCCCTGCAGAACGGCAAGATGCTCAAGGTCGCCCTCGACGGGCAGGTGGTCGCCCGGCAGGGCGCGATGGTCGCGTACCAGGGCCAGATGGAGTTCACCGCGCTCGGCTCCGGTGGGCTGGGCAACTTCATCAAGCAGCAGGTCACCGGGGAGGGCATCCCGCTGATGCGGGTCACCGGCCGGGGCGACCTGTTCCTGGCCGACCGCGCCTCCGACGTGTTCCTGATCGACCTCGAGGGCGGCGACGCCCTGACCATCAACGGCGGGAACGTGCTGGCCTTCGAGTCGAGCCTGAGCTGGGACCTGCAGCGGGTGCGCGGCGCCGGCGCGATGTCCAACGCCGGGATGTTCAACTGCGTGTTCTCCGGCGCCGGCCGGATCGCCATCACGTGCAAGGGTGCGCCGGTGGTGCTCAACGTGGACCAGCCGACCTACGCCGACCCGCAGGCCGCCGTCGCGTGGTCGGCCGGGTTGCGGACCGGGTACCACCGGGCCGACCAGCTCGGCCTGGGCACGTTCCTCGGGCGCACCACGGGCGAGGCGTTCACGATGAGCTTCGACGGCCAGGGCTTCGTGATCGTGCAGCCCTCGGAGGAGGTCGCGGCCAGCGCGCTGGCCGGCACCGGCAGCGGGCAGCAGGCCGGCTCGACCGGCGGCCAGGGCGGCGTCGCCGGCCAGATCCTGGGTGGCATCCTGGGCCGGTGACCGACGCCTTCCTCCACCGGGTCAACGTCCGGTACATGGAGGTCGACGCGCAGGGCGTGGTCTTCAACGCCTGGTACCTGACCTACTTCGACGACGCGATGACCGCGTTCCTGGAGCACCGGGGGCTGCCGTACCGGACGATGCTGGACGCCGGCTACGACGTGCAGCTGGTGCGCTCGGAGATCGACTACCGGGCCGGGGTGCGCTGGCAGGACCCGGTGGTGGTCGCCGTGGCCACCTCCCGGATCGGGCGCACCAGCTTCACCCTCGACTTCCAGGTGCGCCGGGGCTGCCCGGACACCGGCACCGACACGGACCGCGCGGAGGTGTGCACCGAGGGCCGCACGGTGTACGTCGTGGTGGCCACCGACGGCTCCGGCAAGCGGGAGATCCCCACGCTGATCGCCGACGCGCTGGGCTCCCCCGCTCCGCTGTTCTGAGCCTCCGCGCTGTTCCGGGCCTCCGGCGCTCCTGGGCCGGGGTCAGGGCTCCAGCGCGGGCAGCACCGTTCCGCGCACCTCGCCGAGCTCCACCCGGCCGCCGCCGACCGCCACCGCGCTCGCCGTGATCAGCACCTCGTCGCCGTCCCGCAGGTAGGTCAGCTCACCGCCGCAGGCCAGCGCCAGCGGCTCCCGCCCGCCCCAGGACAGCTCGAGCAGGCAGCCGCGCTGCGCCCGCTCGGGACCGCTGAGGGTGCCCGAGCCGAGCAGGTCGCCGGGCTGCACCGTGGCCCCGCCGCAGGTCAGGTGGGCCAGCAGCTGCGGCGCCGTCCAGTACAGCGCCTCCGAGGGCGGCCGGCTGACCACCTCGTCGTTGATCCGGACCTCCACCGCGAGCTCCAGCCCCCGGTCGGCGTCGCCGTGCAGGTAGGGCAGCGGCTCCGGGTCGCGCGGCGGCGGGTCGACGCGGGCGGCGGCCAGCTCGTCCCACGGCGTCACCCACGCCGAGATGGAGGTGGCGAACGCCTTGCCCAGCAGCGGCCCGAGCGGCCTCGACTCCCAGGCCTGGACGTCGCGGGCCGACCAGTCGTTGAGCAGCACCACCCCGAACAGGTGCTCTCCGGTGGCGTCCATCGGCACCGGCTCGCCCGGGGTGGTCGCCGGACCGCCGACCACGAAGCCGAGCTCGCACTCGAAGTCCAGCGCGCGGGTCGGCCCGAAGTCACCCGGCCCTCGGGGACCGTGCGGCCGTCGCACCGGGGCACCGGAGGCGCGGACGGTCGCCGACCGCCCGTGGTAGCCGACCGGGAGGTGCCGCCAGTTCGCGGCCAGCGGCTCGGCGTCCGGGCGCAGGATCCGGGCGGCGTTCACCGCGTGCTGCTCGCAGGCGTAGAAGTCGACGTAGTCGGCCACCGTGAACGGCAGCAGCGAGGTGACCGCGGCGGGCGCGTGGCCGTACCCGGCCAGCGGCTCCGGGTCGGCCAGCGTGGCGCCCAGCCACTCGTGCACCTCCCGCCAGGCGCGGCTGCCCTCGGCCAGCAGCGGGTCGAGGTTGGCGGCGGTGAGCAGCTCCGGCCAGGGCACCGGGCGCTCGGCATGCAGCGCGGACAGGTCGTAGACGACGTCGTCGTGCAGCACGCCGAGCCGGGCGGCGGTGCTCGGTCGGCCGGAGGGGACGAAGCTGCCGTAACGCATCCGGACAGCCTGCCCGAAGATCGGGCCCGGTGCGGGCCGGACGGGCGCGGTCAGCTCTTGCGGGTGGCCTGCTCCAGGTAGCCGGCCATCCAGCCGTCCTCGGTGCGCGTCTTCCAGATGTCCAGCGCCCTCGGGTCCTCGTCCACCCGGTAGCGGGCGATGCGCTCGACCGTCGCCCGGCGCAGCTGCGCCTTGGTGTGCGCGAAGGTGTCCGCCGGGACGGAGGTGGCCAGGCCGGTCGCCACCTCGACGGCGCGGTCGACCAGCGCGTCCGGCTCGGCCAGCTCGTCCACCACGCCCAGCTCCAGCGCCTGCTCGGGCAGCAACGTCTGCGCGCCGAACACCAGCCGGCGGGCCACCTGCTCGCCGACCGTGTAGACGACCATGTCCAGCGGCGCCCGGGGGAACGGCACGCCGACGACCAGCTCGGGGGTGCCGATCCGCCCGGTGCCCCGAGCCATCACCCGCACGTCGGCGCCGAAGGCCAGCACGGCTCCGCCGGCGATCGCGTGCCCGTTGACGGCGGCCACCACCGGCCGGTCGAAGGTGAACACCGCCATCAGCGCCTCGCTCAGCGCGGGCAGGAACTCCGTCGCGTACGCCTCGCCCTGGTCCAGGAAGCTGCGCAGGTCGACACCCGCGGAGAACGCCCGGCCCGCCCCGGCGAGCACCACGGCCCCGGCCGGGTCGTCGGCGAGCGCGGCGAACGTCTCGGTGATCTCCCGCAGCATCGCGGTGTCCATCACGTTGACCGGACCGTGCGCGATGCTCAGCACCGCGACGGGTCCGACGTCCTTTCGTTCGATCATTCCGGAGAACCTACCCGGCGATCTGCCCGGCGGCCGCTCAGACGTGGCACGCTGGCCGCACCGACCAATTCGCAATGACGCATCACAGGCGGGGAGTGGAATCCGATGGCACAGCAGGTACGCGGGGTCGTCTCACACACCAAGGGAAAACCGGTGTCGGTCGAGACGATCACGGTGCCGGACCCCGGCCCGGGTGAGGCGGTGGTCAAGGTACAGGCCTGCGGGGTCTGCCACACCGACCTGCACTACCGGGAGGGCGGTATCAACGACGAGTACCCGTTCCTGCTCGGCCACGAGGCCGCCGGCCTGGTGGAGTCGGTGGGCACCGGGGTCACCGACGTCGCGCCGGGCGACTTCGTGGTGCTGAACTGGCGCGCCGTGTGCGGCGTCTGCCGGGCCTGCAAGCGCGGCACGCCGTGGTACTGCTTCGACACGCACAACGCCGAGCAGCCGATGACCCTGGAGTCCGGCCAGCCGCTGTCCCCGGCGCTGGGCATCGGTGCGTTCGCGGAGAAGACGCTGGTCGCCGCCGGCCAGTGCACCAAGGTCAACCCGGCGGCCAAGCCGGAGGTCGCCGGGCTGCTCGGCTGCGGGGTGATGGCCGGTATCGGCGCGGCGATCAACACCGGCGGCGTCGGGCGGGGCGACTCGATCGCGGTCATCGGCTGCGGCGGCGTCGGGGACGCGGCCATCGCCGGGGCGAAGCTCGCCGGCGCCACGACGATCATCGCGGTGGACACCGACCCCCGGAAGCTGGAGTGGGCGAAGGATTTCGGTGCCACGCACACGGTCAACGCCAGGGAGCAGGACGCGGTCGAGGCCATCCAGGGTCTGACCGACGGCAACGGGGCCAACGTGGTGGTCGACGCCGTGGGCCGGCCGGAGACGTTCAAGCAGGCCTTCTACGCCCGCGACCTGGCCGGCACCGTCGTGCTGGTCGGTGTGCCCACCCCGGACATGACCCTCGACCTGCCGCTGATCGACGTGTTCGGCCGGGGCGGGGCGACCAAGTCGTCCTGGTACGGCGACTGCCTGCCCAGCCGCGACTTCCCCACGCTGGTCGACCTGCACCTGCAGGGGCGGCTACCGCTGGACAAGTTCGTCACCGAGACGATCTCCCTGGACGACGTGGAGGAGGCGTTCCACCGGATGGAACGCGGCGAGGTGCTGCGCTCGGTGGTGGTCCTCTGATGGCCCCCATCGAGCACCTGGAGACCTCCGGGACGTTCTCCCTGGACGGGGGCACCTGGGACGTCGACAACAACGTCTGGATCGTCGGCGACGACTCCGAGGTGGTGATCATCGACGCCGCGCACGACGCGGACGCGATCGCCGCCGCGGTGGGCGACCGTCGGGTGGTGGCCGTGGTGTGCACGCACGCGCACGACGACCACGTCAACCAGGCACCCGCGCTGGCCGACCGGTTCTCCGCCCCGATCCTGCTCAACCCGGCCGAGGCCGTGCTGTGGGAGATGACCTGGCCGGACCGCAAGCCGGACGGCGAGCTGACCGACGGCCAGGTGCTACGCGCGGGTGGGGTGGAGCTGCGGGCGATCCAGACCCCCGGCCACTCCCCCGGCTCGACCTGCCTCTACGCGCCGGAGCTGAAGGTCGTGTTCTCCGGGGACACCCTGTTCAACGGCGGCCCCGGCGCGACGGGGAAGTCCTACTCGTCGTTCGACACGATCATCGACTCGATCAGGGACAAGCTGCTCACCCTGCCCGGTGACACCGAGGTGCGCACCGGCCACGGCGACTCCACCCGGATCGGCGCCGAGTCGCCGCACCTCGAGGAGTGGATCAAGCGCGGCTCCTGATCGGCGTCAGGACGCGGCGCGCGGCCGGTCGGTCGCGGGGCCGTCCTCGACGGCGACGTCGGTCTCGGTGATCACCCCGCGACGGCAGCGGCTCCCGCGCGGGCCTCGCGGTTGTCGCGGGCGATCCGGGCCACCGTGGCGCGCAGCCAGCGGTGCACCGGGTCGGCGTCGGCGCGCAGGTGCCAGGCCATGCCCACCCGGACCGGCGGCAGCTCGAGCGGGATGTCCAGCACGGTCAGCGGCATCACCTCGGCGGCCCGGTGGGCGAACCCGGCGGGGACCAGGGCCAGCGCGTCCGACTCGCAGGCCAGGGCGGCGACCAGCGCGGACTCGACCGCCGGGCGCAGCTCCCGCGCGCGCCCGGTCAGCGTCAGCCCGCGCCCGGACGGCACCAGCAGCGGGTCGCCGACGACCCGCCGCAGCCGGCCGAGCATGCGGCTCATCGCGGACGGCGACACGCTCAGCTCCTCGGCCGCCATGGGCACGCGGCCGGTGCGCAGCAGGGCGTCCAGCGCGGGGGGGCAGGTTCATGTCCGCCAGTTGCACGGGGGTCAATCCTGCCTCAACAAGCCGGAACTTGTGTGCGGCAATGTCTCGGGCGAGGCTCGGGTAGGTGATCGATCGAACCCACCGCCGCGCCGCGCTGCTGGTCGCCGGGTGCTTCTTCATGGAGAACCTGGACACCACCATCGTGGCCACCTCGGCGCCGGCGCTGGCGGCCTCGCTGCACACCAGCACGACCGCCATCGGCCTGGTGCTCACCGCGTACCTGCTCGCGCTGGCCGTGTTCATCCCGCTCAGCGGCTGGCTGGCCGCGCGGTTCGGCGCCCGGCGGATCTTCCTCACCGCGATCGCCGTGTTCACCGCCGCCTCGCTGGGGTGCGCGGCCAGCACCGGGCTGGGCGAGCTGGTCGCGCTGCGCGTGCTGCAGGGCATCGGCGGGGCGATGATGGTGCCGGTCGGGCGGCTGGTCGTGGTGGCCCGCACGGCGAAACCGGACATCCCGAAGCTGATGTCCTACGTGATCTGGCCGGGTCTGGTGGCCCCGGTGATCGCGCCGCTGCTCGGCGGCCTGCTCACCACCTACGCCGGCTGGCAGTGGATGTTCCTGATCAACATCCCGCTCGGGGTGGTGGCGTTCGCGGTGGCCTGGCGGCTGGTCCGGTCCCAGGAGCGCACCGACGATCTGCCCCGGCTGGACTGGGCCGGCCTGCTGCTCGTCGGCTGCGGCCTCGGCGGGCTGACCTGGGCCGCCCACCTGGTGTCCGACGGGACCGGGCTCACCGGCGGCTGGGCGGTGGTGACCGGCACGCTGGCCGGCTCGCTGCTGCTGCTCGTCGCGGCCGGCTGGCACCTGCGCCGCTCGCCGGCCCCGCTGATCGACCTGTCCGCGCTGCGGTTCGCCTCGTTCCGCTCCTCGGTGCTCGGCGGCTCGCTGTTCTGGATGGTGGTCTCCGCCGTGCCGTTCCTGCTGCCGCTGCTGTTCGAGGAGGTCTTCGGGTGGAGCGCGGTGCGGTCCGGCGCGGTGGTGCTGTGGGTGTTCGTCGGCAACATCGGCATCAAGCCGGCCACCACGTTCCTGATCAACCGGTTCGGCCCCCGGGCGCTGCTCATCGGGTCCACGCTGCTGATGGTGTGCTCGCTGGCCGCCTGCGCGGTGTGGACCGGGGCGACCCCGCTGGTGGTGATCGCGCTGGTCGCGTGCCTGTCCGGGGTGGCCCGGTCGGTCGGGCTGACCGGGTACTCCACCATCGCCTTCGCCGACGTGCACGGGACCGAGCTGCGGCACGCCAACACCCTCTCGGCGGCGGCCCAGCAGACCGCGATGGGGCTGGGGGTCGCGCTGGCGGCGGTCGGGCTGCGTCTCGGCGGGGCGGTGTCCGGTGTGCTGCCCGGCGGCGTCGATCCGATCACCGCCTACCGCGTCGACTTCGCGCTGCTCGCCCTGCTGGCGCTGCTGGCCGCCGTCGACGCGGTGGCGCTGCGGCGGGGCACCGGCGACGCCATCCGCTCCCGCCGGGAACCGGCGGCTACCGGGGCGGGCCGCCCGGCGGCGGGCCCCGCCGCGGATCCGGCCGACGCCGGGGCACCACCGGCAGGGTGAGCGCCAGCGCCGCGGCGGCCGCGCCGAACGCCGCGCGGTAGCCGAAGCCCTGGGCCACCGCACCCAGGCCGACAGCGCCCACCCCGGTGCCGGCGTCGTAGGCGATGTTCCACAGCGCGCTCGCCCCGCCGTACCGGGCCGGGCCGGCCGCCGCGAGCAGCACGACCAGCGAGTCGTTCTGGACCAGCCCGAAACCCACCCCGACCAGCAGTGCCCCGCCCGGCACCAGCACGGGCGCCGGCCAGCCCGACCCCCAGACGGCGGCCACCTCGGCGAGCATGCCGAGCAGCCCGAGACCCACCCCGGGCCACACCAGCCGGCCGCCCCAGCCGCGCCGGTCGGACAGCTCACCGGCCAGCACCCGGCCGAGCAGCGCGCCGGCCGCCGTGCCGAACAGCGCGGCCGGCACCGGCCAGCCCGCCGGGTGCGCGGCCAGCGGCAGGAACGTGACCAGCCCGCCCTGCGCGGTGGAGCACGCCAGCATGGCCAGCAGCGGCCCGACCCGCGCCCGCAGCGACGCCGGGGCGCCGCGGGCCGAGCCGGGCGGGGCGCTCTGCCCGTCCACGCGACCACCGGGGACACCGATGCCACCCGGCTCGTCCTCGGTGGGCGGGGTGGCAACGGCCGGGCGCGGCGCGGCGCGGGCCGGGCGGGCGACCCGGATCAGCGGCAGCAGCGCCACCCCCAGCAGCGGCACCGCGCCGGCCAGCAGCACCGGACCGAACCCGAACCGCTGCGCCACCCCGACGCCGGCGGGCAGCAGCAGGAGCTGCGGGACGCCGATGGCCAGGCCGTACACGGCGGACGCCCGGCCCAGCTCCGCCGTCGGGACCAGCTCCGCGACCAGCGCGCTGCCGGCCACCGTGAGCAGCCCGAAGCCGACGCCGCGCACGGCCGACAGCGCGAGCACCGGGGCCAGCTCGGCGGACAGCACGAGCGCCGGGGCGGGCGCACCGAGCAGCACCAGCCCCACGCCGAGCACCCAGCGGTAGCCGATCCGGCGCAGCAGCCACGGCACCCCGAGCTGGGTGAGCACCGTGACCAGCATCAGCACCCCGGTGCTCACCCCGGCGCCGAACGCTCCCGCGCCGCCACCGGCCACCCACAGCGGCACCACCGGGAGCAGCAGCGCGTAGCCGCCGAAGCCGAGCACGGTGAGCACGCACACCGCCCGGTAGGGGGTGCCGCGCATCCCGGCGCCCGGCCCGGGACGCGTACCCGCCCCGGGCGGCGAGATCGCGCGCGCGGACATCGCTGCCTACGGTAGTCCGGTGACCGGCAGCGGGACGGCGTTCCACGACGCGGACTACCCGGCGCTGCCCTACCCCGGGCGCACCCCGGACTGCTCGTTCGTGCACGTCGACGAGGTGGGCCGGCCGCTGCGCGCGGACCCGGGGACGCTCGCGGGGTGGCGGGTCGCCGGGGACGGGCGGGACCTGGACGACTGGCTGGCCGCGCGGCACGCACCGCCGCTGGCCGGGCGCGTCCCGGTGCTGACCTACGGCTCGAACCGGTGCCCGGAGAAGATCACCTGGCTGCGCCGGGAGCTGGGGCTGCGCGGCCCCGCGGTGGTGCTGGACGCGACGGTGACCGGGGTCGCGGCGGTGTGGGCGGCCGGGCTGCGGGCGCGGGACGGGCAGCGGCCTGCCGTGCTCGCCGCCGCTCCCGGGGTCACCGAGCGGCACGCGGTGTGGCTGGCCACGCCCGAGCAGGTCGCCGTGCTGGACCGCTGCGAGGGCCGGGGCGAGCGGTACCGGCTGGCCCGGCTGCGCACCGGCGAGGTGCGCACCGCCGACGGGGTGGTGCTGGACCGGCCCTGGTGCTACCTGGCCCACGGCGGGCAGCGCCGCCCGCTGCTGGTCGGCCGGGGCACCGGCGGCACCAGCGGCGCCGGCGGAACGGGCGGCGACGGAACGGGCGGCGACGGAACGGGCGGCGCGGACGGCCCGGCCCCGGTGCGCTGCGCCGCGGTGTCCCAGGAGCGGGCGCGGACGCTGGTGGGCGCCCCGGCCGGGGGCACCGCGCCGGGGGACGGGCTGGCCGCCGATCCGGTGACCGGCGCCCCCCACCCGGACCAGTGGCCGGAGCTCCTGTTCAGCTACGGGTTGCTCCGTCCGGGGTACACCGGCTGGTCGCTCGTGGAGCCGCACCGGGCGGGCGAACCGCACGCCGCGCGCGTCGCCGGGACGGTGCACGACACCGGCCTGGGCTATCCGGCGCTGCTGCCGGACGCCCGGCACCAGGTCGACGGCGTGCTGGTCCCGGTGCACGATCCGCGTTCGCTACTGCCCGCGCTCGACACGTACGAGGGACCCGACTACCGGCGGGTGCGGGTCATCGCGTGGTGCGGCGAGCCCGCCACACCCACCGTGGCCTGGGCCTACACCTGGATCGGCGCTCGCCGGAACCTGCGCCCGGCGCCCCGCGTGGATCACTCGTCCGGAGCATCAGGGGCTGCACATTCGAGTGACCGCAACTAGGGTACGCCGACACACACGGGGGGCCTGGGTGGGAAGGACGTGACGCGATGAGCACCTCGGCTGGTGCATCTGCCGACCATACGAGCGATACCAACGATCAAGTCCCGCTGAGCGCCGTCCGGAAGGCGGTGGCCGGCGCCGCGATGGGCAACGCGGTCGAGTGGTTCGACTACGCCATCTACAGCTACCTCATCGCCAGCATCACCAAGAACTTCTTCCCGGACACCAGTCCCACGGCCGGCACGCTGCTGGCCTTCTCCGGCATCGCCATCCCGTTCATCCTGCGGCCGCTGGGCGGCATCGTGCTCGGGCCGCTGGGCGACAAGTTCGGCCGCCGGCGGGTGCTGTCGCTGACCATCCTGGCCATGTCCGGGGCCACCGCCCTGATCGGGCTGATCCCCAGCGCGGGAACCATCGGGCTGGCCGCGCCGCTGCTGCTGGTGCTGCTGCGGCTGGTGCAGGGCTTCTCCACCGGCGGCGAGTACGGCGGGGCGGCCACCTTCATCGCCGAGTACGCACCGGACAAGCGACGGGGCTTCTACGGCAGCTTCCTGGAGTTCGGCACGCTGGGCGGCTTCGTGCTCGGCGCCGCGCTGGCCACCGTGTTCCAGCTGACGCTGCCCCAGGACGCGATGGACAGCTGGGGCTGGCGGATCCCGTTCCTGTGCGCCGCCCCGCTCGGCCTGATCGGCTTCTACCTGCGGAACAGGCTGGAAGACACCCCGGTGTTCCAGAAGATCTCGCACGGCGAGACGCAGACCGTGGCGCTTGGCGCGATGATGCGGATCAACTGGAAGCAGATCCTGAACCTGATGGGCATCGTCATCCTGCTGAACGTGGCCGACTACACGGTGCTGACCTACATGCCCACCTACCTGAGCAAGGTGCTGGGCATCAGCGACGCGGAGTCCAACCTGTCACTGATCGGCGTGATGCTGGTGATGATGCTGCTCATCGCGCCGGTCGGCCGGCTGTCCGACCGGGTGGGCCGGAAACCGGTGCTGCTCACCGCGGCGATCGGGTTCCTGGTGCTGAGCTACCCGGCGGTGAAGCTGATCGAGATGATCTCGCCGCTGCCGGTGATCGTCGGCCTGGGCGTGCTCGGGCTGCTGCTGCTGCTGATGCTGGGCACCATCGGCTCGGCGTTCCCGGCGATGTTCCCGACGAGGTACCGCTACGGTGCCTTCTCCATCGGCTACAGCGTCTCCACCGCCGCGTTCGGCGGCACCGCGCCGCTGATCATCGCGGCGCTGATCGCCGGTACCGGCAACAACACCATCCCGGCGTACTACGTGATGGCCGCCGCGGCGATCGCCATCGTGCCGATCCTGCTGATGCCGGAGACGGCCGGCAAGTCCATCTCGGACGCCACCGAGATCCCGGGCACGAAGGCCGCGATGGCGTCGACCTCCTGAGGCTCGCCGCCCGGCCGGGACGGACCCCGTTCCCGGCCGGGCGGTGCGGCGTCAGGCCCCGCCGGACCCGAAGAACGTGTCGAAGAGCAGGTAGACGTTCAGCGCGATCACCAGCCCGGCGATCGTGGTGGCGGCCGCCGTGGTGATCCGGCGGTTGACCAGCGCCCCCATCACGTCCACCCGCCGGGTCAGCAGCACCATCGGCACCAGCGCGAACGGGATGCCGAAGGACAGCACCACCTGGGAGACGACCAGGCTGTCCGTGGTGGGCAGGCCCAGGCCGAGCACCACCAGCGCGGGCAGCATGGTCAGCCCGCGCCGCGCGTAGAGCGGGATGCTCCGCCGGATGAAGCCCTGCATGACGACCTGGCCGGCGTAGGTGCCCACGCTGGACGAGGACAGCCCCGAGGCCAGCAGCGCCACCGCGAAGGCCAGCGCCGCCGTCCCGCCGACCATCTCGCCCAGCCCGGCGTGCGCGGCCTCGATGGAGTCCACCCCGGTGCGCCCGGTGCTGTGGAACAGCGAGGCGGCGATCAGCAGCATGGCCAGGTTGATCAGCCCGGCGGCGCCCAGCCCGATGAACACGTCCAGCCGCTGGAAGCGCAGCACCTCGCGCCGCTCGTCGTCGTCGCGCACCGCGATCCGGGACTTCGTCAGCGCCGAGTGCAGGTACACCACGTGCGGCATGACCGTGGCGCCGATGATGCCGGTGGCCAGCAGCACGCTGTCTCCGCCGGCGAAGCTCGGGATCAGGCCGCTGAGCGCCTCCGGTGCGGACGCGCCGACGGTGAGCAGGTCGTAGGCGAAGCCGAGGAAGACCAGGCAGAGCAGCCCGGCGATGGCCAGCTCGAACCGCCGGTAGCCGCGCTGCTCGAGGGCCAGGATGCCGAAGGCCACCACCGCGGTGATCAGCCCGGCCGGGAACAGCGGCACCCCGAACAGCAGGTTCAGCCCGACCGCGGCGCCCACGAACTCGGCCAGGTCGGTGGCCATCGCGATGAGCTCGGCCTGCACCCACAGCCCCAGCCGGACCGGCCGGGGGAAGTGCTCGCGGCACAGCTCGGGCAGGTCCCTGCCGGTGGCCACGCCGGTCTTGGCGGACAGGTACTGCACCAGCATGGCCATCAGGTTCGCCAGCACGATGACCCAGACCAGGGTGTAGCCGAACTGGGCGCCGGCGGAGAAGTTGGTGGCGAAGTTGCCCGGGTCGATGTAGGCCACGGCGGCCACGAAGGCCGGGCCGAACAGCGCGGCGACGCCCCGGATCCGGCCCCGCGAACGCAGCTCGCGCAGTGCGCTGCGCTCGGACTCCGGCCCGCCGCCGACCGGCCGTTCGCCCGCGCTGACGTTGTCCATCAGGGGGACCTCCCGGGGCCGTCCAGAACCGGAACTCGACTGGTCTTGGTCTAGGTGTTAGACATATCAAATGACCCCGGCACGAGCAACCAAAACCGACGCTCGTCGCGCTCCGGACTGCTGTCGGCTCACCCACACCGAGGCGGTCGAGGACACCCTGCGCACGATCTTCGTGCTGGCCGGGCGGGGCGACTCGGTGAGCACCTCGGCCATCGCCGACGAGCTACGGGTCACCGCGCCCACGGTGTCCACGATGCTCAAGCGGCTGGTCGAGCACGGCCTCGCCCGGCGCACCGACGACCACGGGGTGCGGCTCACCGAGCACGGCGCCCGGCACGCGCGGCGGATCGTCCGGGCGCACCGGCTGGCCGAGACGTTCATGGCGACGATGCTCGAGGTGCCCTGGGACGAGGTGCACGCCGAGGCCGACCTGCTGGAGCACGCGCTCTCCGACCGGCTGCTGGGCCGGCTGGACGACCTGCTCGGGCACCCGTCGGCCGACCCGCACGGCGATCCCATCCCGCCCAGCGAGGGGGCGCACTCCGAGCACTGGGGCCAGCGGCTGGACGCCGTCGAACCCGGCTCGGAGTTCACCGTGGAGCGGGTCTACGACCGGGACAGCGAGGCGCTGCGCTACCTGGCCGAGCTGGGTGTCCGGCCGGGCGTGACCGTCACGGTCGTCGAGCACGCGCCGTTCGGCGGCCCGCTGTGGATCGAGCTGGACGGGCGCCGCGTGGCGCTGGGCGAGCCGCTGGTCCGACTGGTGCACGGCTCCCCGGGTTCTCGGGGAGCCGTGCACCATGCTCACGGGCGGGCCGGTTAGCCGACCGCCGGTCCGAGCCCGAGCGACTGCGGCGTGCTGGAGTCGGGAGAGGGCTGCTTGAGCCCCTCGTCCAGCGGCCCGAACTCGGTCATCAGCGCCGCGCTGCCACCCCACGGCGTCTGCTCCTCGGCGACCAGCGAGTTGGTGGTGAGGAGCAGCCCGGCCACCGAGGCGCCGTTCTGCAGTGCGGAGCGGGCCACCCGCAACGGGTCGATGATGCCCATCTCCAGCATGTTCCCGTAGCAGCCCTCCAGCGCGTCGAAGCCCTCGTCGACCTCCATCCGCTGCACCCTGGCCACCACCTCCTGGCCGGAGTAGCCGGCGTTCGTGGCGATCAGGTAGGCGGGTTCGGTGAGCGAGCGGCGCACGATGTCGACGCCGGTCGCGTAGTCGCCGGTGACCTCCAGCGAGTCGAGCGCCCGCTCCGCGTGCACCAGCGCGGCGCCGCCGCCGGCCACGATGCCCTCGGCCATGGCGGCCCGGCAGGCGGACAGCGCGTCCTCCACCCGGTGCTGCAGCTCCTTGAGCTCGGCGTTGGTCGGGGCGCCGACCCGGATCACCGCGATCTTGCCGGTCAGCGTGCCGATCCGCTCGGCCAGCATGTCCTCGTCCACGCCGTACTGCGCGCGACCCATCTCCGAGCGGAGCTGGGTGATCCGGAAGGCCAGGTCGTCGGCGGAGCCGTGCCCGCCGATGATCGCGGTGGCGTTGTCGGTGATCCGCACCTGCTCGGCCCGGCCCAGGTGCTCCAGGGTCATCGTCTGCAGGTTGAAGCTGGCGTACTTGCTCAGCACCTTGCCGCCGGTGATCGAGGCGATGTCCTCGAGCTTGTGCAGCCTGCGGTCACCGAACCCGGGCGCCCGCACCGCGCAGGCCTGGAAGGTGCCGTTCACGTGGTTGTGCACCAGCATGCTCAGCGCGGTGCCCTCCACGTTCTCGGCGATGATCAGCAGGGGCCGGGGCTCCCGCATGATCTTGTCGAGCAGCGGCATCAGCTCCTGGACCTTGGTGATCTTCTCGTTGGTGATCAGGATGTACGGGTCGACGAGGATCGACTCGAGCCGGCCGGGGTCGGTGACCAGGTAGGGCGAGACGAACCCGTTGTCGAACTCGAAGCCCTCCACGAAGTCCACGCTCATGCCGTGCTGCGCGGCCTCCTCGACGGTGACGATCCCGGTCTCGCCGACGGTGTGCAGCGCGCGGGCGATCACCCGGCCCACCATCACGTCGTCGTTGGCCGAGATGCCGGCCACGTGCGCGAAGTCCTCCTCGGTCGCCACCGGGTGGGCCACCGACTGCAGGTGCTCGACCAGGCGGCCGATCGCCAGGTCGATGCCCCGCTTGACCAGCACCGGGTTCCCGCCGCTCCCGATCGCCTTCATGCCCTCCCTGACGATGGCCTGGGCGATCACGGTGGCCGTGGTGGTGCCGTCGCCGACCACGTCGTTGGTCTTGATCGCGGCTTCCTTGACCAGCTGGGCGCCCATGTTCTCGAACTGGTTCTTCAGGTGGATCTCCCGCGCGATGGTGACCCCGTCGTTGGTCACCACCGGGCTACCGGTGATCTTCTCCAGGATGACGTTGCGACCCTTGGGGCCGAGCGTCGACTTCACCGCGTCGGCCAGCTTGTCCACCCCCGCGCGCAGCAGCGCGCGGGCCTCCTCGTCGAAACGAAGTTCCTTCGCCATGGTGTGTGCGTCCTCCCCGCGTCCGGATCAGGCCTGCGTACCGGCCGAGCCGGTGACGAGCTCCTCGCCGGGAGCCTCGGCGTCCCCGGTCGAGGCGCCCGCGCCGAGCTGGCACTCGGCGGGCACGTCGATGTCGTAGAGCCGCGCCGCGTTCAGGCCGAGGATCTTCTTCCTCGAGTCCACCGTCAGCCTCGGATAGTCGGAGAACTGCTCCTCATCGGGCATCTGCCAGTCGACCAGACCCTCGACCTGCCAC
>DASXJJ010000182.1:0-69997 GCA_036497465.1 Pseudonocardia sp. | reverse complement strand
CATCCAGCCCGACACTCGTACGATTCCCGACCACTGGGGCCTCCCACATCTGTGGCTCTACCAACCAGGACCCACTCCTGACGGCAACCCACGTTCACATGTGAGCGAGGCCCCAGCCTTCATCCCCATACCGTCTAGCCGGCGTGGTTCCCGGCGAGGACGCTGAGCAGCGCGATCGCGGTCGGTGCGGACGACGCCGGGTTCTGCCCGGTGATCAGCAGTCGTCGACCACGACGTAGGCGGCAAAGTCCTCGGCCTTGCTTACGTGGCGCCGCGTTCGCGCAGCCGGTCCTCCAGCAGGAACGGCACGACGTCGGTGACACCGACGCGGTTCTCCTCGGTGTTCGAGAACCCGGTGACGTTCTTCCCGGAAACCAGGTGGGAGCCGACCGGCGTGCGGGCGTTTACCAGGGCCGCCGGCCCGTGACACACCGCAGCGACCGACTTGCCGTCGCGGACCAGGGCTTCGATCAGCGCGATTGAGTCCGGGTTGTCGGGCAGGTCCCACATCGGCCCGTGACCGCCGGGATAGAACACCGCGTCGAAGTCATCGGCCGAGACGTGGGCGAGCTTGTCGGTGTGTGTCAACCGGCTCAGTGCCTCGGGATCCTGCCGGAACCTCCTCGTCGCCTGGGTTTGTCCCTCGGGGCGGTCGCTGCGCGGGTCCAGTGGGGGCTCGCCGCCTGCGGGGGAGGAGAGGGTGATGTCGGCTCCGGCCTCACGGAACTTGTAACAGGGGCCGCGAGCTCCTCCAACCAGAACGCGGTCTTCTCACTGGTGTCGCCGAGCCGGTCGTTCGAGGTCAGCACAATCAAGATCTTCATGTTTCCTCCTGCGCGGTAGGGCCGCCGAGGGTCAGGGGACGGGCCTGGCGGTGGCCGTTCGGATGGCCTCCACCCGAGCCCGCAGGTTGCCCTCGGGTGCCTCCCAGCGGATCTCCTCGCCCGCTGCTGACCCGAGAAGTGCGCGGCCCAGCGGGCTGTTCGACGTGACCACCGGGATGTCCTCGTCGGGAAAGGCAGTCACCTGGACGGTTTCGACATCGCCGTCGGGGTACCGGATCGTGACCACGGCCCCTACCCCGACCCGTTCGGGCGGCACGTTGTCTCGGACCGCCGCGGCGTAGAGGCAATGGGTGAGGTCCCGGATCCGGAGGTTGATCCAGTCCAGGTCGTCACGGCGCTGCGTCGCCTCGGACTGGTCGCCCACGTCATCGGGCCGGTCGTCGACCCCGAGCGTCTCCTCGATCTCCCGGCGCCGCTCGCGGAGCAGGTCCAGTGCCTCCAGCAGGGCGTGCCGCTCGTCATGGCCGATGGTCATGCGGCCGCAGCCGGTCGGCGGTCCCGGTCCGGGTGAGGGATCGGCCCCGCTACGCGTACCGAGGGTATGTGTACCGAGGCCGTGACCTCGGGTCGCCCAGGGGGTGTTGGCGTGCGCACGAGGCCTCCTCAGCACGGGCTGGTCGATCCCGCCCCGTCCGGCCCAGCCTCCGCGCGTGACGCACTGGTGCCGCTGACTCCGGTACCCGTGAACCGTCGGGGCGCGGCGGAGCTGTCACCCCACGGTGCCACGCACCGCATCGAGTGGCCTGGGCCCAGCGGAACATGCCCGGTGCCGTCGACCTGCCCCGTCGGGTCCACGGAGCGCGACAGGCAGCCACGCGGGCCCGACAGGGTGGCCCGCCCCGGCGTTATTGCGCCCACCAGAGCGGTTCGATCGGCAGTGGTGACTGGCAGCGTGGCCGCTGTACGGCGATCTTTTCCTGTCCCGACCCTCAAGGAGGATCCAGTATCGTTGAACGCTCGATACCGGCGGGCGGTACGCGCACACTGACATTTCCCGACCACCCAGGCAGGGTGGATTCAAGCGGTCAACGCAACACAGGGTGGATTAGCTGGTCGGAAGGATACTAGCTCATCGAGTGCCTCAGCCGGCGTCTTCCAAGATAGTGCCGCGTTGCCACGGCGAATGAGGATCGCAGAAGTAGATGTCCATCCCGGTCGCCGCAGCAATCTGGCCGTGATTGGTGAGCTCTCTGCCTTGGACCCAGGTCAGACTGCGACGCAATGTCCGCGGCAACGAGCTCATGATCTCGACAGTAGCTCTCTGTACTTCGCATGCGCCGCGACCGTCGGGCAGGTGTAGCAACATGACGTACCCGGTGGTCCGTTCAACGAGCGTGCCGATCGCGGAGCGATGCTGCGGGCCGGCGATAAGTCGGCCCATTGCCAGCCCATCCCCGGAGGTTGAGAGGATCCGGCCCTGGTTCGCCCCGGTGAGCCACCGGCCAAGATTAAGCTCGGCGTCTCCGGCTGCCCGCGTAACTGCGCCGAGGCCACCGTCAAGGACCTCGGCATCGTCCCCGTCGGGGACGACCGGTGCGACATCCACATCAGTGGCGCCGCCGGCGCCTGGGTGCCGGTCAGAACCAGTGTGCACGTCCGCCGATGGCGCGCCCGGCCCGACCGAGAATCAGCAGGATGACCCCGACCACGAGCAGGATGATCCCGAAGGTCCACAGGATGGAGATCTTCAGGACGAATCCCAAGATCAGCAGGATGATGCCAAGTGCGATCACCGGTGCCTCCTTAAACCGTCCTTAAACCTTGCCGATCACCACGGGTTGAGCCCCCTATCGACGGGCGGGCGCCGGTCGTGGCGCGAACAGTGCCTGGTAGAAGGCTCAGGACGCTCGGACGGGTCGCTTTACACCCGCAAGGCCGCCCGAGGCAGAGCGTCAGAGATCGGGCAACGCTGCATCTATGAACGCCGCCGCCTCGGGATGCAGCGCCCCCCGGTTCACGTAAATGTCCTTGAGGAACCGCGACTGGCCGGCGAGGTCCGCCTTGGCTCGATCGGTCATTTCCCGTTCGTCGTCGAGGACGGTCAGGTAGGTCTTGCGCCACGAGTGCGACGTCATCCACTCGAGCTGGACGGCGTCGTCCTCCCGCGCCTCCTTGATCCATCGACCGACTTCCGACGGCTCACGCCAGGTCAGGCCCGACCGACCGGCGGCAGGGAACACCGGATCCTCGTCCGCGAAGATCTCGGTGCGCCGAGCCCGGAGCATTGCTACAACGAAGGCTGGCAGAGGTAGCAGCCGCTTACCGGCCTCGGTCTTCACCGTCGTTCGTTGCAGGGTCTTCCCGGGAGGCCGTGTGATGGTGTGAGTCACAGCGACGACCGGGACCATGACCTTGTTGCCCTCGACCAGAACCGGGATGCCATCCAGCTGAAGGTCGCACCACCGGACCGCCAGCGCTTCGCCGATGCGGACCCCGGTACCGAGCATGAATCGGGCCAGGTCGGGGAGATCTCGACGGCGCGCAGCTACATCGTTGTCCAAGAAATCGAGCAGCCGTCGTCGCTCCTCCGCCGTCAGTCCACGGGGCTGTTTGCGGCCGCCCTCGATGTCGTCGAGGGCGCTCACGGGATTGAAGCCGATGGCACGGTGCTTGACAGCAACCTGAAATGTGCCGCTCACTGCGGCGCGAAGGCTGCGTCGGTAGTTGGCGGACAGGCCCCGGTCTTCGAGATCGTCGAAGAAGGTCTCGAGCCGCGCGACGCTGATCTCTCGCAGCCGGAGCTCCCCGAGCTCCGGCAGGATCAGTGCGAGCCGGGTGCGATAGGCCTTGGCTCTGGTGGCGGAGCGCTTGCGTTCCTTGCCGTCGAGCCAGATCGCAGCGGCTTCGCGGAAGCGTGCCTGCGGGCCCAACCCCTGAACCTTCGGCGCGTGACGGTGCTCGAGGGCGTCCTGGAGGTTCTTGAGCGCGGCAGTTCTGGAATGGCCGTGGCGTTCCACGAGGCGAGTGGTGCCGTCGCCGTCGCGGTAACGGCACCGGGCGGCGTACTTCTTGGGCTTCTTGGGGTCGGTCATAGGGACGGCGCGGACCGTGATTGCGCCGTGGGAGTTCAGCGCGAGCGCTGGACGAGCCATGTTGGTCTCCTCGACACCAGATCCACCCCGAGTAAGCGGTGAGTAAACGATGGATCTGGTGTCGGGAGACCAGCAAGAAGACCTCTGAGCTGCTGTTACTACTGCAGCCCTAGAGGATGAAGAGCATCTCCTGGTAGGTCGGCAGCGACCACAGGTCGTCGGCCACGATCGCCTCCAGCCGATCGGCGGCCGAGCGCACCGCCGCCATGGCCGGCAGCAGCGCCTCCCTGGCGTGCTCGGCCTCGGCCAGCGTGGTGTCGCCGGGGTCCTCGGCGAGCGCCTTCTTGAGCGTGGCGAGCGCCGCGCGCAGGTCGGTGATCGGCGTGCTCACCTCACCGAGCGGCGCGGTGTCCACCTCGACGCCGACCGCCCGCAGCGCACCGAGGTTGCCCGCCACCTCGGTCTGGTACCGGACGGCGGCCGGCAGGATCTGCGTCGACCCGACCTCCAGGGTCAGCCGGGCCTCCACGCCGATGGTCATCGCGTACTGCTCGAGGGCGACCTCGTACCGGCTGTGCATCTCGCGGTGGTTGAACACCCGGTACTTCTCGAACAGCTCCAGCGCGGCCGGGGTCACCAGCTCGGGCAGCGCGTCCAGCGTGGTGCGCAGGTTGGGCAGCCCCCGCTCGGCCGCCTCGATCTGCCACTTCTCCGAGTAGCCGTCGCCGTTGAAGACGACCGCCCCGTGGCTGCTGATGATGTCCTTGAGCAGGTCCTGGACCGCGGCGTCGAACTCGGTGCCCGCCGCCGCGGCCTCCTCCAGCACGGTGGCGCAGTGGTCCAGGGACTCGGCCATGATCGTGTTGATGACGACGAGGGGCGCTGCGACCGTCTGCATCGAACCGGGGGCGCGGAACTCGAACCGGTTGCCGGTGAACGCGAACGGGCTGGTCCGGTTCCGGTCGCCGGGGTCGGTGGGCAGCACCGGCAGCGTGTCGACGCCGATCACCATGCTGCCCTTGCCCTTCGACGACGTCGCCGGGCCGCTGGCGATCTGGGAGAACACGTCGGCGAGCTGGTCGCCGAGGAAGATGGAGATGATCGCCGGTGGCGCCTCGTTGGCGCCGAGCCGGTGGTCGTTGGTGGCCGAGGCCACCGACGCCCGGAGCAGGCCGGCGTACCGGTGCACCGCCCGGATCACCGCCGCGCAGAACACCAGGAACTGCGCGTTGTCGTGCGGGGTGTCGCCCGGCACGAGCAGGCTGCCCAGCTCCGCGTTGCCCAGCGAGAAGTTGACGTGCTTGCCCGAGCCGTTGACCCCCTCGAACGGCTTCTCGTGGAACAGCGCCTCCATGCCGTGCTTCTTGGCGATGGCCTTCAGCGTGGTCATCATGAGCTGCTGGTGGTCGGCGGCGACATTCCCGCGCTCGAACATCGGCGCGATCTCGAACTGGCCGGGAGCGACCTCGTTGTGCCTGGTCTTGGCCGGGATGCCGAGCTTGAACAGCTCCCGCTCGGCGTCCATCATGAAGCCGAGCACCCGCTCCGGGATGGCCCCGAAGTAGTGGTCGTCGAACTCCTGGCCCTTCGGCGGCTTGGTGCCGAACAGGGTGCGGCCGGAGTTCAGCAGGTCGGGGCGGGCCAGGAAGAAGTGTCGGTCGACCAGGAAGTACTCCTGCTCGGGGCCGCAGAACGACACGATGTTGGCCGGGTCCCGGTGGCCGAACAGGCCCAGCACGCGCTTCGCCTGCACGCCCATCGCCTGCTGGGAGCGCAGCAGCGGGGTCTTGTGGTCGAGCGCCTCGCCGGTCATCGACACGAACACGGTCGGGATGCAGAGCGTGTTGCCGTTCGGGTTCTCCAGCACGTAGGCCGGGCTCGTCACGTCCCAGCCGGTGTAGCCGCGCGCCTCGAAGGTGTTGCGCAGGCCGCCGTTCGGGAAGCTGGAGGCGTCCGGCTCACCCTGGATGAGCGTCTTGCCGGCGAACTCGGCCAGCGCGGAGCCCTCCGGCGCGGGCTCCAGGAAGCTGTCGTGCTTCTCCGCGGTCAGGTTGGTCAGCGGGTAGAAGACGTGCGCGTAGTGCGTGGCGCCCTTCTCCAGCGCCCAGTCCTTCATCGCGGCGGCCACGGCGTCGGCGACCACCGGGTCCAGCGGCGCGCCGTGGTCGATGGTGGCGACCACCGACTTGAAGACCGACTTCGGCAGCCGCTTCTGCATGACCGACCGGGTAAAGACGTTCGCGCCGAACACCTCGCCGGGCGCCTCGCCGGAGATGAAGCTGACCGCGGGAGGGACGTACGCCTCGACGTCCTTGATCGCCTGCAGCCGGGCAGCGTTTCCGCTCATGTCCATTCGACCTCTCACCGATGAAGCGCGCCGCGCGCCTCGCCACTCGTGCCGAGGGACCAGAGTGCGAACCGTGCCACCCGATCGGGTTATCGATGGATGACATTCCTGTTACTCACCGTGGAACTCGGGCCGGCACTGGTGCATCCGGGTGGTCGATGTACTCGGACGGCGGGCACGCTTAGTACTGTGCTTGCCCACTCACCGGTCCGTCGGCCCGGGCGGGACGGTCAGCGAACCCACGTGGTCGAGGACGATGTCCAGCGCCGCCTCGAGGGGCTCGGTGTCCCGCCGGATCTGGGTGAGCAGCAGGCCGCCCTGCAGGGCCGCGAGCGTCGCGGTGGCCAGCCGGTCCGGGTTGGCGTGCGTGGCGAGCTCGCCCCGGCGGTGCATGGCCCGGTACCCGTCGCGGATGCCCGCCTCCCAGCGGTGGAACCCATCGGCGATGTCGGCGCGGGCCTGCGGGTCGAGCTCGGCGAGCTCGCTGCCCAGCGACCCGATCGGGCAGCCGCCCCGGCACTGGCGGCGGCGCTGGAGCTCGACGATGGCGTCGCGCCACGCGCGCAGGCCGGCCAGCGTGTCCAGCTGGGCGAGCAGCGGCTGCTGGCCGCCGACCACGGTGTCGTTCTGGTGCTCGATCACCGCGCGGATCAGGGCCTGCTTGTCGGCGAAGTAGTGGTAGATCTGCGAGCTGCTGACCCCGCCCGCCTCGCGGACGTGCTCCAGCGTCGTGCCCGCCACGCCGTGCTCGGCCATCAGGGCGGCGGCCGCCGCCACGATACGCAGCCTGGTCCGGGTGCCCTTCGCCGTGATCCGGCCGCCGGAGGTCCTGGTCATGCCGGGGACGGTACGCGTAGTGGACCGCGCGATCCAGTTTCGGCGACGGTTTCTGGATTGGACAATTCAAAAGTTCCTGGCTAGCGTCCCGGATCTCTGGATCAGGCGATCCATTCGCAACCGGGAGGAACCGACATGACCACCACCGAGACCATCGCCACGCGGGTCGGGAGCATGTTGCGGAGCACCGCCGGGCAGCTGCCGCCCGAGGCGCTGGCGGCGTTCGGCGCCGAGCAGGCCGGGCTGGCCGCCGCCGGGCTCCCGGCCGGCATCGCCGCCGTGGGCACCCCCGTACCCGACGCCGGGCTGCTCGACGTCGACGGCCGGCCGACCACCCTCGCCGACGCCCGGGCCGGCCGGCCGGCAGTGATCGTGTTCTACCGGGGTGCCTGGTGCCCCTACTGCAACGTCGCGCTGCGCGCCTACCAGGCCGACCTGCTCCCGGCGCTCGCCGAGCGCGGCATCGGGCTGATCGCGGTGAGCCCCCAGCGCCCGGACGGCTCGCTGTCCGCCCGGGAGGCGAACGAGCTGACCTTCAGCGTGCTCTCCGACCCCGGCAACCAGCTGTCCCGCGCGCTGGGCATCCTCACCCGGCCCGGGGCGGACGCGCTGGCCGCGCAGCGCACCCTGGGCCTGGACCTGACCGAGGTCAACGCCGACGGCACCGCGGAGCTGCCGATGCCGACGGTCACCGTGGTCGCCGGCGACGGCACGCTGCGCTGGATCGACGTGCACCCCGACTACAGCACTCGCACCGAGGTCGCCGACATCCTGGCCGCCGTCGGGACGCTCTGACGGCGCGGCCTGACGGCGCGGTCTGACGGCGCGGTCTGACGGCGCGGCGGACCGGGGTCACCACCGGCCGGGCGGCTACCGTCCAGGCGTGCCCCCCGCCCGCCGGCGCCGCCCGGCCGACCGCCCCGGCCGCCGGGTGAGCGAGCGGGCCTGGCTGGTCGTCCACCTTTGAGCGTGGCCGTGCTCGCCGGCGTGGGGTGGGTCGTCCAGCTCGTCGTGTACCCGGCGTTCGCGCTGGTCGGCGCGGACGACCGGGCCGGCTACCACGCCCGGCGCACCCGCGCGATCACCTGGGTCGTCGCGCCGCCGTGGGCGGTGCAGGGCCTGTCCACGGCGGCGCTGCTGCTCACGGCGGCCGGCGGCCGCCGGGTCCCCGCCGTCGTCCCCGCCGTCGTCCCCGCCGTCGTCGTCGCCGTCGTCCTCGGGGTGCTCGGCCTGGTCACCGTGGTGGCCACCGTCGCGGTGGCGGTGCCGGCACACCAGCGGCTGGCGGCGGACCGAGGTGGCACCCGCACCGAGCTGCCCGCCCTGCCACGGGCCAACCTGGTACGGACCGTCGCCTGGACCGCCGCGACCGCGCTGGCCGCCGCGCTGCTCGCTGAGTGGCCGGGCCGGGTTGGCGCGGTGTCGGAGCGGAGTTGAAGCCCTCGGGGGGAGGTTCTCGCGCGGCGGGCGCACCGGTCGCGGCCCGCCGACCCCGGCAGCTCGGAGAGGTCCCATGTCGATGTCGACCACCGTCGAGAGCGGCCAGGTCCGCCGGCGGAGCGAGGGCTCGTTCGCCGCCCGGCACGCCTGGCTCGTCGTCCTGCTGCTGGGCACCGCGCTGTTCGTCGCCGACGAGCGCACCCTCGTCGCCACCCGGAACCCGAAGTTCGTGCCGTCGGCGATCCTGCTCGGTGCCCCGGTGGTGCCGATGGCCTTCCTCACCTTCGTCTACGGCCGAGGGCTGCCGTACCGGGTGACGCTCCGGTCGTCGCCTCGGCCGCCTTCTTCGGCGGGGTCATCGGCACGATCGTGGCCGGGACCCTGGAATACGACGTCCAGCGTGACCTGGGTGGCCTGCCGATGATCGGTGTCGGGCTCATCGAGGAGAACAGCAAGCTGCTGATCCCGGTCGGGGTGCTGCTGGTGCTGCCCCGCTACCGGCGCCGTGCCGACGGCCTGCTGCTCGGGGTCGCCGCCGGAGCCGGGTTCGCCGCGTTGGAGACGATGGGCTACGCGTTCGGCACGCTGCTGAGCAGCCGGGCAGCATCACCGACACGGTCGACGTGCTGCCGCTGCGCGGGTTCATGAGCCCGGCCGGGCACATGGCGTGGACCGGCATCGCCGCCGCCGCGCTGTTCGCCGCCGCGCAGTCCGGCCGGCGGGGGCACGCGGTGTGGCGGTTCGTCCTCGCGTTCGTCACCGCTGTCGTGCTGCACGCGCTGTGGGACAGCCAGAGCTCGCTGCTCGGCTCCCTCGTGGTCGCGGTGGCCAGCCTCGTGGTGCTCGGGTTCACCGTGCACCATGCGGCGGTGACGTGGCCGCCCGCGACCGTGACGGCGTCAGGCCACCGGCACACCCGCTGCCGGGTCGCGGCCGGCCAGCTCCTCGCCGAGGCCGCGCCCGGGCACGTCCGGCCCCGCGACCAGGTCCGTCAGGGTGAGCCGGGTGCCCTCCAGCCAGGCCTGCTCCGCCTCCACCCTGTCCAGCATCCCGCCGGCCAGCCGCAGCCGGTCGGCGGTGGACTCGCGGCGGGGCCAGCGCATCCCGGCGCGCCGGTGGTGGGTCCTGGCCGCCGCGAACAGCCGGACGGCCTGCCGGGGGTCGCCGGACATGGTGAGCAGGGTGGCCCGCACCTCGAACACGAACGGGCTCTGGCCGATGCCCAGCGCGAGGTGGTGGGCGACCATCCGGTCCGTCCAGCGCATCCCCTCGGCCACCTCGCCGGTACCGACCGCGGCCAGCGCCGCGGACCCGGACGCGACGAGGGCCGCGTAGATGTTGTCCAGCTCCAGCGCGCGGCGGTAGATCCCGGCGGCCGTGGCGGCCACCGTGCCGGGTCCGCGGCTGCCCGGTCGCGTCGCCGCCACCCCGGCGGTCAGCTCGCTCATCTCGACGAACAGGTGCAGGACCGGGTCGCCCGTGCGCGCGGCGGTGTCGGCGATGACCGCGTCGGCCGTGCGGGTGGCATCGACCTCGCCGGCCAGCCACAGGGCGTGCACCAGCACGGCCAGCCCCTCGGCCAGCTCGGTGGAGTGTTCGGTGTCGGTGCCGCGCGCCGCGGCCAGCCCGGCGGCGAGGTGCGGCCGCGCGAGGTCCGCCCGCATGCTCGAGTACAGGTAGCGGGCCAGTGCGAGCTCGGCGAGCGCGCGGTCCAGCGGGTCGGAGCGGTCGCCGAGGGCCACCGCCTGCTCCATCCACTGCCGGCCCTCGACGGCCATGCCCCGGAAGTACCAGTACATGCCCAGCCGGGAGGCCACGGCCACCCCCGCCGGGCAGGGCCGGTCGACCAGCGTCCGGTGCAGCGTCGCTCGCAGGCCCGCCAGGTCGTCGTCGAGCGCGGCGAACCAGCCCGCCTCCTCCGGCCGCCCGAGCCTAGGCCGGCCGGCCACCAGCCGGGCGACCCAGCGGTCGCGGCGGACCAGCAGCCCGTCGGCGGACGCCGAGGCGGTGTGTGCGGCGTGCCCCCGCACCGTGGCCAGCTGCGCGAACCGGGACGGCCGGCCCGGTCCGGTCGGGCCGAGCGGCACCAGCAGCGAGCGGTGCACCAGCCGCGCGAGGCGGTCGCCGGTCTCCTCGGTCGGCACGTCGCCGAGCGCGGCGGCGGCCGACACGGTGAACGGCCCGGGGATCACCGATACCTGCCGGTGCAGCGCGGCCTCCCCGGCGGCCAGCGCGCGGTAGCTCTGCTCGATCGCGAACCGCACCGTGCGGTGGTGGTCGGGCCGGCCGCGCCCGATGCTGGACAGCGAGCTCGGATCGGCCGTGACCTGGTCGGCGATCTCGTCCAGGCTGAACGCCCGGGCCCGGGCGGCGGCCAGCTCAAGCGCCAGCGGCACCCCATCCACGGCCCGGGCGATCCGCACCGCCAGGCTCAGCCGGACGGCGTCCACCGCGGCCGCCGGTTCCGCCGAGGCCAGCCGCTCCAGCAGCAGCTCGACGGCGGGGGAGTGGCGGACGTCCCGGGTGTCCGCGGCGGGCAGCGCCAGCGGGGGCAACGGCCGTACCAGCTCGCCCGCGACCTCCAGCGGCTCGCGGCTGGTGGCCAGCACGTCGAGCCCGGAGCCCGCGACGAGCAGGTGGTCCACCAGGCCGGCGACGGCGTCGAGCACGTGCTCGCAGTTGTCCAGCAGCAGGAGCATCCGCCGGTCGCGGGTGACCGCGCTCAGCGCCGCTCCGGCCGAGGCCGCCGAGCCCGCCGCCCCCGCCGAGCCCGCCGAGGGGCCGAACGTCGCGATGACCGTGTCGAGCAGCCGGTCGCCGTCGCACGCGGCGGTCAGGTCGACGAACCAGACGCCGTCCGGGTAGTCCGCCGCGGCGGCCCGCGCCACCTCGACGGCCAGCCGGGTCTTGCCGCAGCCCGCCGCGCCGACCACGGTGACCAGCCGGTGCCCGCCGAGCGCGGCGGTCAGTGCGGCGAGTTCGTCCGCGCGCCCGATCAGCCGCGTGGCGCGGCCGGGCAGGTGCACCTCCGCCGGCGGCACGGGTGGCCACGCGGCCGGTGCCTCCGGCGTGTCCTCAGCCCTCGGCGCCTCGTCAGCCCTCGGCGCCTCCCGAGCCCCCGGTGTCTCCGCAACCCGCGGTGTGGCCCCCGCCGGCGGCCGCACCCGGGCGCCCGGCACGGCCGCGCGGGGTCCGGCGAGCGCGGAGTCGTCGGCGAGGATCCGGGCCTGCAGCTCGCGCAGCTCCGCGCCCGGCTCGACCCCGACCTCGTCCAGGAACAGCCGCCGGGCGTCCTGGTAGGTGCGCAGCGCCTGGTCGGTGCGGCCGAGGCGGTGGCAGGCGAGCATCCGCTGCGCCCACGACCGCTCGCGCAGCGGCTGCTCGCGTAACGTGGACTCCAGCTCCACCAGCGCCCGCTCGGTGCCGCCGACGGCCAGCAGCGCGTCGACGTGCCGCTCCCGGACCTGGGCGTGCAGCTCCTCCAGCCGGGCCACCGCCGCCTCGGCCCACGCCTGGTCGGCCACCGGGGTGTACGGCCGGCCACGCCACAGCGACAGCGCCTCGTCGGTGTACCGCAGCGCCCGCTCGGCCCGGTTGTCGGCCAGCAGGTGCACCGCCTCGCCGGCGAGCCGGGCGAACCGCAGCGAGTCGACCTGGTCGGTGGTGGCGAGCAGCCGGTACCCGTCCACGTCGTGCGGCAGCACCGCGGACGGCTCGCCGCGCCCGCGCGCCGGCTCCAGCACCTTCCGCAGCCGCCAGACGTGCGACTCCAGGGTCGACGGGGCGCGCGACGACGCGTCCTGCCCCCACATGGCCCCGGTCAGCGCGTCGACACCGACCCGGTGACCGGCGTGGATCAACAGCAGCGCCAGCGCGGCGGTCAGCCGTGGACCGCCCAGCGGCAGCGGCGCGCCGTCCCGCTCGACCACCAGGGTGCCCAGGTCGCGGAACCGCAGGTCGACGGCCCGGCGCTCGCCGGCCGGAGCCGGGCCGGGCTGGTCCCGCCGCCGCCGGGGCACCGCCGCCGCACCGGCCCCGGACCGGTACCGGTCGGACTCCCGCAGCCCAGATCCCAACCCGCCCACCCCACCGCCGCCCGCACCGCCCCCACGATGGTGGACATCCGATCGGGGTCCGGCGAGGGCCGAATGGGCCAATCCGCGAACGAGCGGGCGAGGCTACTCCCGGGTCGGCAGCCAGGAACCGTGCAACCCGAGGGGCACCCGCCTCGGCAGGCGCACCCGGGCGACCGGGCCGTGGGAGGGGTCGGCGGCGGGCAGCACGAGCAGCGAGCTGGTCCCCTCGGCGCGGTCGGTCGCGTAGGCCACCCACCAGCCGTGGTCGGGGTCGGGGTCGCCGGGGCGGGGCACGAAGACCTGCTCACCCATCGACAGCCCGGACGGACCCCACACCTCGAACCGGTCGGTCGCGGGGCGGTACCAGCCGAGCCCGTCGCCCTCGCCGTACCTCGTGGTCCCGCTGAGCCGCAGGGACACCCCGACCACGCCGTGCTCGCCGGCGATCGCCCTGTCGTCGATCCTGGGCAGCTCCATCGGCCGCTCGACGAGCACCCGCTGGGTGGCCCGACCGGTGTCCGGGTCGAGCTCCAGGCGGCTGAGCGACCCGACGTTCGGCCCGGGCACCAGGCCGCCGGGCCGGGACCAGCGCACGAAGTCGAGCACCACCGTGCCCTCCCGGTCGTAGGCGTTGGCGGTGTGCCACAGCCAGAACGCCTCCTGGTCGCACCAGCGCACCGGGCCGCCGTCGCGCGGGATGAGCGCGATCCGGGTGCCGTGCTCGGGCTCCCAGGACAGCGGGGAGCCGCCGCGCATCGCCGCGCCGATGTCGAAGTAGAACGGGGCGACGACGAGCACGACGTACCTCGCCGTCAACGCCATGTCGTGGATCATCACCGGCCGCTCGACACCCGGTACGGGCGAGACGGGCCGGGTGGTCACCCCGTCCGGTCCGATCACCGCCCAGGTCAGGAACGGCGGCTCCACGCCGTAGCAGAACACCACCATCTCGCCCGAGGCCGGGTCGATCTTGGGGTGGGCGGTGATGCCGGCCGGGAGGGTGCCGCCGAAGGTCTCGCGGCCCACCGTGGCCAGCTCGGGCGACATCAGGAACGGGTTGTTGCTCTCGGCCAGCGCGAGCAGCCGGCCGGCGTGCCGGACGACGTTGATCCCGGGCAGGTCCTTGGTGGTGCCGGCGAGCGCCGGCCCGACCAGGTCGGCGCCCGGTTCCCGGCCGAACCCGCTGATCCCGGGCCAGAGCGCCCGGCCGTGCGCCTCCTCGGCGACGAGCGCGGGGGTGCGGACGAACCGGTTGGTGTAGCGGGCGCGACCGTCCCGGATCCGCACCCGGTGCAGCATCCCGTCCCCGTCGAGCGGGTAGATGTAGGCTCCGAGCGGCGCGAACCGGGGGTTGGGTCCGTTGCGGATGTAGTCGCCGGCCAGCTCGGCGGGCAGCTCGCCCTCGACCGGCAGGTCGGGAACGTCCACCTCGTCGATGACCGGCGCGAACGCCTCGCTCAGGTGCGGGTCGGTCGACATGTCGATCGGGGTCAGGATGCTCATCGGGATACTGTGCGGCCCTCGGCTCCAACCTCGCTCCAACCAGGGCCCGGCGGGCCGGGAGCGGCCGTCGCGCGGCCGGTGGGTCACGGCGGCGGGCAGCTGCCGGATCCGGGGTTGCCGGCCTCGACGCCCGCGAACCAGGCCATGACGGTGGGCAGCGCGTCGATGGCGATGAACCCGTGGTCGACCCCGGGCAGCGACAGCGCCGTGACGTGGGTGCCCATGCGGCACTCCCCGGCCACGAACCGCGCGGTGGTGGCCGGGCGCACCAGCACGTCGGCCTCGCCCTGCGCCACGAACAGCGGGACGGTCAGCGGGGTGGCACCCGGGGTGTTCGCGCGCAGCAGCGAGGCCCACGGCTCGGTGGTCATCGGGTCGGCCGTGAGGTAGTGGCCGATCAGCGGGCCGGCGAGCGCGTGCAGCTCCTTGTTCTGCCGGGCCAGGCACAGCTGTGCCATCGCCGGTGTGGTGGCCGCCCCGGCCGGGGTCAGGATGGTGTTCAGCGTGGCTCCGGGGGTGGCCCGGTACACCGAGGCGTACGCGTCGAACGCGTAGGACGCGATGGTCACCCCGGACACGTCGCCGATGTCCGCGGTGAGCAGGTCGGCCAGGTCGGCGGCGGGGGCGGCGACCGCCACGCCGGCCAGGCGCAGCTCCGGGGCGTAGGCCGGGGCGTCCTGGGCGGCGAACAGCGCGGCCTGCCCGCCCTGGGAGTGGCCCCACAGCAGCAGCCGGTCGGCGGCCCCGGTCCGGGTGATCGCGCGGGCGGCGCGGGCGGCGTCGAGGACGCTGTTGCCCTCCGACCGGCCCACCAGGTACGAGTTCGGCCCCGGGGCGCCCATCCCCGGGTAGTCGGTCGCGGCGACGACGTAGCCCGCCCTGAGCATCTGGTCCAGGCCCTCGATCAGGTCGAACGGGTCCACCGCGAGCGAGGGCGCACAGTGCGGGGCGGAACCGGTGGTCGGGTGCGCCCAGGAGACGATCGTCCGGCCGCCGGGCGGTGCGGGGGAACTGGGCGCCACGACCACGCCGGACACCAGTACGTCGGCGCCCGAGACGTCCCGCGAGTGGTAGAGCACCCGCCAGGCCACGGTGCCGTCGGGTGCGCTCAGGATCGGCTCGGAGCGGACGACGCCACCCGGCGGGCCGGCCGGCACCGGGTCGGGCAGCCGGTAGAACGGCTGGTCGGTCCACTGCTCGACGACGCCGGCGCCCAACCGCCGGTCGGCGGTGGCGCACCCGGAGAGCAGCAGCGCGACGATCACGACGACCAGCATCCGCATGCGGCTGATTCTTACTGCCCGGCCGCGCGCCGGACCACGATCTCCCCGAATGGCCGTACCGGCCGTGAGTGGGCCACGACGGTGCCAGGTGCAAAGAATGCACGGTGGATCTCTTGACACGGGGCGGGTGCGGGAGTTGCACTCGTGGTATGACGCACATCACCGACGCCGCGCTGCGTCGGGACCTCGAAGCGGTCCGCGACCAGCTCCAGACCAGCCTGAACGCCGTGAACCACCTGCTCGCCGGGCCGTCCCGGAAGGCCGACGAGCGGGTCATGGCACTGCCCCGGTCCGAGGCGGTGATCTGGGCGCTCGACCACGACCACCTGCCGATGAGCCCGGCCCAGATCGCCGACCGGCTGCAGGAGGCTGGCCGGGACGACCCCACCAAGGACGTGCAGACCAGCGCGTTCCGCGTGTGGCAGCAGGGGCGGATCGCCAAGCTGGCCCGCGGCGTGTACTGCTCGCTGGAGGACGTGCCGCCCGGAATGCCCCGGTTCGTGTACGGCGCCCCCCACCACTACGTGGAGACCGGTCCGGCCCACGATCCCGGCGACCAGCCGATGGCGGACGCCGGCCGCTGACGGACGCCCGGACCCTCGGCGAGGAGCAGGGCGACGGCCTCGACCTGGGTGTCGACCCGCAGGGCGCGCAGCACGGCGCGGATCCGGTCGCGCACCTCGGCCGGGTCCTCCGCGCGGTCGGCCACGGTGGCGGCCCGCTGGCCCCGGCTCAGCAGGGTGAGCAGCTCACGCTGGTCGGGGGTCAGGCTGGCCAGGAGCTCGCCGCGGCGCCGACTCGCCGCCCGGTCGTCCCGGTGACGGGCGAGGACGCGCGCGCTCGGCGGGGCACATGGGGTCGCGACCCTGGGCGGCGGAGGCCACCGCGCGCGCCAGCGTGGCCAGCGAGTCGCCGGCCGTCAGATTGTGGCCGTACGCGCCGGCGGCGAGCGCCGAGCCGAATGACGCCGTGCCGCGGTGGTCGCCCAGCGCGAGCACCGTCCAGCCGTGCCGGCGCAGCGGCTCGACGACCGCCGCCGGGTCGCCCGCGCGGGGGCCGGAGCCAGCGGCCGAGGAGAGGTCGAGAACGGCGAGCCCGGGAGCCTGGTCGGCGCGCGTCAGCGCCTCCGCCACGGCGACGACCGTGCAGTCGGTGACGCCATGCTCGACCAGCGCGTCGCGCAGGGCGGTGCCGGCGAGCTCATGATCATCGATGATGACGGTCGGGTGGCGCGGAGGGCCGGCGGCTTCCGACGTTCGGGGTGGGCGCATGTACGGGTGTCGGCGGCAGACGGTCGAAACGTTACGGCTCGTCTCGTCAAGGTCGGCTCCGCCACACGGTCCAGCCCGGGTCGGCCGGGCGGGCGGGTGCCCGGCCGTCAGGCTCCGGTCGCGGACTCGGCCTTCCACGTCATGGTCACCGTGGTTCCGTCGTCGCGGTGGGTCGTCGCGCTGTCGTGGGCCAGCCTCCTGATCAGGACCAGCCCCCGGCCCCGGAAACCGTCCGTCGGGTCCGGCGGCTGCCACGTGCCGTAGTCGGTCACCGTCACGGTCAGCTCGTGATCGTGGTAGGTGGCCCGCACGTCGAGCGCACCGTGCGCCCCGTCGCGGTAGGCGTGCTCGGCCGAGTTCGCCATCGCCTCGTACCCGGCGAGCACCACGTCCTCCTGCTGCTCGACGCTCATGCCGATCTCCGCCACCCACCGGGCCAGCGCGTGCCTCAGCTCGACCAGCTCCTCGGCCGCCGCGGTGACCCGGCGGTGGAACGCCCGCTCGGTGCCGCCGGGGGCGTCCACCCGGTCGCCGGTCATGCCGCGCCACCCTTCGCGTGGTGGACGTGGATCAGCGCGATGTCGTCGTCGTGCCGGCCGAGGGTCAGCTTCTCGATCAGCTCGTCGCACGCGCCCGCGGTATCGGTGGCCTCCCGCACAGCGGCGAGCGCCTCGATCAGCCACTCGATGCCGAGCGTCAGGTCGCGGCTGCGGCTCTCCACCAGCCCGTCGGTGTAGAGCACCAGGTCGGCGCCGGCGGGGAAGGCCGCCGTCCGCTCGGGGAAGTGGGAGCCCACCCCCAGCGGCTGGGCCAGCGCCTCGCCGATCTGCTCGATCGAGTCGTCCGGATGGATCAGCACGGCCGGCAGGTGACCGGCGTTGGCGTAGGTGAGCGTGTCGTCGACCGGGTCGTGCACGGCGTAGAAGCAGGTGGCGAACCGGTAGTCGAACAGGTTGCCGGCCAGCTGCGACACGTTCCGCAGCAGGTCCGAGGGTGCCAGCTCGAGCAGCGCGTAGGAGCGGATCGCGGTGCGGATCTGACCCATGATGGTCGCCGCGCTGACGCCGTGCCCGACGACGTCGCCGATGACGAAGGCGGTGGACCCGGACGGCAGCTGGATCACGTCGAACCAGTCGCCGCCGATCTTCATGCCGGTCGCCGCGGGCAGGTACCGGGTGACGAGCTCCAGGCCGGGGATGTCCGGGACCACCGGGAGCATGCTGCGGGACAGCTCCGTGGCCAGGTTGCGTTCCCGCTCGAACAGGCGGGCGTTGTCCAGCGCGATGGCGGCGTACCCGGCGATGCCCTCGGTCACGTACTCGTGGCGCCGGGTGAACCGGGCGTGCTCCGGGTGGCCGAAGAAGAAGCCGCCGAGCACCTCGCCGCTGGTCGGGCTGACCACCGACACCGCGAGGTAGCTGCGGACCGGCAGGTGGCCCTCCGGCATGCCACGGTAGGGCTCGTTCCTGCCGAACCGGGGGTCGGCGGTGATGTCGTCGCTGCGCACCGTGCCCTGGCCGTCGAAGGTGGGCGCGAAGACCTCGGTGTTGCGCGGCATGGGGAACCGGGAGAACCGCTCCCGGGGCACGCCGGAGATCGTGTACAGCGTGTACGACTCGCCGAACTGGTTGATCAGGTTGTAGAAGAACGCGCCGAACGCCGCACCGGTCACCGTGGTGGCGGCGTCCGTGGCGTCCTGCACGATCCGGTCGATGTCGAGCTGCGCGGTGAGCCTGCGGGCCACCGAGTGCAGCGCGTCGATCAGCGCGGCCTCCCCGCGCAGCCGCCGCACCGTGTCGAGCAGTTCCTCCGTCGCGGCGCGGACCCCCTCCGCGACGAGCAGGTGCTGCCGCCCCACCGGCCCGGTGGTGAACAGCAGCCGCGAGTCGGTGTCGTCGGCGACCAGCACCGCCCCGGTCACCGCCACGTCGGGCAGCAGGTCCCGTAGCGCCGCGGCGTCGGGCACGGTCACGGTCAGCCCGTCCGGCCCGCCGGGCAGCAGGCGGACCGCCTCCTCGGGGGTGAGGCTCCTGGTCACGACGGCGACCGGAGCACCCGCGTCGTCGGCGAACGCACGACGCACCGCCTCCACCACTGCGTCCATCGGGCTCCTACCCGTCCTAACCGGCCAGCGCCGCGGACATCGTGGGGTGTACCTCGAGCTCGTCGGTCAGCCGGGTCACCTGGAGCGGCCGCAGAATTATGCGGCTTTCGGCCACCAGGCGCACCTGGGTGTTTTCGGGGCGGGTGCGGTGCGCGCGCAGCAGCACGGACATCCCGGCCGAGGCGAGGAAGTCGACGCCGGTCAGGTCGATCACCATGAGCGCCGGCTGCAGCCGCGCCGCCCGTTCGACCACCTGCTGCAGTTTCGGCGCGAGCGCCAGGTCGAGCGCCCCGGTGACCCGCAGGATCGCGGCATCGGCGGTCGTCTCCAGAACCACGGCACCTGCTGAGCTCTCGACCTTGCTCAACGGGTCCTCGCCTGCCGGCAGGTCTTCGTCAGCCATGCGGCAATACTGCCGGTGCGGTGCGACGGCGGCCCACCGCCCCGGCGTACGGCTGGCCGGGTCTCACCCGTTCGCGGTGCGCGGGGTTACCCTCCAGGCGTGCTGCTCACCGCCAACCGTGCCGTCCTGATGCTGGTCGACCTGCAGGAACGGCTGATGCCGGCGATCTACGGAGGGGGCGACGTGGTGGCCGCGGCGGATCGGCTGGCGAGGGCGGCCGGGCTGCTGGAGGTGCCGGTGGTGGCGACCGAGCAGTATCCGAAAGGCCTGGGGCACACCGTGCCGGCGCTGGCCGGGTACCCGGGGGCGGTGCTCGCCAAGACGGCATTCTCCGCGGTGGCCGAGCCGGGCTTCGACACGCTGCTGCCCCCGGAGCGCGACGAGATCGTGGTCGTCGGGGCCGAGGCACACGTGTGCGTGCTGCAGACCGTGCTCGAGCTGTGCGCGCGGGACCACCGCGTGGTGCTGGTCGCCGACGCGGTGGGCTCGCGGGCACCCGCCGACCGGGACCACGCTCTGGCCAGGGCGCGCGAGCACGGCGCCGAGGTGGTCAGCTCCGAGATGGTGTTGTTCGAGTGGCTGCGCGACTCCACCCATCCGTTGTTCCGCGACGTGCAGGCCCTGCTGCGCTGACCCCGGCTCGTGCAGGACGCTCGCGCCGCGCCCTCAGACCGAACGCAGCGCCGGGGTGATGTCGTCGGCCACCGGGCCGTCCGAGTTGGGGTGCTCGACCAGCGCCAGCACCCGGTTGGCCAGGAAGCGGGCAGTGCGGACGGTGCTGCCGCCCCGGGTGATCTCGCAGACCTCGACGACGCCGCGGGAGTGCGTCACGCCCACCCGGCGGCCGGCCCGCGTCGCCACGATCTCGTAGGTCTTCGTGGTACCGCTCCCGGCGTCGATCACGATCTCTACCCGGTCACCCTTCATGGCACTCGCCGCCTCTGCGCTCGTCGTACCCGGTACAACCCCGCTGACCTGGGATTTGTTCCCCCGGATCCGGGTGTGGAGGGCGCCGGGACCGGTTCGCCGGCCGCGCCGAGAGGGTCTGCCGCCGGGGGTCCCGGGGCGCGGAGATTCGCCGCGCTCGAACGGTGACCCTGGGTAATCTTCAGGCCCGTGTGAAGCGTTGACGTGACGCAAGACACACCAGTACGGTCGAAATGAACACCAGGTCTTCACGACGGAACGTGACTCATTGACAACTTCATTCTCCGCCGTGAGCTCCTGCCCGAAATCTCGACCGGAGGAGACGGCGCACGATGAGCTATGACCCGAGGACCTCGACGGGCATCCCCACCGAGAACGTCGGCTCGCTGCCACGTCCTTCGGCACTGCAGGAGGCCTACGCGCGATACGACGCGGGCGAGCTGGCGAAGGACGAGCTGGAGCGGCAGCAGGACGAGGCCTGCAAGGACTCGATCCAGCGGATGGAGGCCACCGGGGCGCCGATCGTCTCCGACGGCGAGCAGCGCTGGTCCAGCTTCGCCACCTACCCCATCGCGGACACGCTGGCCGGTACCGGCCTGGCGCCCAGCCTCGGCCCCGGCGGCCAGTTCTTCGCGATCTTCGCCGACGGCCACGGCCGGCAGCTGCCCAAGCTGGAGCGCGGCCCGTTCGCGTACAACTTCTACGCGGCCGACACGCTGGCCCGGTCGCTGCCCTACGCCAGCAAGCCGATGAAGCAGGCGGTCATCGCGCCGTCCATGCTCGCGCTGCTCTACCCGCTCAAGGACCCGGTGGAGGGCTACTCGCGGGAGGAGTTCGAGGCCGCGCTGATCGACGAGTGCGAGCGCGACATCCGCAAGGCGTTCGAGGCCGGCGCGGTGCGCGTGTCGGTCGACTTCACCGAGGGGCGCCTGGCCACCCGGGAGGACCCGCGCAACCCGTGGACGGGTGCCGGGCTGCTGCCGCACTTCATCGAGCTGAACAACCGGGTGATGGCCCGGTTCACGGCCGAGGAGCGGGCCAACATCGGCATCCACACCTGCCCCGGAGGCGACCGCGACTCGGTGCACAGCGCCGACGTGCCGTACAACAACCTGCTGCCGGAGATGTTCAAGATCAACGCCGGCTACTTCCTGATCCAGCTCAAGAGCGAGCGGGACAAGGACCCGGTCTACGAGTCCATCGGCCAGCACCTGCGCGACGACGCCGACGGGGTCGCGCCGATG
Organism: Pseudonocardia sp.; assembly: GCA_036497465.1. GTDB lineage: Bacteria > Actinomycetota > Actinomycetes > Mycobacteriales > Pseudonocardiaceae > Pseudonocardia. The sequence continues at coordinate 48,685 of DASXJJ010000182.1, read as the reverse complement.
GCCTACCTGGGGGTGATCAACCCGGGCAACCCGAGGGTGGAGTCCGCGCAGGAGGTCTGCGACCAGCTGGTGCGGGCCTCGAACTTCCTGGACAGGCAGCGGATGGGCGCGACCGACGACTGCGGCTTCTCGCCGTTCTCGATCGACGAGAAGCCCAACCACGGCTCGCCCGACTTCGCCAGGGACGTAGCGTTCCAGAAGATCAAGGCTCGGGTGGAGGGCACCCGGATGGCCGCGGAGAAGCTCGGCGTGTCCTGACCGTCCCCTCGGGCGGGACGACCCTCCGCCCGAGGTCCCGGTAGTCCCGGGCGTCCCGTCGGCCCCGCCGGTCCTGATGACCGGCGGGGCCGGCCCGCGTCCGGGCGCCGTGCACCCACCCGCGAGGATCGACGATCCGGCGGGGCGGTAAGACGTACCCACACAACGAGAGTTCGGCCTGGGCGAACCCGCCGCCACCCGCGGGTGCCGGCGCGAGGACGACCCCAGGGTGGAGAGGAAGCGGATGTCGGACACCCCGGATGAGCAGGCGCACGAGCCCAGCGAGATCACCTACGCCGAACACTTCCATCCGGCCCGTCCGCGCAGTCTCCGCCACCGGGCGAGGGTGCGCTCGCCGTTCGCCCGCCGCTCGGTCGCCCAGGACGGCCCGGCGACGGGGGAGAACCCGGCGTACGTGTCGTGGCTGGTGAGCCAGTCGATGCTGGCGGACGCGAACGAGATCAGCCAGCAGTTCTCCGGGCAGGGTTCGATGTGGCAGAACCCGTACGCCAACCCCAACCCGCGCCAGGCCGTGGACACCGCCTCGGTGTGGTTCACCGCCTACCCGCTGTCGCTGATCACCGGCCCGGAGCAGTCGTTCCTGGGCGCGATGGCCGACGAGGAGCTGTGGAAGGCGTTCGCGGCGATCGGGATCGAGGCCGTGCACACCGGGCCGGTCAAGCGGGCCGGGGGGATCTCCGGGTGGCAGTACACCCCCAGCGTGGACGGGCACTTCGACCGGATCAGCACCCAGCTGGACCCGGCGTTCGGCACCGAGGACGAGTTCCGGCAGATGTGCGCGACCGCCAACTGGTACGGCGGCACGATCATCGACGACATCGTGCCCGGGCACACCGGCAAGGGCGCGGACTTCCGGCTGGCCGAGATGAAGCACGCCGACTACCCGGGGATCTACCACATGGTGGAGATCGACCCGAGGGACTGGGAGGCGCTGCCGGAGGTCCCGGCCGGGCTGGATTCGGTGAACATCGACGCGGCCGCCGAGGAGTGGTTGGACAAGGCCGGCTACATCATCGGCAGGCTGCAGCGGGTGATCTTCTACGCCGAGGGGGTCAAGGAGACCAACTGGAGCGTCACCCGGCCGGTCGTCGGCACCGACGGCCTGGAGCGCCGGTGGGTGTACCTGCACTACTTCAAGGACGGCCAGCCCTCGATCAACTGGCTGGACCCGTCGTTCGCCGGGATGCGCATGGTGATCGGCGACGCGCTGCACTCGCTGGCCGACCTCGGCTCCGGGGCGCTGCGGCTGGACGCCAACGGCTTCCTCGGGGTGGAGAAGAGCGCCTCGGAGGGCAACCCGGCCTGGTCGGAGGGCCACCCGCTGTCCGAGGCGGCCAACCACCTGATCGCCAGCATGGTGCGCAAGGTCGGCGGGTTCACCTTCCAGGAGCTGAACCTGACCATCGACGACATCCGGGAGACCGGCGAGGCGGGCGCGGACCTGTCCTACGACTTCATCAACCGGCCCGCCTACCAGCACGCGCTGGCCACCGCGGACACCGAGTTCCTGCGGCTGACCCTGCGCACCTCGCTGGAGCTGGGCGTCGACCCGGCGTCGCTGGTGCACGCGTTGCAGAACCACGACGAGCTGACCTACGAGCTGGTGCACTGGTCGACCGGGCACAGCGACGACCGCTATCCCTTCCGGGGTGCGGAGGTCACCGGCGGGGAGCTGGCCGACGCGGTGCGCCGCGACCTGTCCGAGCACCTGACCGGCACGAACGCGCCGTACAACCTGGTGTTCACCACCAACGGCATCGCCTGCACCACGGCCACCGTGATCGCCGCGACGCTCGGGTTCACCGACCTGGAGACCATCGGCGACATCGACCGGATCCGGCGCGCGCACCTGCTGCTCGCCACGTTCAACGCGCTGCAGCCCGGGGTCTTCGCGCTGTCCGGCTGGGACCTGTGCGGCATGCTCACGCTGCCCCCCGAGCAGGTCGGCGAGCTGCTCGACCGCGGCGACACCCGGTGGATCCACCGCGCCGCGCATGACCTGATGGGCCTCAACCCCCGGGCCAGCCGCTCCCCGGCCGGCATGCCCCGGGGGCGCAGCCTGTACGGGCCGATCCCCGACCAGCTCGCCGACGAGTCCAGCTTCCTGCGCCAGCTGCAGGCCATCCTGCGGGTCCGCGCGCACTACCGGATCGCCACCAGCCGCCAGGTCGACATCCCCGACGTCTCGCACAAGGGCATGCTCGTGCTGGTCCACCAGCTCGACGACCCCCAACGGCTGCAGCTGACCGTGCTCAACTTCGCCAACGAGGACATCGCCGGCACCGTCCGCTCCGAGCACCTGCCCCCGGGCAGCGCGGTGTCCGACATGTTCACCCAGGAACCGTTCGCCACGGTCGACGATCTGCACAGCTTCGCCGTCGAGCTGGAACCGCACCAGGGCATGTCGCTGCTGGTCGAGGCCCCGGTGCCGGACGAGGCCGGCGCCTGACCCCGAGGTCTGGTCCCGGCGCCTGACCGGGGCCGGATCGTCGGTCCGGTCCCGCCCGGTCCGGTCCGGTCCGGTCCATCGCCGGCCGGTCTTGCCGCGCCGGCCGCCGCCGGGGACCCTGGCCGGAGGCGAAGCCGGACGGACGAGGCGGCGGCACGCATGGGTGGCGGACGACCCGGGGTGGTCACGGAGCCGGACGGGCCGTCGTTCGGCCTGCTCGGCCCCGTTGCCGCCGTCGGCGCGGACGGGTCCGCGCTCGCGCTGGGGCCGCCCCGGCGGCGCGCGGTGCTCGCCGCGCTGCTCGTGCACGCCGGCGCCGGGCTGACCGTCGACGAGCTGGTCGCGCTGCTGTGGCGCGATGTCGTGCCCGCCTCCGCGGGCACCATGGTGCACAACGCGGTCGCCGGGCTGCGCCGGACGCTCGAGCCGGCCGGGCGGAGCGGCGAACCCGGGATCCTGGTCACCCGGGGCGGCCGGTACACCCTGCTGGTCGATCCGGAGCGGGTGGACGCCACGGGATTCGAACGGCTCCTCGCGGATGGCCGCCGGCTGCTGCGGTCGGCGCCGGAGCGGGCGTCCCGGACCCTTGCCGACGCGCTCGCGCTGTGGCGGGGGCCGGCGCTCGCGGGCGTCGAGGAGGCCTTCGCCCGGGACGCCGCCGCACGCTGGGACGAGCTGCGGGTGACCTGCGCCGAACTGCGGCTCGATGCCGAGCTGCGGGCGGGGCGGCACGCACGGGTGGTGGCCGAGGCGGAGGACCTGCTGCGCCGGCACCCGACGCGGGAGACCGTGTGCGCACATCTGATGGTGGCCCTCTACCGCGGCGGCCGGCAGGCCGAGGCGCTGAACGCCTACCACGCCGTGCGGCGCACCCTGGCCGACGAGCTGGGACTGCGGCCCGGTCCGGAGCTGCGGCGCCTCCAGGCGGCGGTGCTGCGGCAGGGCCCCGAGCTGGACCGGGACGGACCGGTGGACGGGGTGGCCGCCGGGACGCCGCCGAGGCGCCGGGGGTGCCTGCCCGCGCCGCTCGGTTCGTTCGTCGGCCGCACCGGGGCCGCCGGCCGGATCGCGATGTTGCTCGGGGAGCACCGGCTGGTCACCCTCAGCGGTCCGGGCGGTGCGGGCAAGACCCGGCTGGCGCTGGAGTCGGCGCGGCTCGCGGAGGACGCGGGGGCCGAGGTGTTCTTCGTGCCGCTCGCCCCGTGCTCCGATCCGGACCTGGTCGTCCAGACCGTCGCCGAGTCGGTCGGGGCGCGCGCCGACGCCGGCCGGGACCTGGTGGAGACGGTCGCGGCCGCGCTGTCCGGGGCGGACGCCGTGCTGCTGCTGGACAACTGCGAACACCTGCTGGACGCCTGCGCCGGCGTGGCCCGCGCGCTGCTGGCCACCGCCGGGCGGGTCCGCGTGCTGGCCACCAGCCGGGAGCCGCTGGGGGTGCCGGGCGAGCAGGTCCGGCCGGTGGGTCCGCTCCCGCTGGCCGGCTCCGGCGAGGGATGGCGGCGGATCGCGGGATGCGACGCGGTCCGGCTGTTCGCGGCGCGCGCGGCCTCCGCCCGGCCGGGGTTCGCGGTCACGGCGGAGAACGCCGAGCTCGTGCTCGAGGTCTGCCGGCGGCTGGACGGGCTGCCGCTGGCCCTCGAGCTGGCCGCCGCACGAGCGGCCTCGATGCCGCTGGCCGAGCTCGCCGCGCGGCTGCACGACCGGTTCCGGTTGCTGGCCGGGGCGGCCAGGGGCGGCGATCCCCGCCACCACGGGCTGGCACCGGCGGTGGCCTGGAGCGTCGACCTGCTGACCGGAGCCGAGCGCGAGCTGCTGCTCCGCCTCGCCGTGTTCCCCGGATCGTTCGACCTGGCGGCGGCGGAGGCGCTCGGCGCCGGGGGAGCGGTGCCCGCCGGGGACGTGGCGCTGGCGCTGGCCCGGCTGGTGCACCGGAGCGTGGTGCGGCTCGACGACGAACCCGGCGGCGGGGGGCGTTACCGGCTGCTGGAGACCACCCGCGAGTTCGCCCGCTCGGTGTGGGCACCCGGCGCCGGTGCGGGGTTGCGCCGCCGGCACGCCGAGTACCACCTCGGGCGCGCGTCGGAGGCGGAGCGGCACCTGTTCCGGGCGGCCTCCGGACGCTGGCTGACCCGGCTGCACCGGGACCGGGCCGACCTGCGCGCCGCGCTCGGCTGGGCGTTCGGACCCGGCGGGGACCGGGAGGCCGGGGTGCGCCTGGTCCGATGCCTGTGGCACTACTGGGACCTGCGCGGCGCACGGGCCGAGGGCCTGCGCTGGGTGCACGCCGCGCTGGACGGCGTGGGCGGAGCGGCCGCCGGGCCGGACGGCGTGGACACCGGCCGGCCGGCGGACCGGATCCCGCTGCTGTCCGCCGCCGCGCTGCTGCACCTGGGCCGCGCGGAGTTCGACCGGACCTCGGCGTGCGCCGCCGAGCAGCTCGTGCTGGCCCGGGCCGGGGGTGACCGCGCAGGGGAGGGTGACGCGCTGGCGATGGCGGCCACGGTGGCCTGGGCGCGCGGCCGCTACGACCAGGCCCGGCTGCTCTACGAGGACGCTGTCGCGGCGCTGCTCGACGGCGGCGACCTGTGGCGCGCGGCGATGGCGGAGGCCCAGCTGGGGCGGCTGCACCGGGACCGCGGCGAGCCGGACGCGGCGTGGCTGGTGGCGCGGCGGTCGCTGGCGCACGCGGAGGAGGCGGGTGAGGAGCTGGCGCGCGGGCTCGCCCTGGACGTACTCGCCTCGCTGGAGCAGCGCTGGGGTGATCCCGCCGAGGCGCGCCGGCTGGTCGGGCGGGCGCTGGGGCGTTACCGGCTGGTGCGCTACCGGGAGGGCGAGGCGTCGGCCCTGCACCTGGCCGGCCGGATCGCGCTCGGCGCCGGGGACCGCGGCGCGGCCCGGGCGGCGTTCGAGCGGTCCCTGCGGGTGTTCCGGGAGATCGGGCACCGGGCCGGGGCCGCCGGCGCACTGGAGGGCCTGGCGGCCGTGGCCGGGGAGGGCGCCGACGGCGCGGAGGCGGCCGACCTGCTGGGTGCCGCCGCCGCGCTGCGCACCGAGATCGGCGTGCCCCGCCCCGCCTGACCGCTGCGCCCGGGGGTCGGCGTGCCCCGCCCCGCCTGACCGGTGCGCCCGGGGTCGGCCTGCGGCGGCTCGCCGACCCGACTCGACCCGCCGCCCGGCCCCACCGGACCGCGCAGCGGCCGGGGGCACCGGCGACCGTGTCCGCTGGACGGTGAGCCGACGGTGAGCCGGGGTCGCCAGACTCGGCCGTTCCGACGCCGAACCCGGGGAGCCCGCGATGACCGTGACCACCACGCTCGACCTGCCCGGCGACGTGCTGCGGCCGGGAGACACCGGTTACGACACCGCGCGCGCCGTGTTCAACGCGATGATCGACCGCCGGCCGCTGGCCATCGTCCGCTGCCGCACCCCGGAGGACGTGGCGCGTGGCATCCGGTACGCGCGCGACCGCGACCTCGTGCTCTCGGTGCGCGGCGGCGGGCACAACGTCGCGGGCAGCGCCGTCTGCGACGGGGGGATCATGCTCGACCTGTCGCCGATGAAGGCGCTCCGGGTCGACCCGGAGCGGCGGCTCGCGCACGCCGGGGCGGGCCTGCTGCTCGGCGAGCTCGACCGGGGCACCCAGCGGCACGGCCTCGCCACGCCGCTGGGAGTGATGTCCGGCACCGGGATCGCCGGGCTCACCCTCGGCGGCGGGCTCGGCTGGCTGGCCGGGAGGTACGGGCTGGCCTGCGACAACCTCGAGGCCGCCGAGGTGGTGACAGCGGCGGGCGACGTGCTGCGCGTCGCGCCGGACACGCACCCTGACCTGCTCTGGGGCCTGCGCGGGGGCGGCGGCAACCTGGCCGTCGTCACCTCGTTCACCTACCGCCTGCACCCGGTCGGCCCGGTGCTGGCCGGCGGCCTGCGCTACCGGTGGGAGTCGGCGGGCGAGGTTCTGCGGGTGCACGACGAGCTGATGGCCACCGCCCCGGACGAGCTCACCGCGGCGGTGTCCCTGGCGCTCGACCCCGCCGGCCGGCCGTCGCTGTCGATCGGGGTGTGCTGGTGCGGTGCGGCCGAGGCGGGCCAGGCGGCCCTGCGCCCGCTCCGGAGCGCGGTCCGGCCGAGGGAGGACACGGTCGGCGTGATGCCGTACGCCACCCTGCAGAGCGCCCCCGACCCCGGCTTCCCGCCCGGCATGCGCCACTACTGGAAGTCCGGCTACCTGCGCCACCTCGGCGACGCGGCGGTGACCACGCTGCTCGGCCTGCCCTCGGGCATGCCGTCCGGGGCCAGCGGGATCGGCCTGCAGGCGCTGCGCGGCGCGGCGAGCCGGGTCGCCGTGGACGCCACCGCGTTCCCGCACCGCGCCCGCCAGCACGACTTCCTGATCCTGTCCCAGTGGGCTGACCCGAGGGAGTCCGCGCGCAACGTCGCCTGGACCCGCGACGCGTTCGAGGCTGTGCGCCCGCACCTGGAGGACGCGGTGTACGTCAACAACCTGGGTGTGGAGGGGCCGGAGCGGGTCCGCGCGGCCTACGGTCCGAACCACCGGCGGCTGGCGGAGCTCAAGCGTGTGTTCGACCCGGACAACGTGTTCCGGCTCAACCAGAACGTGTCGCCGGCTCCGGCGCCGTAGCCAGCGCGACGGGTGAGTGCGTCGCCGACGCCGCTCGCCAGGAGCCCGCACTCCGGGCGCTTCGGACCGCCCGGCGCCCCACCGCCGCCGGCCCCGGTCCGGCGCGCGTGGTCGCGGCGCGGGCCGAGGTCGGCGGTCAGGTCAGCGGCGGCCACGGGTGGGACTCCCGCAGCCGCTGCAGCGCCTCGCCGCTGCCGGGGACGGGTTCTCCCCGCCAGGTGCGGCTGACCTCGACGTAGACCCACGCGGGGTCGGCGTCGGGCCGGTGCTCACGGCGGAACGTGCACCGCATCCCGGGGCCGTTCTCCGGGCCGCCCGCCAGCTCCACGGTCTCCGGCGGCCGGCCGTCCTCGTCGAACGGCATCTCGATGGTGATCCAGTGGTCGCCGTCTCGGTCGAAGAAGGGGACGTCGTTGGTATCGGACACCAGGGCCTCCTCCCGGTAGGCCTGGGACAAGCCTGCCATCCAGGAGCGTCGGTGGCAGCGCGAACCGCCGAGGTCACAGCGGCCGGTGCCCGGAACGTGCCCTCACCCCCTCGGCCCGACACGGCTGGCGCACCGGGTGGCGGTCTCCCCGGCCAGCGTGGGCGCGGCGGCCCGGGACCGTGCCGCGCCCGGCCGCGGCGGGTCCAGCGTGGGATCCTCGCCGGCCGCGGTGAGCTCGGCCGCGATCACGGTGACGTCGGCGCCGAACAGGTCCCCGAACATCCGCCGTCGCGACCCGGCCCGGCTCCGTCCCCTCATCCTGGCCGTGCTCGACGGCTGAGCGCTCGGCTCACGGGCGGCGCCCGGCGCTCCACGCGTAGGGCAGCGGGTCGCCGTTGAGCAGGTAGGCCCGACCGACCGCAGCTTGTAGATCAGCGGGTTGTGCACCGCGACGGTCCGCGCGTTTCGCCAGTGCCGGTCCAGGCGGTGGCGCTCGGACACGATCGACGCGCCACCCACCTCGAACAGCTGGCTGGTGGCGTCCAGCACCTGGTCGATGACGGTGGCCTGGGCCTGGGCGGAGACCAGCTCGGCCCGGTCCACCAGCGTCTCGTCGGGGTCGCCGCCCCGGCGCTGGGCGTCGTCGAGCAGCTCGTCGAGCAGGTCGGCGACCGCCAGCACAGTGGACCGCGCGGAGAACCCGGCGGCGGACAGCCGCCCGATCACCTGCTGCACCAGCGGGTCGTTGCGGGGCAGATCGGCGGCGGCGTGGGTGTAGCTGCGGGTGCGCTCGCGGACCCAGGTGATGGCGTCGTCGGTGGCCCGCTGGGCGATGCCCGCCAGCACCGCCAGCTGCACGAGCTGCAGGTAGGACGTCCCGTACCCCTTGCCGGCCGTGCCGTAGCCCGGCCCGAGGAACCGGTCGGCCGGGACCCGGACACCGTGGAACTCCGTGGTGCCGCTCGCGGTGGTGCGCTGGCCGAAGCCGTCCCAGTCGTCGTGCTGGGTAACCCCCGGCGCGTCGCCGTCGACCAGCACGGACACCCGTTCGCCGTCCCGGTCGGCGGCCACCACGATGTGGTCGGCGAACAGGCTGCCGGTGCTGTAGTACTTCGTGCCGTCCAGCAGGTAGCCGTCGCCGGTGGCGTCCGGGGTGACCGTGGTCCGGTACCGGTCGACCGCCCCCACCCCCGGCTCGGTGATCGCGTTGCCCACCAGCGCTCCGCCGGCGACCGCGCGCAGCCACCGTTCCCGCTGGCGGGGGTCGGTGGCCAGCCGCTGGTCCTCCACGAACCACCAGTGCACCCGCAGCGCCTGGGGCAGGTTCGACTCGGCCGCCGCCAGGTCGATGAGCAGCCGGAACTGCTGGCGGACGCTGGCCCCCAGCCCACCGAGCTCGGAGGGCACGCGCAGCGCGCCGAACCCGGCCCCGCGCAGCCAGTCCACCTCGGTGTGGGCCAGCCGGCGGTCGACCTCGCGTTCCACGGCGCCCTCGGCGATCCGGTCGAAGATCGGGCCGAACCGGGAGTCGAGCTCGGGGTCGGTGATCGTCGAGCTGTGCGGTGCGATGGTCACCGGTGTCTCCTTGGGCGGCGGGACGCCGGCGCCGGGCACGGAGCGGGGGAGAGGCGGCCTCTCCGCGACGTCGTCCTTAACCTCACTGATTCGACCAAAACAGCCAATGTTATGCGCAGGGTGCGCCGAAGTCGGTGGCCCGGCCGGTCAGGACGGGCCGGCGCCGGCTTCCCGGAGGATGGCCATGATCTCCCGCCGGATGCCGGGGCAGGTGGCGATGGTGGCCAAGGAGTCGGTGGTGTGCTCGCCGTCGTCCTGGTCCACCACCGCGCCGCCGGCCTCGCGGACCAGCAGCGCGCCCGCCATGGTGTCCCAGGGCAGGTTGGACAGGATGACCGTGGCGTCCAGGCGGCCCTGCGCGACCCAGGCCAGGTCGATCGCCGCCGCCCCGATCATCCGGATCCGCTGCGCCCGCGCGCCGAGCCGGCGCAGCAGTTCCAGCCGCACGCCGTTCCTGACGTCCGCGTCGTCGCCCCGGGCGAAGTCGCCGATCGAGATCATCGCCCCGGACAGCTCGTGGCCGGCCGCGGCGTGGATGCGCCGGTCGTCCGCGTACGCGCCGTGCCCCGCCGCCGCCGTGTAGCCGACCTCCAGGAACGGCAGGTCGATCGCCGCCAGCACGCCGCGACGGCCGTCCACCAGCCCCAGCGACACCGCGCACAGCGGGATCCCCCTGGCCAGGTTCGCGGTGCCGTCCACCGGGTCGAGCGCCCACCACGGCGCGCCGTCGGAGCCGCCGGTGCGCCCGTGCTCCTCGCCCAGGATCCCGATCTCCGGGGTCTCCCGGGTCAGGAACGCGCGCACCGCGTCCTCCACCGCGAGGTCGACGTCGGTGACCATGTCGCGGTCGCCCTTGGCCAGTACGGACAGCGGTGCCCGGTCCCGGACGATGCGCCGGCCGATCGCGACGGCCTCCCTGGCCACCGGCAGCAGCTCGGCGAGGTCACCCACCTAGGACTCCGCCGCGCCGAGCTGGGAGCGCGCCGCCGGTTCCAGGTGCGGCAGGAGGTGTCCGAGGCGGTCCCGCTTCGCGGTCAGGTAACCGATGTTGGTGTCGTGCGGGGGCGCCAGCAGCGGCACCCGCTGGCTCACCTCGATGCCGTAGGACTGCAGCGCGCGCACCTTCTCCGGGTTGTTGGACAGCAGCCGGACCGAGCGCACGCCCAGGTGCTTGAGCACCCGCGCCGCCGGGCCGTAGTCGCGGACGTCGACCGGAAGGCCCAGTGCGGTGGCCGAGTCGACGGTGTCCAGCCCCTGCTCGTCCTGCAGGATCTGGGTGCGGACCTTGGCGACCAGGCCGATGCCCCTGCCCTCCTGGCCCCGCAGGTACACCACGACGCCGGCGCCCTCGGCGACCATCGCGTCCAGCGCCGCGGTCAGCTGGTCGCCGCACTCGCAGCGCATCGCCCCGAAGATGTCGCCCATTAGGCACTCCGAGTGCACCCGGACGAGGACGTCGGAGCGCCCCTCCGGCTCGCCCAGCACCACGGCGAGATGCTCGTGCCGGTCGACCCGGTCGCGGAAGGCGACCGCCCGGAAGGTCCCTCGCCGGGTGACCAGCGCGGACTCCGCGACGTCGTCGCAGCCGATGGCGTCATCGGGCATTCAGTACCCCCCGTACTAGGCGTCCACGGTCCACTATCGCCGCTCGGGCCCGGCTCAGCCACCGGATGGGTGCGCGGCACCCCGGCCGCCGGTGCCCGCGCGGTGTCGCGGCGGCCCGGTCCCGCCCGGACAATGCGACCGACGACGGACACCGGGTGACACGGCGGAGGCGAGCACAGATGGAGATCGCGGACGGCTACCTGCTGCCGCTGGACACGACCGTCGACGAGCGCGACCGGGGCGCGGTGGTGGCGTTGCTGCCGGTCGGCAGCTTCGAGCAGCACGGCCCGTACCTGCCGCTGGCCACCGACACGGTGATCGCCTGCACGGTCGCCGCCGCGCTCGGCGCCGCCCACCCGGTCCGGGTGCTCCCGCCGGTGACGATCTCCTGCTCGCACGAGCACGCCGCCTGGCCCGGGACGGTGAGCATCTCCGCGACGACGCTGAGCGCGGTGGTGCGGGACGTCGCGGAGTCGTTGCGCGCGTCCGGCACGACCCGCCTGGTGCTGGTGAACGGCCACGGCGGGAACTACGCGCTGGGCAACGTCGTGCAGGAGGCCGGCGGGCGGATGGCGCTGTTCCCGACGGTGCCGGACTGGCAGGCCGCGCACGCCGCCGCCGGCCTGCGGACCTCGCTGGACAGCGACATGCACGCCGGCGAGCTGGAGACGTCGATCCTGCTGCACGCCCATCCGGGGCTGGTCCGGCCGGGCTACCGGGCCGGTGACGAGCTGGCCGACGACCGCGCGCACCTGCTCACGCTGGGCCTGGCGCCCTACACCGGCTCGGGTGTCGTGGGGCGGCCGTCACTCGCCTCGGCCGACAAGGGGCGGGAGCTGCTGGCCAGCCTGGTCGAGTCGTTCGGTGGCCACCTGTCCGCCCTCTCGCCGACGGACGGCCCCCCGGCGCAGCAGTAGCACCGCGACGCCGGGCAGGCAGGCGACCATGGCGAGCACCCCGTACACCACCGCCGTGGTCAGCCCCTGCGCGGCGTCCAGCCCCGCCGCGCCGAACGCCAGCGCGCAGGCGGCCTCCCTCGGACCCCAGCCGCCGATGTTCACCGGCAGACTCATCGCCAGCAGTGCCAGCAGCAGCAACGGCAGCAGGCGGGTCACCGGTGCATCGGCGCCCGCCGCGCGCGCGGCCACCAGGAACAGCGCCAGGTAGCCGAGCAGCGCCGTCACCGACAGCGCCAGCACGGCCGGCGCGAGGAGCACCCGCGCGTCGCACAGCGTGGTCCGCAGCGCAGGGCGCCAGCGCGCCCGACCCGGCCCGAAGCGCACCCAGGCGGCGACCCCGACCGCGGCCGCGAGCGCGCCGACCGCCGCGACGAGCAGGCCGCGGCCCGGCAGCGCGAGGTGACTCACCAGCGCCGCGAGCAGGTCGGGCCGGGTGAGCAGCACCGCCACCCCGACGGTGACCAGCGCGACCTGGCCGGCCAGGCGTTCCAGCACCACGGCCCGCACCCCCCGCCGGACGTCCCCCGAGCGGCGCCCGTGGCTGACCGCCCGGTGCGCGTCGCCCAGCACGCCGGCGGGCAGCACGGCGTTCAGCAGCAGCGCGCGGTAGTAGTCGGCGACCGCCCCCGGCAGGCCCAGCCGCAGCCCCATCCGGCGCGCCACCAGGCACCACCGCCACGCGCTGCACACGGTGGTCACCAGCCCGAGGCCGAGCGCGGCGAGCACCGTGCCGGCGTCGATCACCCGCAGCCCGTCCAGGAACGCACCGGCGCCGACCTTCCAGGCCAGCGCGACCAGGATCGCCAGCCCGACGAGCATCCGCAGCCACGGCCACAGCCGGCGGATCATGCCGGCCGGTCCGTCGGCAGCGCCAGCAGGTCGACGTGCCCGACGACCACGCCCAGCGCACCGGCGGCGCAGCCGGCCAGCCTGCGGCGCAGGTAGCCGTCCGCCGGGCCGGCCAGGTCCGGGCGCTGCTCGCGGGCCGCGCCGACCCAGCCCCGCAGCCACTGGTCGGCCAGCGCGGAGTCGGACGGGCCGAGCCGCCACGGGCTGGGCCGGGTGAGAACCCGCGCGCCCTGCCGCCGGAACGCCTCGGCGGTGGCCCCGGCCGCGTCCGGGCCGAGCAGCCGGCGGCCGTCGGTGGCGCGGCGCTGGTGGGCGTCGAACGCGGCGGCCAGCTCGGCGTCCAGCGGGTCGGCGGGGGAGAGCTCCACCCGCCCGGCGACGGTCAGGGTCAGCAGCGCGGGGCAGCCGGCGGCGGCGCACGCCTCGGCCAGCCGGTCCACCTCCCCGGCGGTGAACAGGTCGAGCAGGGCCGACGCGGCCACCAGGCCCGTGCCGGCGAGGTCGGCGGCGCGCAGCCCGGTGACGTCGTCCTGGCGGGTCTCCCGGGTGACCGGGGCGCCGTCGGCGGCGGTGCCCGGCGCGGCGGCGGCCGCGCGGGCCAGCAGCTCGGGGTCGCGGTCGTACAGGACCCAGTGCTGCGGGCCGGGCAGCCGGGGGGCCAGCCACCGCTGCAGCGAGCCGGTGCCGCAGCCCAGGTCCCGGACCACCAGCCGCTCCGTGCCGGCGCGGGTCAGGTGCGCGCGCAGCGGTTCCAGCAGCTCGGGTGCGCGGGCGGCGGCGTCGGCGGGCTCGCGCAGCGCCAGCCAGTCGGCCGGGAACCGGGACGAGCCGACCTCCGCCGGCCCCGCCATCCCGTCCACCCCGGGCTCGGGGGTCACGTCGCTCCCTCGGACCGGCGCAACCACGCCGGTATCGTGGGTCACATCGACCTCGTGGATCACCTCGGCCCCGCGCGCAACGTCGACAGGACGCCCGCCATCCGTGCCGAGGTCTCGGTCCACCGCTCCAGCGTGGCACGCCGTCGCCGGGCGGCCTGGCGCAGCCCGTGCCGCAGCTCCGGGTCGCCCAGCCAGCGGCGCAGGGCGGCGGCCAGCGGGGCGGGGTCGCCCGGCGGCACCAGCATCCCCGGCACCTCGCCGTCCGGGGCGCGGCCCAGCGCGTCCGGCACGCCGCCCACCGCGCTGGCCAGCACCGGAAGTCCCCGGGCGAGCGCCTCGGTCACCACCATGCCGTAGGTCTCCGCGCGGGAGGGCAGCACCACCAGGTCCGCGGCGGCGTACGCGGCGGCCAGCGGCTCCCCGGTCGACGGCCCGGCCAGCAGCACCCGGCCGGCCAGCCCGTGCCGGTCGAGGAGCCGGCGCAGCAGCTCGACGTGGCCGGGGTCGCGGCCCAGCGGCCCGACGCAGGTGCAGCTCCAGCCCAGGCGGGCGACGCGGGCGAGCGCCTCGACGAGCACGTCGTGCCCCTTGCGCGGGGTCACCGAGGCGACGCACAGCAGCGCGGACGACCCGTCGGTGCCGGGCGCGAGCGGGATCCGGTCGGTGCCCGGGGTGACCACGTGCACCCGTGCCGGGGGGAGCCCGTGGTGGCCGACCAGCCGGTGCGCCGCCCAGCCGCTGGTGACCACCACGGCGCTCGCCGCGCGCAGGGTCCGCCGTTCGCGGGCGTCCAGGTCCGCGGCCGTGGCGGGCATCAGCCCCGTCTCGTCCGCCAGCGGCAGGTGCACCAGGACCGCCAGCCGCAGCCGGCGCGCCTCGGGCACCACGATCTCCGGGACGCCGCATGCGACCAGGCCGTCGAGCAGCGTCACGGTGCCGTCGGGGAGGCCGGCGAGCGACCGCGCGAGCTCCACCCTGGCGCGGGGCCCGGGGCGCGGCCAGTCGCCGGACGCCGCGGTCTTGCCCACCCGCCAGCCCAGCGCGCCCAGCCCGTTCGACACCCGCCGGTCGTAGGCGTTGCCGCCGCTGGGCTCGGTGCCGTCGTCGACGTTGCCCGGCAGCACGACGTGCACCGACCGACCGCGCGCGGGGCCGGCGGCACCCGGCCCGCTCACGGTGTCCGCGCCGCGCCGGCAGGCGAGGTCCGGGCGCCGCCCGGCCTCACAGCGTGCGCTCGTAGCCCGCCCAGGCCACGTGCGACTCGTGCAGGGCCACCGAGATGCCGGCCAGCCCCCGGGCGTCCTCGCCGAGCGCGCCGGCGTGCACCCGGTCCGCCAGCCGGTCGGCGACGACCTTGGCGAGGAACTCGGTCGACGTGTTGACCCCGGCGAACTCGGGCAGGTCGTCGAGGTTGCGGTAGTTCAGGTCGGCGAGCACCGCGCCGAGCTCCTGGGTGGCCAGGCCGATGTCCACGACGATGTTGTCCGCGTCCAGCTCGGCCCGCCGGAACGTGGCGTCCACCACGAAGGTCGCCCCGTGCAGCTGCTGCGCGGGTCCGAAGACCTCGCCTCGGAAGCTGTGGGCGATCATCACGTGATCGCGGACGGTGATGCTGAACACGAGCGACCTCCAGGCGATACCGACACGACCCGACGACTAGTGCGGACCGTAGACGATGCGGTGGCACAGCGCGGGCTGCTCGCCGCTGACCAGCCGCGACATCACCTCGGGCAGCTCGGCGAACCCGCTCTCGCCGGTGATCAGGGCGTCGAACCGGGGGTCCGCGAGCAGCCGCAGCGCCAGCGCCATCCGATCGGCGTAGCCGCGCCTGCTCCGCCGGGCCGGGGCCACCGAGCCCACCTGGCTGGCCCGCACGGTCAGCCGCCGGGAGTGGAAGAACTCGCCCAGCGGCACGCTCACCCGCCGGTCGCCGTACCAGCTGAGCTCGATCACCTCCCCCTCCTGGCCGAGCAGCTCCAGCGACCGGGCCAGCCCCTGCTCGGTGGCGCTGGTGTGCAGCACCAGGTCGCAGTCGCCCTCGGCCCGCTCCGGCGGCGCGAAGTCCACGCCCAGCGCGGCGGCGACCGCGGCGCGCGCCGGGTCGACGTCGACGAGCTGCACCGTCACCCCGGGGAAGCCGGCGAGGATCCCGGCCACCGCGCAGCCGACCATGCCCGCCCCGACGACCGCGACCCGGTCGCCGACCAGCGGGGAGGCGTCCCACAGCGCGTTCACCGCCGTCTCCACCGTGCCGGCGAGGATCGCCCGCGCCGCGGGTACCGTTGCCGGCACCGGCGTCACCGCGGCCGCCGGGACCACGTACCGGGTCTGGTGCGGGTAGAGGCAGAACACCGTCCGGCCGACCAGCTCCTCGGGGCCGTGCTCCACCCGTCCCACGTTGAGGTAGCCGTACTTGACCGGCCACGGGAACTCGCCCTCCTGGAACGGCGCCCGCATCAACCGGTGCTGGCTCTCCGGCACGCCGCCCCGGTGGACCAGTGCCTCGGTGCCCCGACTCACACCGGAGAAAAGGGTGTGAACCAACACCTCGTCCCGTCCGTGTTCTGGCAGGACGACGGATCGGATCTCGCCCACGCCGGATGATCTGAGCCAATAGGCGCGGGCGGTGTAATCCATCGTCGGTCTTCTCCGATCCCCGTAGGAGAGCACAGCACGGAAGTGGTGAGTCCAGCACACGATGATCACACAGTGGAGCCCACGCCAGGCCGGTCAGCGCGCCGCCGGATTGGTCGCCCAGCTAGCCGTGCTGACCTGGCTCTGGCAGGCCCTCGGCCTCGGGCCGGTGGGATGGCTGACCGGCACTGGGTTCGCGGCCGGGGTCTGGGCGCTGCTCACCGCGGCCCTGCACCGGCGCCCGAGCGCCCGGCTCGGACCGGCCGACTGGGTCACCCAGGGACGCGCGGTGCTGGTGGGCGGGGTCGCGGCGCTGGTCGCCGGGGGCCTCGGCGGTGCGACACCGGTGACGCCGTTGGTGGCGCTGGCCTCGGTGGCGCTGGTCCTCGACGCGGTCGACGGTCAGGTGGCCCGCCGCACCGGGACGGCCTCGGAGCTGGGCGCCCGCTTCGACATGGAGGTCGACGCCTTCCTCATCCTGATCCTCAGCGTGTACGTCGCCGGCCCGTACGGGGCGTGGGTGCTGGCGATCGGCCTCATGCGGTACGCCTTCGTGGCCGCGGCGTGGGCGGTGCCGTGGCTGCGCGCCGGGCTGCCGCCGAGCATGGCGCGCAAGACGGTGGCGGCCGTGCAGGGGGTCACCCTGGCGGTGGCCTCGTCCGGGCTGCTCCCCGCGCTGGTCACCGCCTGGACGCTCGCGCTCGCGCTGGTGCTGCTCGGCTGGTCGTTCGGCCGGGACACGCTGTGGCTGTGGGGGCGCGCCCCGGCGGTCAGCGTCTCGGCCGACGGCTCGGCGGTCAGCGCCCCGGCGGTCAGCGCCCCGGCGGTCAGCGGTTCGGCCGTCAGCGGTTCGGCGGGTACGGCGTCCGCGCCGGTCCGGGTGTGGACCCGAACGCGGTCAGGAACCGGTCCCGGAACGCGTCCATCCGCCACACCGGGGCCTGCGGTCCGGGCTTCAGCCCCTCCTGCCATCCCCAGCCAGAGATCCGGTCCAGTACGGACCGGTCCCGCGCGACGATCGTGATCGGGACGTCCCGGTTGGCGTGCTGGCCGGTGACCACCGACGCCGGCTGGTGGTCACCGAGGAAGACGAGCACCAGCCGGTCGTCGCCGAACGTCTCCACGTAGGAGATCAGGCTGTTCAGCGAGTACTCGATGGAGTCCCGGTAGTCGTTGCGCACCCGGGTGGGGTCCCTGCCCAGGATGGCTCGCGGCAGGGCGTTGCCGGTGGCCTCCCCGTTGTAGATCGAGCCGTCCCCGACATCGGCCCAGCCGACCGGGTGGGGGAGCGGCGACCAGGGCGCGTGGCTGGACACCAGCACGATCTGCGCCATCAGCGACGGCCGCTGGGGCTCCTGGCGCTCGGCGCGCTGGAAGGCCAGCAGGGTGTACTGGTCGGGCATGGTCGCCCAGCTGAAGGGCGGGCCGTGGTAGCCGAGATCCCAGGACGCGTAGACCTTGTCGTAGCCGTAGAACGGCGCCTCCGGCCAGGGCTCGGTGACCCCCGGCATGATGCCGACGGTGCGCCAGCTCGCCCGGGCGAACGCGCGGGTGAGGGTCAGCCGGTTGCTCGCCTCGAGCGCGGTGAAGCGCTGCTGGTTGTCGATCCACAGGCCGGACAGCAGCGTCGAGTGGGCCAGCCAGCTGCCGCCGCCGTAGGTCGGTGAGGTGAGGAACGCGCTGCGCGAGGAGTACCCGGCGGCGGCCAGCCTGCGGTCCCCGTCGGCGAGCAGGGCGTCGACCTTCGGGGCGATCCGGGGGTCCTGCACCGCCGACCGGCCGTAGCTCTCCACGAAGGCCAGCACGACGTCCTTGCCACGCAGGGCGGGGAGCAGCTGGTCACCCGGAGTGTTCTGGAAGGCGTCGGACCGCAGCTGCGCGGCGAACGCCGTGCGGTCGTTGAGGCCCGCGTCCACCTGCTCGACGCGGCCGTAGGCGAGGCTCGCGGTGTTCGCGGCGGCGAGCGGCAGACCCGGGACGAGCCGCGCGTCGAACACCGCGCAGAACAGCCAGACGGCGGCGAGCCCGGCGACCGCGCGCGCCGAGGCCTTCCGGTGCCTGGCCACCACCCGGCTCACCCGCAGCACCGACAGCGGCAGCAGCACGAGCACGGCGACGGCCAGCAGCACCACCGCGACCTCGGCGGCGATCTCCCCGCTCCGCCCGAGCGAGTCGCGGACGAAGCCGGCGGCGTCCTCGAGCAGGCTCCAGTCGAACACCGGGTCGAACGGCCGGTCGAGCGTGCCGAAGAAACTGATGTCCAGCAGCGTCAGGATCGTCAGCAGTGCGAGGACCAGCCCGGCCAGCAGCGCGACGACGCGCCTCGCCGTCGCCGGCAGGACCAGGAAGAGCGCGGCCGCGACGAGCAGCTCCACCGGGATGCGCAGGAAGGCACCGACGGTGAACCTGTCGAACTCGTTCGGCGCGAGCAGCGCGACGAACACGAGCAGCGCCGCCAGCACGGTGAGCACCACGGCCGCCACCCGGCGCCCCCGGCCACCGGGTGGTGCGTCCGGCGCGGGGGTGTCCTCCCCGGTCGTGCGTTGCTGAGCCGGCAGCCGACGTAAGCGCGTGAAGAGCGACAACCCGGGGATCCTCCTGTGCGACGGCCGACCATAGCCGGTCCCCGCCGGGCACGCGTGCGTTGCTGAGAGAACGCACGCGTGTCCGGCCGGGCACGCGCCCCGGTCGCGCGGTCAGCCCAGCCGGACCGTCGTCCGGATCACCGTGAGGGTGTCCGGCGGGCTGAACCGGGCCCCGACCCGGTCGCCGGTCCGCGCCCGCAGCTTCTCCGCGGTCGGCCAGAAGTCCTCGGCCGCGGTCCGGTTCTCCCAGGCGGTCAGGACCGCCCCGGAGCCGGACCGGCGGTTGATCAACAGCTGGAAGCTGCACAGGCCGGCGCTGCCCTTGACCTGCGGCGCGGTCTCCTCGGAGACCAGCGTGATCAGCTCCTCGACCCGCTCGGTACGGATCTGGAACCGGGACATCCGCGCCACCGCCCCGCGACCGGGGATGCTCTGCCGGAACCCGATGAGCACCCCGAACCGTTCCAGGCTGATCCGACCGTCCAGTATCGACGACGCCTCGGCACGGGTCAGCGCCAACGGAGCCTCCGAGGCCCGCATCGACTGGGCGCCGTCCCAGTAGGACCCGGCCACGATCTGGCCCGACCCGGGGTCGGCGAGCACCACGAAGCCGAGATTGCCCGGCGCCGCCTCCACCGCCGTGCGGGCCTCGCCGTCGACGTACTCGATCGCCGGTTCGATCTTCGTGCGGTCGCCGCGGACCGTGGTGTAGCGCGCGAACATGTGAGCCCACTCCCTCTCGTCGTGGCCGGGCCGGTCCAGCCTGCTGAGGCTCGGCCGGCCACACAAGAGGCGTTCGTGTGCGGGACGTGCCCATCCAGGTGCTCCCGGTGTCCCCCGGGCGGCCCAGGGGTGTTGTGCGCGCGAGCGATCCGGCCCGGCGCTCGGTCGCTGCGCGTGACCGCGAGCCCGCTCGTGCCTGCCCAGGCTCGCGGCGGTACACCCGGCCGGGGTAACGTGCGACGACGCGGTTGCCCAGACCCCGGCGACGTGCCAGCACGGCGAGTCGACCACGGAGGACCCATGACCGCGACCCACCGCGTCGGCGCTCGCCCTGAATCCGAGCCCCGGCGTCGGGTGTGGCCGGCCGAGCCCCGCGTGTTGGCGACGGTGCGCCGGGTGTTGCTCGGCTGGCTCGCCGAGCTCGGCTTCTCCGACGCCGTTGCGCAGGACCTGGTGCTGGCGACGAACGAGGCGGCGAGCAACGCCGTCGAGCACGCGTATCCCGGTGCCGAACAGGACTGCTCCGCGATCGTGACCGTGAGCCTCTGGGTCGACCCGCGCGACGTGCACATCGAGGTCGTCGACCGGGGGGTGTGGCGCCCGGTGCCGACCGGGCCTACCGGCCGGGGTCGTGGGATACCCCTGATGCACCAGCTCGTCCGGTTCGTCGAGATCCGCGGTGGCGCCGACGGGACCACGACGCTGCTGCGCCATCCGCTGCCGGCGACCGCCGCGGCCGGGGGCGCCACCTCCTAGACGGCACCTCCTGGACGGCACCTGGTGCCGGCGTTCGGGCCGGTACCGCGTCACCCCCCGCGCGGCCCCCGGGCCACCGCGAGCCTCGCCCGGGCGGTGCTGAGGTGGCGGGCGACCTCGCCGGTGATCCGTTCGGCGTCCCGGGCGCTCCGCGCGGCGCGCTCGCTGCTCGGCAGGGCGTGGTGGTGGGCGATCAGCCCCTGGAGGCGGGTGAGGAGCTCGTCGACGACGTCGACGCGGGTGTCCCTGGAGTCGGTGGCGTGCGTGATGCTCATGGGTCCGGTTCTACGTGCGCCGGGCGGCCACCACGCGGTCGTGGGCCGACGTGGCGATGACCACCGGATGACGTCCAGGGTGCGGGGCCCCGGCCAGCCCTCGAAATACGGATCTTCGTTTCCGCCCGGCGCATTGTGATTCCCGCGACCTCTCCGGCCGGGGACCATGATCTGGATTTGCCGTCGGCGATTCCGGGTATCTCAGCGCGTCCGTTGCCCACCCATTCTCCAGGCGGCGCCCATGGTGTTATCGAGCGACAACAACGGCTCGATCAGTTCGAAGATCGATATCGGCGGAGATCAGACTTCACCGGTCGGCCGGCGGCGTGGTCTGGGTCGGCTCGCGGCAGCGCGGGATCATGGTCGCTTCGACGACGCCTGGAACGAGGACATGCGCGGTGAGACGCACGTCGGGCGCGCCGACCGCAACTTCGCCGACCTGCTGCAGGAGACCCGTGTCCTGCAGACCGGGGTGCAGGTTCTCTTCGCCCTGCTGGTGACGGTTGCATTCACCGGACGATTCGCGACCGCCGACGAATTCGAGCGCGCCGCCTACGTCGTGACCCTGGTGTCGGTATTGTCGGCGGCCGCGCTGCTGATCGCACCCGTTGCTTATCACCGCGTATTTTTCCGAGCCGGTCGGAAACGTGAGCTCGTGGAGCGCTCGCATCGACTCGTGCTGATCGGGCTGGGGACGTTGGTGGTGGGCCTGACCGGTGCGGTCACTCTCGTGCTCGGGGTCGTCGTCGCCCGACCCCTGGCGCTCACCCTGTCCGGCCTGCTCGCTGCGGGGCTGGTCACGGTCTGGTTCGTGATGCCCGTTCGGGCCGTGCGTCGAGGGCGCCGCCGGTCCCGGTGAGCGCGGTCAGCCGCGTGCTCCGGGGTTCGTTCGCCCGGGTGAGTGATCTGGGCCGCCGAGGACGGTGATTCCCCGTTTACCCGGCGGTCGGCCGGGTACCACCAGATCTGACAGCGTCTTTCCGCAGGTCGCTGGGGAGCGGACCGAGCGGATGCGCGGCCGGGCCGGACGTCTCGGGGGACGACCGGCCCGGCCATTTCGTCGCCGGCCTTATGGTCGGGCTCCGGTGCCCGGTGGCCCGCCCCGCGCCTCCCGACCGGCGGTTGCCGTTCGGCCGTCACCTGGGATGATGGTGTCCGAACGCTGCCCGTGATCCCGGCGCCCGGTCGACCGCTCCGGGTTCGGAGATGCTCCCGACGGTGGCCGGCGGGATCCGCGTCACGGCTCACACCGTGCCGGCGTTGCTCCGACGGCGAGAGCCGAGGGATGGAGGTGCTGGCGGGTGGATCCGAAGCAGTGGGCGGAGCTGGCCGACTCGCTGGCCGAGATGGCCCGGGACCTGGCGGAGCAGGACTCGGTCCGGGCGACCTTGGACCTGATCGTGGCGAAGGCGGTCGAGCTGGTGGAGGGCTGCGACGCCGCCGGCGTGCTGGTCCTGCGCGGAGGCAGGGTCGACACCGTCGCCGCCTCGGACGACGTGGTCGTCGCCTCGGACCGGCTGCAGGGCGAGCTCGGCGAGGGGCCCTGCTTCGACGCCGCGCGCAACAAGCACGAGGCCTACCGCATCTCCGACTTCTCGGCCCGCTCCGAGCAATGGCCCCGTTACGTGCCGGAGGCGCGACCGCTCGGTATCGGCTCGATGATGGGCTTTCTCCTTTACACCCACGACAAGGACTTCGGCGCCCTCGATCTCTACTCGTTCCGGCAGAACGCCTTCGGCGACAGTCACGAGCACGTCGGCTGGCTGCTGGCGTCACACGCCGCGGTGGCGATGTCCAGCGCCAAGCACATCGAGAACCTCCGCGACGGCCTGGAGACCCGCCACGTCATCGGCCAGGCGGTGGGCATCGTGATGGCGCGCTACCGGCTTCCGGAGAACGCCGCCTTCGCCCGGATCGTCAAGGCCTCGCAGAACACCAACGTCAAGGTGCGGGACCTGGCCGAGACCATCACGTTCACCGGGGACATCCCCGCCGATCGCTAGCCGGGGCCGGTGCGCAACTTCTCGCCACGTCCTGAACCATCGCTTAAAATCGAGCACGCGGCGGCGCTTCCCGGCCCCTGAATCTCCACCGCGGCGGCGGTACGCCATCGCCCGCCACGCTCCCCGGAAGGGTCTGCCATGGATACAGGGTCAGTGGATGAGGTCGACTTCGCTCTCGAGCCCTGGCTCGCCGAGTTCCACCAGGCGGTCGGCATGACCATCGGTGCCCTGGGGCTGTCCAGTAGCCAGGCGCGGTCCTGGCTCTGCACCCAGGCCGCCGGGCTGAACCGCGACCTCCTGGACGTGTCGCAGGCCGTCGTGTCCCGTCAGATGTGGGTCACCCGGCACGGCCTGGTGACCTCGCCGCCGACCCGGTAGGACGGGGCCGCACCGGCCCGGCTCTCGCGCGCGGCCGCGCACGCGAGAGCCCCCGGAGCGGTGTTCGCTCCGGGGGCTCCCGTCGGCCTCACGCCGTGCCCCGGATGTGGGGCATCGCCGTCAGCGGGTCGCGCTCCGGCGGCCGGTGCCGTTCGTGGCCGGGGCGGTCCGGTTGGCGGCCTTGCGGCTGACGCTGCGCGCGTCGTGCGCGGCCTCGTCACCGGCCTCCTCGAGCCCCGCGGCGACCTCGCCGGAGACCTCGCCGACCGCGTCGGCGGCCTCGCGGCTGGCCTTCTGAGCGCGCCGCGCGGTCTTCTCACCGACCGAGCGGGTCTGCGAGCTCACCGAGCTGAGCGCCTCGTCGGCGCCGTCGTGGAACTCGTCGACCAGCTTCTCGACCCGGCGGGTAACCTGCCGGTCGGTGTCCTTGACCGTGCGGATCGCGCGGGCGACCTGGGGCTGCTCACGCAGCTCCTGCACGGTCTCCTCGCCGTGGTCGGCCCACTCGCGGTAGGCGGACCGGGCCTTGTCGCGGGCCTTGTCGGCACGCGCCCGGAGCTTCTCCGAACGCAGCTGCTCGGGCAGCTCGCGCAGGTTCTGGATGGCCAGATCGTTGATCCCGATCCAGGCCAGCACCGGGGTGCGGACCATGTCCCACTGGTTGTTGACGAACTTGTCGGCCTGCGAACGGACCTTGCGGACGTCCGCGGAGGTCGGAAGAGCAATAGCCATGCTGACCACATCTCCTTGGATCAATGCCGGGTCCGCCCGCCCGTCTCTTCCCGGGCGGCGCCTGAACTCGACCAGCGGTTGTACTGACTGACCCGACCCACGCTAGGCCACCGTGCTAGCTCTAGCAAGCGCATTGCTTGCGCAGGTGGAGTGTGCCTTGACACGTTTGACCGTCGGTGCAGGTCGGGTGCCGGTCGAGACGGGACGCTAGGCGCGCGGGCCGCCGACCTCGGCCGGGTGCGGGTCCCAGATCCCGCTGGTGGCGGTCGTCGCGGCGTAGTCGGCGAAGTCCGTCGGTGGCCGTCCCAGGGCTCGGCGCACGCCGTCGGCGAGGTGGGCGTTGCGGCCGTCCAGCACGGTGCCGAAGATCTCGGCGAACACCGAGGCCTCCTCGCCGGGCACGCCCTGGGCGACCAGCCCGGCGACGAAGTCGGCCGCGGCGACCCGCCGGTAGTCCAGCGGACGGCCGGTGGCCTCGGCGATCTCGGCGACGGCCTGCTCGAAGGTGAGCAGCCTCGGGCCGGTGACCTCGTAGAGCTGCCCGGCGTGCCCCTCGTCAGCGAGCGCGGCGACCACGACGTCGGCGATGTCGTCGGCGTCCACGAACGGCTCGCCGACCGGCGGGGCCGGAAGCGCGACCGTCCCGGCGCGCACGAGCTCCTCGAAGCCCTTCTCGCTGAAGTTCTGCGCGAAGAAGGCCGCGCGCACGACCGTCCACTCGGCCCCGGACTCCAGCACCACCCGCTCGGCGGCCCGCGCCTGTTCCTCGCCCCGCCCGGACAGCAGCACCAGCCGGCGCGCGCCGGCGGACACGGCGAGGTGGGCGAAGGCGCGCACCCGCTCGAGCGCGGCCGGCGCGACCAGGTCGGGGTAGTAGACGAGGTACACGGCGCGCACGTCGGTCAGGACGGCGGGCCAGGTGGTGTCGTCGGCCCAGTCGAACCGTGGCGTGCCGGCGCGGGAGCCGAGCCGGGTGGGGACGCCCCGCGCGGCGAGGCGTTCGGCCACCCGCCGGCCGGTGGTCCCGGCGGCGCCGAGGACGAGGGTCAGGTGCGGTGTTCCGGTCTGCGGGGTTCCCGTCCGCGGTGTCATGCCTGGAGTCAACCGGCCGCGCGGGAGACGGTCCATGGCCGGAAAGCTCGAAACCATGCTCGTGCGTCCACCGCTCGACGTCGAGTGACCGTCGCGTCAGTGCCGAGCGTGCCGCCGCGCCCGCAGGGCCGCCCGGACCAGCAGGGTCGCGCCGGCGGCGACCAGGAACAGCCCGATCACCAGCCACCGGGGTGACCCGCTCATGAAGCTGCCGCCCAGCAGGTTGGCGCCCTGCAACGTCCAGACGACGCCGAAGAACAGGAACACGAGTCCGACAACGACACCGAGCACGACCGGAACCCAACGACTCATACCGTGATGATGCTCCCGGCGCCGGGGTGGCCGGAAGCGCCGGGGCGGCCCGGTCCGCTCAGGAGGCCCGCCGTCCGGTGCCGCCCGATGCGCCCTCCTCGGCCCGGCCCACGGCCTCGGCGAGCTGGTCGCGGGTCATCCGGGAGCGCCCGGCGACGTCCAGGTCACGGGCGCGTTCGAGCAGGTCGGCCTTCGTGGCCCGCCCCGTGCCGTCCCCGCTGCCTGTGCCGTCCCCGCCCGTGCCCTTGCGAGCGGCGCCCGTGCCCTTGCCGGCGGCGTCGACGCTGCGCTGCAGGGCGTCGAGCAGGTCCGTCATACCGGTGCTCCCGGTCGCCTCGGGTTCGGGCACCGTCTCCCGGCCCTGATGCTTGTCCTCGACCAGCTGGGCGACCCGCTCCCGGTAGGAGTCGTGGTAGCTCTCCGGGCGCCACGGCCCGCTCATGGACTCCACCAGCCGGGTCGCCATGTCGAGCTCCTTGCCCCCGGCGCTCCGCCCGGTCGGCAGGGTGTCGAGCTCGGTGGCCGGGTCGCGCACCTCGTCGGCGAAGAACAGCGTCTCCAGGGCGAGCACGTCGCCGTCGGCCCGGATCGCCGCCAGGTACTCCTTGCCGCGCATCACGAACGTCCCGATCGCGGCCCGGTTGGTCCGCTTCATCGCGTCGAGCAGCAGGCCGTACGGGTGGTTGTGCTCGTCGTCGGTCGGCGCCAGCCAGTAGGTCCGGTTGAAGTAGATCGGGTCGATCTCGTCAAGGTCCACGAAGTCGGTGATCTCCAGGCTGCGCGAACGCCCCGGCGCAACCGCGTCCAGCTCGTCGGGCTCGACCATCACGTACTCGCCGTCGTCGACCTCGGTGCCCTTGACGATCTCGGAGAAGGCGACCTCGTTCCCGGTGCGCTCGTTCACCCGGTGAATCCGCACCCGGTCGGACGTGCCGCGCTCGAACTGGTGGAAGTGGACCGTGTGGTCCTCGGTCGCGCTGAACAGCCCCACCGGGATCGACACCAGGCCGAAGCTGATCGTCCCCGTCCAGATGGCTCGTGCCATGGCTACCTCCCCGATGCGCGTGCCCGGGCGCGACCGCCCGGTTCCGTCGGGAGACCGGTACCCGGGGCGGCCGGCTTCAACCCCCGGTGCCGGCGCGCGGGGTCGGCCGGTAGCTGAGCATCGGCTCAGGCAGGTGGCCGAGGTCCCGAAAAAGCCGGCCGGGCGCGGCCCCCGGCGGGGCTACGCTGGGCGGATGGCGATGGCAGATCCGCGGCTGCCCGATCCGAGCGGGGATTTCGCCGTCACCCGTCGTGGCTACCGCCCGGCTCAGGTCGACGACTACGTGCGTCACCTGGATGCCCAGATACTCGTGCTCGGCGCCGACCGCGATGCGCTCGCCGAGCGGAACCTCCAGCTGTTCCGGCGGTGCGAGCGGGAGCGCGGCCGCTCGGCCCGGCTGCGCGACCAGGTGCGGCGGCTGTCCGCGCCGGCACGCTCGGCGGAGGGGATGACCGAGCGGCTGCGCGTGATGCTGGGGCTGGCGTGTGCCGAGGTCGCCGAGCTCCGGGCGCGTGGCCGGCGCGAGGCCCGCGCGATCGTCGCCGAGGCCGAGGTCGTCCAGCGGCGCACCGAGCGGCTCCGGCTCCGGCTGGAGCAGGAGCGCGACGCGCTCGCCGCCGAGCGGGAGCGGGCGCGGCAGTCGCTGGCCCGGTCGCGTCGGGAGGCACAGGGGATGGCGGAGGAGGGCGAGGCCACGGCCCGCGAACTGGTCGCCGAGGGTGCCGCCGACGCGGAGCGGGTCCGGGCGGACGCCGCGGCGGAGGTCCTCCGCTCGCGGGAGCTGGCCGAGGGGGAGCGGCGGCTGCTCGATGCCGGGGCCGCCGCCGAGCGCGCGCGGGTCGAGGAGGACTTCGGGATCGCCATGGCCGCCCGCCGCGCCGAGGTCACGGCGGCGTTGGCCGGCGAGGTCGCGGCGTGCCGGGCGGAGGCGGAGCGGGTGCTGCGCGACGCCGAGGCCCGTGCCGAGCGCACGGTCGCCCAGGCCCGCCACGTCGCCGCCGCGCTGGACAGCGCCTCCGCCGACCGTCACGTCGAGGCCAACCGGGTCCTGGCCACCGCGCGCGGGCAGGCCGAGCGCATCACCGCGCAGGGGCGCGCCGAGGCGGACCGGTTGCTGGAGCACGCGCGCGGTCAGGCGAACCGGCTGACCGCGCGGGCCGAGCGCACGGTCGCGGAGCTGGTGGGCGCGGCCAGGGATCGGGTCAGCGAGCTCAAGGACATCGACGCCTGGGTGATGTCCCGGCTCGGTGAGCTGCACGGGGTTCTCGACCGGGAGACGGGGCACGCCGGCTCGTACCCGCCCGCACGACCGCCGGGCCCGGGCCGGCGGTCCGGCCGCTCGCCGGCAGCCGTTCCGCACCCCCGGCGGCCGGACTCGCGGGACGCCGAATCCCCGGCCGTTCCGACGGCGCCTCCGCCTCGTCACTCCTAGCTACCGCCGCCGGCCCGGGCATCACGCCGAACGGGGCTCCTTCACCGGCGGCCGGCGGCGTCCTGACCAGTCCGCTGGGCCGAACGGCTCATCGTGGCCTGGGCCGATCGGTCGTGCGCTCGCACGTGACGGGGTCCGTCAACCCGTTCGGAGCAGCGTTCGCGGAAGGGGGCAGATTTACAGTCGGTCCCCCCGTGGTGAATTCGCACCTCGGTCGGCAGGTTGCCGCGGAGTTTGCTCGTCCTGGGGGGAACCATGACGCGTCGTCTGGTCACGGAGTTCGTCGGCACCTTCATACTCGTGTTCTTCGCCGTCGGTTCGGCGGTGTTCGGGATCGACAGGATCGGACCGGTCGGGGTCGCTCTCGCGTTCGGCCTGGTGCTGCTGGCGCTGGCGTACGCGATCGGCCCGATCTCGGGATGCCACGTGAATCCCGCGGTGACCCTGGGCATGGTGCTGTCCCGGGCGATCAAGCCCAGGGAGGCTGGGGGGTACGTGATCGCGCAGGTGCTGGGTGCGGTGCTCGCCGGTGCGATGCTGCGGCTGATGGTCGCGGCCGGCGGCGTCCGGGACCAGACCGGGGCGCTGGGCACGAACTCCTGGGGAAAGACCGTGAACGGGTTCGGGGCCTTCGTCGTGGAGACGTTGCTGACCATGCTGCTGGTGCTCGTGGTGCTGCAGGTGACGCACGCGGACGCCGCTCCGGGGTTCGCCGGGCTGGCGATCGGGCTGGTCCTGACGGTGATCCACCTGGTCGGGATACCGCTGACCGGAACCTCGGTGAACCCGGCCCGGTCGATCGGTCCGGCGGTGTTCGAGCCGTCCGCGTTCCCCCAGCTGTGGTTGTTCATCGTCGCGCCGCTGCTCGGTGGAGTGCTTGCGGTCGGGCTCAGCAGGATGCTGCAGCGCGGACCGGAGCTGGTCGCGGGCCGGCATGCGGACCCCACGTCGGCGGCCCCGGACCTCGCCGCCCCGGAGACCGCGGCCCCGGAGATCCCGGCGGCCAGGCAGGGCGACGGGGGTGCCCGGACGACCTCGTCGACCTGAGGGTCGGTCACCCCGGCTCGCGTGTGCCGGTGACCTCCGGCCCGGGCCGGGTCAGCGCCGCCGCGTGGCCGGGGGCCACCGACGATGCCGGGGGATCGCTGGGCGGGCCGGCCAGCCGCCCGGGCGCCGTGGCCGGGCCGATCATGCTGGTGGGTACCGCGTCCGGTGCCGGGGTCGCCTCGTCGAGATCCCGCGCCAGGCGAGCCGCGATCCACGCGTGCCCCGCCGCCGACGGGTGCAGCTGGTCCGCCACCCTCGGGAACGTCCACCGCTGGGCGAGCGGGTCGACCACGAGGACCGACGGGTCCGCCGAGCGCGCGGCGGTGACGATCGCGTGGTCGAGGGTCAGAGCCGTCGCGCTCGGGCCCCGGCTGCCGCTGAACACCGACAGGACGACCAGCCGCGCGCCCGGTGCCGCGCGCCGGAGGGTGAGCACGAGGTCCGTCACCCGGGCGGCCACGTCGGCGGGCGGCCGGCCCAGGTCGTTGTGCCCGCCCTGCACGATGATCAGGCTGGGGTGCAGCCGGGCGAGGTCGAGCCGTGCCGCCAGCCGGGACAGCGGTCCCATGGCGTGGGCGCCCGAGCTGATGAACCCGGCACCCGGCGTCGCACTGACCACCACCCGCCACCCCTGCGCGCGGGCCAGCCGGAACGGCCAGCTGTCCTCGGCGCGCACGACCCCGGCCCCGGCCGCGAAGGACGCCCCGACCACGACGAGCAGGGGTTCGGGCGACGGGGCGGGCCGGGCGCCCGCGCCGTCCCCGGTGCTGTTCCGGACACCGAGCGGCTCCGACTCGAGGGCGTGCCGCACGGCGGCGGGGGACGGTGCCGGGCGCACCGGCGACGCGAGTCCCAACAGGCCGTCGAGAGCCACGCAGCACACCAGTACCATCCCGATCGCCGACCTGCGCACCCCGTGCCCCCCACCCCGTGCCGATCTCCACCGGCGTGCCCACCTCACCACATCGCGGCGCCGGCGGGTCACCGCCGGGGCGGTGGGCGCCGGGTGCCGAACAGCTCGTCGATCGTGACGGTCGTCAGCGCGCGCTGTTCGAGCAGGTCGAGGATCTGGTCGAACAGCCCGAGAACGGTGGGGTGGTTCGCGTGTCCGAGCAGGATGACACCGGGCGCGAGGTACCTGCGTGCCTGCGCCATGAGGAACTGAGGAGTGATCAGCTCGGAGTCGCTGTAGGAACCGTCCCACAGGACGACCCGGTCGAACCCCACCCCGGCGGCCACCTCGTCGACGGCGGGGGTGTGGCGGCCGTAGGGCGGGCGGTAGTAGGGCGCCGTGCTGGTGCCGAACGCCGTGCCGACCCACTCCTCGTTCCGTTCGAGCTCCCCCCGGATCGTTCCCGGTGGCAGCCCCGGCAGGGAACGGTGCTGGTAGGTGTGGTTCATGAGCTGCACCTGGCCGGCCTCGATCAGCGGCCGCAACGTCGCCGCCTGGGGCTCCCACATCGGCGCGTAGCGCCCGTTCGGACTGAAGGTCAGGTGGACGCCGCTGCGCTGGGCGAAGGCCACGTAGCCGGACACGCAGTCGGCGCAGAAGCCGTCGTCGACGGTCAGCGCGATCCGCCGGGCCGGGCCGGCCTCGGGCGGGCCGCCGCGCAGCACCACCGAGCCGCCCGGCCCGGCCCGCGGCGGCAGCACGGGGGCCGGCGGGACCAGATCCGGCGACGGCACCGCCCCGGAGGACGCCCCGCCCCGGGAGGGCGCCGCACCGGAGGGCCCCGGTGCGGGCGCGACGGGACCGCCGCACGCCACCAGCGCGGCACCCAGACCCAGCAGGCCCACGAAGGACCGCCGGCTCCGGGAGTGCGGGCAGCTCACACCTGGACGCTACGGCTCGGCGCGCGCCTTCCCAACCAGGTCGCGGCCCAGGTTGAGCCTCGGCTCAGCTCACCCGGCGGTCAGGCTCAGGGTGCCTCCTGCCGGGCGCCCGCGCGGGTCCGCGCCGGGTCGACCTCGCGTTCCGGATGCCGGCGGAGGTACTCCTGCTCGAGCTCGGTGCTGCGCCTGCTGTGCTCGTTCAGTGCATGTGGCGCGCCGTGCAGGAAGGTCTCGTGGCGGGTGCGGTGAAGGTGCTCCAACTCGCGGATCAGGTCGGTCTCGTCGAGGTCCTCGGTACGCGTGCTCGACACGGTGCCTCCTGCGGTGGTGGGGGTACTGGAGTACCGAGCGGGCGGGTAATGCGCAAGCCGCATGTTCGGGTCGAGGATCATGAACCGTCGTCCGCCCGGCCACGATTACCTGGTGTGACCGTCCGTCCGCGCGGGGCCTGCTCGCCTCGGTGGAGCGCGGGCGGTCAGGTGCCGGAACCGGGGGGTACGCCGATGCACGGTCCGCCTGCCATGTCGACCCAGCCGGACGGGGAGTTCTCGGTGTGCCGCCGGGGCTACGCGCCGGAGCAGGTCGACAGGTGTCTGCGCCACCTGAAGACCCAGGTCGCGCTGCTCGCCGCCGACCGGGACGCCCTGCTCGAGCAGGGCGATCAGCTGCTGCGCCGGGTCGGGCTCGAGTCCGAGCAGAACGCCGGGCTGCGGGACCGGCTGCACCGCCTGGCCGCCGTCCCGCCCTCGCCACGGGGGATGAGCGAGCGGGTGCAGCTGATGCTGAGCGTCGCGCACGAGGAGGCGACCGAGCTGCGCGCGCGGGCGCGCGCGAAGCCCGCCGCGCTGGTGGCCAGGGCGACGGCCGCCCAGCGGCGCACCGAGGAGCAGCGCCGCGCCCTCGAGCAGGAGCAGGAGCGGCTGGCCGCCGACCGGGCGGCCATCCTCGCCGAGGGCCACCTGCACGCCGACCGGCTCAGGGCCGACGGTGCGGCGGCGGCCGACCAGGCGCGGTCCTCGGCGGCCGAGGAGGCGGACCGGATCCGCGAGGCCGCCCGTGCCGAGGCCGATCGGATCCTGGCCGACGCCGAATCGCGCGCGGCACGCACGACCGCCGACGCCCGGCACACCGCCGAGGGCGAGCTGCGGGCCGTCCGGGCACGGTCGGCCGACGTCGACGACGCGGAGGCCACCGTCTGGTCGCGGCTGGCCGGGATCCGCGCGGTGCTGGACCGCGAGCTCGTCCGGCTCGCGGCGCCCGACGCGTCGCGACCGGTCCCGCAGCACCCGCCGCTTCCGCCGAGCGACGCCGTGCCGGCCGCCCCGGCCGTGCCCCGGCCCCGGCGGACGGACTCGCCCGCGCCCCGGTCGGTGACCTGGAGCCCGCGGACCGCCCGGGTCGAGACATGACGGCGGGCTGGTCGGTACCCCCCGGCTGGGGTGGCACCGGAGCCGATAGGGCACCGGGACGCACGCCCTTCGTCGGTACGGGTGAGGGCGCTCGGCGAACGGCCGTACGCGGGTTCGCGTCGGTTGCTCCGATTCGGCCTTTGCCGCCCGGGGCCTTAGGGTGATGCCCGCCGCGACTCACTGTGCGAGGGGCCGATGACCGAGCGTGATGCCTCGCCGGAGGAACCGGTGGCCCGCACCCGCTCAGGGTCGGGGGCGGACTGGCTGGTCGGCGGCGGCGAGATGGGCCGGATGGTCCGCGAGAAGGACTGGTCACGGACGCCGCTGGGGCCGATCGAGGAGTGGCCGCACAGCCTCCGCACCACGGTGAGCATCTGCCTGGCGTCCAACTTCCCGATCAGCATCGCGTGGGGCCCGGATCGGACCCAGATCTACAACGACGGCTACTGGCCGATCTGCGGCGCGAAGCACCCGCGCTCGATGGGCCAGGACTTCAAGGAATGCTGGGAGTCGCCCTGGCCGGTGGTCGGCGGGCCGTTCGAGAACGCCACCGCGGGCCGGACCGACCTCGTGGTGAACGAGCGGATGTTCCTGGACCGCCACGGCTACCTGGAGGAGACGTTCTTCACCTTCTCGTTCTCGCCCATCCGCGACGAGTCCGGCGGCATCGGCGGGTTGTTCCACCCGGTCACCGAGCTGACCCAGCAGACGCTGGGGGAGCGGCGGCTGCGCGTCGTGCGGGCACTGGCCGACCGCACCGCGGAGCTGAAGTCGATCGCCGTGTCCTGCGACGCGATCGTCGACGCGGTGGCCGAGCACGAGCTCGACGTGCCGTTCGCCCTGCTCTACCTGCTCGGCGAGGACGGCCGGCGGGCCACGCTCGTCGCGTCGACCGGCCTGGAACCGGGGACCGCGGCCAGCCCGGCCACCCTCGACCTGGCGGAGCCGGGTGTCTCGCCGGACGGTGGCTGGCCGATCGCCCGTGCGGCCCGGGACCGCCAGGTCCTCGAGGTGGATGACCTGGGGCGCCGGTTCGGGCCGTTCACCTGCGGGCCGTACCCGGAGCCGCCGACCTCGGCGGTGGTGCTGCCGATCCACCTGTCCGGGATGCCGCACGCGTTCGGCGTGCTGGTGGCGGGCGTCAGCGCGCGGCGGGCGCTGGACGAGCCGTACCGGCTGTTCTACCTGATGCTGCGGGACAGCGCGACGAACGCGCTGACCAACGCGCACACCTACGAGGCCGAGCGGAGCCGGGCGGAGGCTCTGGCCGAGCTCGACCGGGCCAAGACCGTCTTCTTCTCCAACATCAGCCACGAGTTCCGCACCCCGCTGACGCTGATGCTCGGCCCGATCGCCCAGCTGCGCGACGACCCGGTGATCGCCTCGGATGCGCGGGTGGCCGACGAGCTCGAGGTCGTGCACCGCAACGGGCTGCGGCTGAGCCGGTTGGTGAACACGGTGCTGGACTTCTCCCGCCTGCAGGCCGGACGGATGCGCGCGCGGTTCGAACCGGTGGAGCTGGGGGCGGCCACCGCGGAGCTGGCGAGCATGTTCCGCGCCGCGACCGAGCGCGCCGGCCTGAGCCTGCACATCGAGTGCCCGCCATTGCCCGAACCGGTGTGGGTGGACCTCGACTCCTGGGAGAAGGTGGTGCTCAACCTGTTGTCGAACGCGGTGAAGTTCACCTTCACCGGATCGATCACGGTCGCGGTCGGCCCCGCGTCCGGAGGTGGTGCGCTGCTGACCGTCATCGACACCGGGGTCGGTATCCCGGACGCCGACCAGGGCCGGCTGTTCGAGCGGTTCCACCAGGTCACGGGCGCCCGGGGTCGCTCGGTCGAGGGCAGCGGCATCGGGCTGGCCCTGGCCGACGAGCTGGTGGCCCTGCACGGCGGGACGATCGCGGTCAACTCGCGGCCCGGGGTGGGGAGCACGTTCGTCGTGCGGATCCCGCCCGGCCACTCCCACCTGCCCGCCGACCAGGTCGAGCAGGCCCCGACCGGGCTCGACGATCTCCAGCCACCGTCGGACGGGCTCGGTCACGGCGGCGGGCACCGGTCGGCCGCCGAGCCGTTCGTGGCCGAGGCGCTGCGCTGGCTGCCCGGCGGCCGAGGGTCCGCACCGGGCGAGCCCGCGCAGCACGAGCCCGCGCAGCACGAGCCCGCGCGGCCGACCGGTGCCGCACGGCCTCCCGGGTCGCGGCCTCCCGGGCCGGCCGACGCGGACCGGGCGGGCCGGGTGCTGGTGGCCGACGACAACACCGGCATGCGCGAGTACCTCCGCCGGCTGCTGGCCGACCGCCACGTGGTGACCACCGTGACCGACGGCGCCGCGGCGCTGGCCTCGGCCACGGCCGATCCACCTGACCTGGTCGTATCCGACATCATGATGCCCGGCCTGGACGGCATGGCCCTGCTGGCCGCGCTGCGCGCCGACCCGGCCACCGCGTCGGTACCGGTCCTGCTGCTGTCCGCCCGCGCCGGGCAGGACGCCTCCGTCGAGGCACTGGCCGCCGGCGCCGACGACTACCTGGTCAAGCCGTTCAGCGCGCCCGAGCTGCTGGCCCGGGTCGACGCCCACCTGCGCCTCAACCGGGCCAGGCGGGAGACCGCGCGGGCCGAGCAGCGCTACCGGGCCGCCCGCGACGTGGTGCTGGCCCTGCAGAGCAGCCTGCTGCCCGAGTACCTGCCCGTGGTGCCGGGGATGCGGGTGGCCGCGCACTACCGGGTCGCGGGCACCGAGCAGGCCGCCGGGGGCGACTGGTTCGACGCCGTGCCGCTGCCCGACGGCCGCGTCGCGCTGGTGGCCGGCGACGTGGTGGGCCACGGTGCCCGCGCGTCCGCGGTGATGGGTCAGCTCCGCGCGGTCCTCACCGCGTACCTGCTCGACGGGTACGAGGTGGCCGACGCCCTCGCCCGGCTGGACCGCTTCGTCGCCGGCATGCCGGACGCCGCCGCGACCACCGTCTGCCTCGCGACGCTCGACCCGCTCACCGGTCGGCTGACCTACGCCTGCAGCGGCCACCCACCGCCGCTGCTGGTCACCGCCGACGGAGACGCCCGCTACCTCCCCACCCAGCGCAGCGTCCCGCTGGGCACGGCGGGCGACCCACCGGCGGCGGAGGAGGCGTGGCTCGAGCCCGGCGACCTGATCCTGGTATACACCGACGGCCTGGTCGAATGCCCGGGGCGAACACTTGCCGCCGGGCTGGAGCAGCTGCGGGTGCACGCGGCCGATGCGCTGCTGGGCGAGCCCGCGCCGGCCGGCGACGCGCCGGTCGACCTGATCTGCCGGCTGAGCCTGGAGCGGATGGCCGCCGACGGCTACGAGGACGACGTCTCGGTGCTCGCGGCCCAGCGGGTCGGCCCGGTCCCGCCCCCGTTCCGGACGGAGCTGCTCGCCTCGCCGAAGGTGCTGGCCGGGCTGCGGCGGGGCCTCGGCGAGTGGCTGGACGCGCTGGGCGCCGGCGAGCTCGACCAGGAGGACATCCAGCTCGCGGTGGGGGAGGCGGTGACCAACACGGTCGACCACGCCTACCCCGGCGGGGAGGGCGTCGTGGTGGTCGAGGGCTACCACGACGCCGCCGGCAGGGTGTGCATGACGGTCTCCGACGAGGGCGACTGGCGCACCCCACCGGCCGACCCGGCGGTCCGCGGCCGTGGCCTGATCATGATCCGGTCGTGCATGGACACCGTCGAGGTCGAACGGTCCGAGGACGGCACGGCCGTGCTGATGGATCGCAGGCTCCGCAGGCCGCCGGTGTTCGCCGCGACGACCGATACCTGCCCGAGGGATCCCCGGACCCACCCGCCGGACATCCCCTACGAGGTCCGGTTGGAGCGGTCGGCCAGGCCCCGCCTGAGCGTGCGTGGCTCGATCGACGCGAGCACCAGCGACGAGTTCCGCCGGCACATCCAGGAGTCCAGCCGGGGTGGGGGGCTCCCGCTCGACCTCGACCTCACCGACGTCGTCCACCTGGCCAGCACCGGGGTGCAGGTGCTGCACGAGCTCGCGGAGCAGATGGCGGGCGACGCATTGGGGCTGTGCCTGATCGCACCGCCGGGCTGCCCCGCGCGGCACGTCCTGGAGCTGACCGGGCTGGACCACCTCATCGCCGAGCAGACCTGGGTTCCTCCCGCCCACCGCTGACGGATCGACGCCGCTGGTGACCGTCTGTGCCCGAGGTCACGTTACGGCACATGTCGGACGCGGGTAATCCAATTGGACGCAACCGTTCGGTCCAATCCCCGGCCGGCGGTCCGGCAGCGGCGCGTGTCGCGCCGCCCCCGAGAGATGGAGGTTGACCATGAGCGTTGCCAAGAACGCCGCCAAGGACATCAAGGGCGAGGCGAAGGAGACAGCCGGAAAGCTCGCGGGCAAGGAGGGTCTCCAGGACCAGGGTCACCTCGAGCGCGAGGAGGCGATCGATCAGGAGCTCGACGAGGAGGTCCAGGACGGGTACGACCCGGACGAGCTCGAGCACGAGCACATCAGCGAGGCCGGACTCGGATCGTCCGACTTCGGCAAGGACTCCACGAAGCCCGTCGAGGAGGTCGTGGCGCCGGACGGACATTCCCGGTGAGCGCCACTCGCGAAGGGCCGTCACGACAGTGACGGCCCTTCGTCGGGTGAGGGGCCGCCGTCGCGGCGGTCCGGAATGTCCGGGGCCCCGGAGGGGTTGGCTCGGTCATGGCAGTCAAGGTTGTGGCAACCGCCTTCGGCGGGCCGGAGGTCCTGTCCGTCGTCGAGACGGAGATCCCGCCGCCGGGTCCGGGCGAGGTGACCGTTTCGGTACGCGCGGCGGGGGTCAACCCCGTCGACTACAAGCTCTTCGGCGGGGGGATGGGTGCGGGTCCGGGGCGGTTCCCGATGCCGGTCGGGCTGGAGCTCGCCGGGGTGGTCACCGCGGTCGGGCCGGGGGCCGAGGGGCCGGCCGGGCCCATCGGGGTGGGTGACGAGGTCGTCGTGTTCCCGGCGACGGGCGCCTACGCCGACACCGTCACCGCCGCGGCGGCCACCGTGGTGCCCCGGCCACCGGCGGTGGGCTGGCCGGAGGCGGGAGGGATCCTGCTGGTGGGCGCCACCGCGGTGCACGCGCTGGGCGTGGTCGGCGCGGAGGCCGGCGAGACGCTGCTGGTGCACGGCGCCGCGGGGAGCGTGGGCCAGGTCGCCGTGCAGCTGGCCGTGGCGGCGGGCGTGACGGTCGTGGGAACCGCCGCCGAGCCCAACCACGAGCTGTTGCGCGGCTACGGCGCGATCCCGGTGACCTACGGGGCCGGGCTCGCCGAGCGGGTCCGCGCGGTCGCTGGGGACACGGTGGACGCCGCGATCGACTGCGTGGGCACCGACGAGGCGGTGGACACCTCGATCGAGCTGGTCGCCGACCGGGCGCGGATCGTGTCGATCGCCGCCGGGCACCGGGCGGACACCGGGATCAGGCTGATCGGCAGGTTCCCCGGCGCGGACCCGGGCACCGACATCCGGGCGGGGGCCTGGCGGGTGCTCCTGCCGGCCGCCGCCGAGGGCCGGCTCAGGATCGTCGTGGCCAGGACCTACGCGCTGAGCGCCGCCGCGGAGGCGATCCGGTTCGTCCAGGACGGGCACGCCGCCGGGAAGGTCGTGCTCCTGCCCGACAGTGCCTGAGGCCCGCCATCCGTGGCGGCGGGAGCCCGTTGTGCCCCGATCGGTGGCTTGCGCCGGTGTGGTGTCCCCGCCTTAGCCGGTGTTTGTGTGATCCTTCGGCACTTCGGTCAGGTGTAACGAGCACCACAGGCGGGCAGCGCCCTCCTGCAGGACCGGGACGGTTGCCCGTCATGGCGAAGGAGAGCAGTTGATGGCGCGCTCGAGCGCGAAGGATCGACCCACCCTGGACCAGCGTCGCGAGACGCTGCACACGCGTCGGAGCGCGGCCGAGGAGACCGCCTCGCGGCTCACCGAGCTCGACGCCGCGCTGGAGGCCAACGCGGTCGCCCGGCGGGACGGCGAGGCACGGTTGCAGTCGGCGCTGGACCAGGTCGCGGGCCTGAAGAAGGCGATCAAGGCCGCGAAGAAGGAACGGGGCACGCTGCGCACCGCGCGCGACGAGGCCCGCGAGCAGGACGCCCAGGCCCGCCAGCGCGCCGCGTCGGCGGAGCGCAAGTACGACCGGGCGATGCTGGCCGACATGGTGAGCCGGGAGAAGGACCAGGATCTCGCCGCGGATCGGGATGCCGGTCAGGAGCCCACCCCGAAGCGCAAGAAGGTCAAGGCGGCCCCGAAGGCCCGCGCCGCGGCGGCCGGACTCCCCCCGGCGGCCGGCGAGCTCCCCCCGGCGGCGGACGAGCCGGGGGCCGTGGAGGTCTCCGCGACCACCGACGACGCTCAGCCGGACGAGCAGGTGGCCCCGGCGCCGCGCGCCCGTGGCCGCGGCGCGCGCCGGAGCAGCACGAAGACCGCTCCCCGGGTCTGATCTCACCTGCCGTACCGGTGAGCGGGTACGGAGCCTCGGGGTCGCGGCGCGGCCGCGGCCCCGGGGCGCCGACGGCGACCCGGCGGTCCGGCGGCGGTCACACTGGTCGAGGTCGTGGGACGTCGAGGTCGCCGGACACCGTGCCCGCCACCACCGTGACCGCCGTCGACACGGGAGCGAGGGGTACCGATGACCGGGGAGCCGAGCCTGTCCACCAGCGCCGCGGCGCGGGAGATGGCCGAGGCCGCGGCCGACTGGGTGGGCACCCTGGACGACCGGCAGCGCCGCGCGGGTGCCTGGGCCTGGTCGCCGGGGGACGGGTCCGCCGAGGCGGAGCGGCTGCGGTGGTTCTACACGCCGACCGACCACGGCGGGCTGACTCTGCACGGCATGCGGCCCGACCAGCAGCGGGCGGCCATGCGGCTGCTGTCCACCGGGCTCTCCGAGGCCGCCTACACGACGGTGTCGACGATCATGGGCCTGGAGAACGTGCTGGACCGGGTGGAGGGGTTCGGCGCCGGGTTCGCCCGCGAGCGCGGCCGCGACCCGGGGATGTACTACCTGCGGGTGTTCGGCGCCCCCGGCCCCGGCGGGACGTGGGCGTGGCGTTTCGGCGGGCATCACGTGTCGGTGAACCACCTCGTCGTCGAGGGGGCCGTGGCGGCCAGCACGCCGTGCTTCCTCGGCGCGGACCCCGCCGGGTCGGCGCTGCTCGGCGGCACGCGATTGCGCCCGCTGGGCGCCGTCGAGGATCTCGCCCGGGACCTGCTGCACGGCCTGGACGCCGAGCAGCGCACCCGCGCAGTGCTCTCGGACGTCCCGCCGGCCGACATCGTGACCGGCAACCGGTCGCGGGTGGCCGACGGTGACCGGCTGATCCCGCTGCCGGACCTCTGGCGCGGTCACTTCACCGGCGAGTACGCCGGGATCGAGGCGGCGCTGTGGTCCACCCACCGCGACCTCGAAACGCGTCTCGGGGTGACCGAGATCGACCGTGCGGCCACCGAGCTCACCTCCCGCCCCAAGGGCATCGCGGCGCGGGACCTCACCTCGGCGCAACGCGAGGTGCTCCGGGGGATCGTCGAGGTGCACGTGGGCCGGATGCCCCCGGAGGTCCGCGAGCGGGAGCTGGCGCGGTTCGCCGGCGACCGGCTCGACGACGTGCACTTCGCCTGGGCCGGCGGGCAGCGTCGGGGGGAGCCGCACTACTACCGGCTGCAGGGGCCGAGGGTGCTCGCCGAGTGGGACCTCACCCAGCGCGGTGCCAACCACGCCCACTCGGTCTGGCGCGACCCGGGCCGCGACTTCGGCCTCGACGTGCTCTCGGCGCACTACGGCGAGCACCACGGCGAGCACCGCGGCGACGGGTGAGCCGGGCCGCCGCCGGCCGGAGGACCCCGGACGCGGCGCCGACGCCTCCCGGGCCGCACGAGGTGGCTGCGTCGCGTCTGGGCTATCGGGTTCGCCGGGCAGCCACCCTCATCAGGACGAACGCGTCCGTCCTGATGAGTGTGCCCGTCAGATGTAGGGCGAACTCCCTTATGTCGACGGCGCGGCATCGCCGCTAGCGTGGGAGTACCTCCGCTCCCACCGATCGACGACGCCTGCACGGGCCGGGCCGCCCCGACGTTCCCGCCATGTACCGCGAACCGGGATTGACGCGCTCAACGAGGAGGGTGAGGACATGCCTGATGTGGTGTTCACGGTGGACCAGGCCAAGTCGATGCGGGACCAGGCGGTACCCGGTCACAACCGGTGGCACCCGGATGTCCCGGTCGCGGTGATGGTGCGGCCCGGGTCGAACATCCGGGTGGAGTGCCGCGAGTGGACCGACGGGCAGATCGGCAACAACGACTCGGCGAACGACGTGCGGGACGTGGACCTCACCCCGGCGCACATGCTCAGCGGCCCCATCGGGGTCGAGGGCGCCGAGCCGGGGGATCTGCTGGTCGTCGACATCCTGGACCTGGGTCCGGTACAGGCACCGCAGGAGTACGGTGACGCGCCCGGCCAGGGATGGGGCTACACCGGCATCTTCGACCGTACCAACGGCGGCGGGTTCCTCACCGACTACTTCCCGCAGGCGTACAAGGCGATCTGGGACTTCCAGGGCCAGGTGGCCACCTCCCGGCACCTGCCCGGGGTCCGCTACACCGGCATCACCCACCCCGGGCTGTTCGGCACCGCCCCGTCGGCGGACCTGCTGGCCCGGTGGAACCGGCGCGAGCGTGCTCTGATCGACACCGACCCGAACCGGGTGCCGCCGCTGGCGCTGCCCCCGCTGGAGGCCAACGCCCTGGGCGGCACCGCCGACGGCGACATCGCCCGCGCGATCGCCCGCGACGGCGCCCGCACCGTGCCGGCCAGGGAGAACGGCGGCAACCACGACATCAAGAACTTCACCCGCGGCTCGCGGGTGTTCTACCCGGTGCACGTCAAGGACGCGAAGCTGTCCGGTGGCGACCTGCACTTCAGCCAGGGCGACGGGGAGATCACCTTCTGCGGAGCCATCGAGATGGGCGGGTTCATCGACTTCCACGTCGACCTGATCAAGGGCGGGATGGAGACGTACGGCGTGTCCACCAACCCAGTGTTCATGCCGGGCAACGTCGAGCCGCGCTACTCGGAGTTCCTGA
This sequence comes from Pseudonocardia sp., assembly GCA_036497465.1. Lineage (GTDB taxonomy): Bacteria > Actinomycetota > Actinomycetes > Mycobacteriales > Pseudonocardiaceae > Pseudonocardia. Next base: position 7,685 of record DASXJJ010000182.1, on the reverse strand, counting down.
CCTTCATCGGCCTCTCGGTCGACCACGAGACCGACACGAACTACTACCTCGACGCGACTCTCGCCTACCGGCGGGCGTGCCTGAACGCGGTGGAGTACCTGAAGAAGTTCGGTTACTCCGGCGAGCAGGCCTACCTGCTGCTCGGGTCGGCTCCGATCGAGGGCCGGGTCAGCGGAGTGGTCGACATCCCGAACGCGTGCTGCTCGCTGTACCTGCCGACGGCCATCTTCGACGTCGACCTGAAGCCGTCCGCGACCGGCCCGACCCGCGCGGACCGGGGGCAGTGCGCGATGACGTCCTGACCGACACGTCGGGAGCGGGCCGGGTGGTTCCGGCACCGCGACCGGGTCCCGGTGCGGGCGCCGCTCAGTCGCTGTCCGCGCCGGACCCGGTCATCCCGACCGGCACCGTCGGGCGCGCGGTGATGGTGACCGCGCCGCCGCAGTTCCAGCATTCGGGGCTGAGCGTGGCGTCCCGCCCCTCGACCTCGCACGGCTGGCAGGACCAGTGCGCCATGACCTGGTGGTTCATGAGGTCTCCTCGATGCGAAAAGGGGGCGCCGGCGTGCGACCCTGTCGTCGCCACCGGCACCCCCGTGCAGTCGGATTGTAGCTGCCCGCTGACACAGGGCGAACATGGCGCCCGTTGAGGAGCCGGCATGACCGAAGAGCACCCCGGCCCCGGCCCGGAACCCGGCCCCGAATCCGAACCCGCCCCCGAACCCGGGACCGAGGCGCTCCCGGGTGTCATGCCGAAGCATCTGGCGGCCGACCGGGCCGGCAAGGGCTTCCTGCGGGCCGCGCACCACATCACGCTGGGACTGAACGAGGCCGACGTCGAGGACGACGGTGTGGTCGTGCTGCGCACCGACGGCCCGCACCGGAGCTTCGGGCTGCTCGAGTCGCTCATCGACGACGCGCTCGCCGAGGACGAGCGCCAGGCCCGGGAGGACCGGCACGACCTGGGCGATGACGACGAGCCGGGGGAGCCCGGCGTGCCACGGCGCTGAGGGACCGGCGTCTCCCGTGTCAGCGGCGCGGGTCAGCCCCCTCGGGGTACCACCGGGTGAGGTCCCGCCAGCTCAGGGCGGGTCGCGGGCTGATCGCGGCGGGCTGGGCGCTCGCGGGGTGCCCCAGGCAGACGATCAGCTCCGGACGCCACCCGTCGGGCAGCCGCAGCGCGGTCGCGACCGCCGCGCGGCTGAACGAGCTGACCGGTCCGGCGCCCACCCGCAGCGCGTGCGCGGCGAGCAGCATCGTCGCGGTGGCCGTGCCCACGTCGATCAGCAGCCCGGGCGCGTCCGGGGGGAACCCGTAGGCAGCGGCCAGCGCCCGGTCCGTGCAGATCACCACGGCGGCGGTCGGGCGCTGGATCATGCCGGGGGAGACCATGCGCAGGACGTGCAGCGTACCGGGGTCGACGGTCGCCACGTAGCGCTGCAGGTGCCGGTTGCCGGCCGTCGGTGCCCACCGGGCGGCGTCCAGCACCGCCTCGACGGCCGCGCGGCCGACCGGCTCGGCGGTCATCGCCCGGGTGACCCTGCGCTCGCGGATGCAGCGCAGGACCGGGTCGGTCACGCCGAGCCCGCCGTCGAGCCGTACCGCGCGGTCAGGTGTTCGGCGAGGGCACGGCACAGCTCGTCGAGGCGCCGCACGTAGTCGTCGCGGTCGGTCCGGGGCACCGCCAGTAGCGGCATCGCCTCGAGCGGGCCGGCCAGCAGCGCGGCCGTCCCGCCCGAGGCGCGGGAGCCGATGGCCTCGCCGAGGCGGTGCGCCGCGGTGAGCAGTCGCATCGGGCCGTACTCGGCGGCCTCGTCGACCTGGGTGCGGGCCGAGGTGATCAGGTAGGCGAGGAGTTCGAGCGCGTCGTCCTCGTCGAGGACCCAGGAGGGCGGCATACCGATCATCCTGGCCCTCGGCGGACGGATGTCCAGGGGCAGCGGTGGCGCGGCCTATCCCCGCCGCCCGGTCGGCCGCGCGCGGGCGCGCACCACGTGTCCCGCCCGTACCTCCACGTCCAGCTCGGTGCCCGGACCCAGCGGCGCGCGAACCGCGATCGCCCGGTCGTCCCACGCGCCGGCCTGCCGGGCGTGCTCGACGTGCACCACCACGTCGGCCGCCTGCTCCTCGGCCCGGGTGGCGATCTCGGTCGGCCGCGACGCCCAGGGCACGTCGACGCCGGCGACCCCGTCGACCTCGGCCAGGACGTGCCGCAGCGCCCAGGGCACGCCGGCCAGCCGCCGGACCATCGCTCGGGCGGCCCGTGCGTCGCGCACCAGCAGGATCCCGCCCGGCTCGGTGCCGGATCCGCTGTCGGTGCCGGTGCCGGTGCCGATCCCGGTGTCGGCCTCGGCGCCCGGGCCGGGCGCGGCCGGGTCGAGACGGATGCGCACTGGCTGGCGGGTGTCCGGCGGCGGGACCACCAGCCGGCCGGATGCCCGGTGCGGGTCGAGCTCCGAGGGTGGCCCCAGCCAGGGGAGCGTCGCGGCGATGAGCTCGGTGAGTCCACCGCAGGCCGTCTGCCGGCCGGTGGGGGCGGTCACCGACCAGCCGCCGGGCCGGGTGCCGATCCGGGGCCCCGGTCCGGGGACGAGCCGGGCCACCGCCGTGGCCACCGCCGCCCGGGCCGGGAGGGCGGCCACGAAGGTGTGCGCCCAGTCCACGGCCCGCCGGTCCCCGCAAGCGCCGCACATCAGCGGGCCCGCGGCGGCGCGGCGGACGGGTGCGGGCGGCCGGGCGCGGTCACGGCATCACATCCCCGGAGTTCGGCCCGAGCGTCTGCCCGACGTAGAGGTTGCCGCCGGGATCGCTGGCCAGCAGCACGGCGGTCGGCGCGACCTCCTCGGGCACCCCGAACCGGCCCAGCGGCAGCTCGGCGCGCTTGGCCCGCTTCCAGTCCTCGGTGATCCCGGCGACCATCGGGGTGTCGATCGGGCCGGGTGCGATCGCGTTGACCAGCACGCCCCGCGCGGACACCTCCAGCGCGAGCGACTTGGTCAGCCCGATCACGCCCGCCTTCGCCGCCGCGTAGTGCGCCAGGCCGTGGCCGCCCTTGATTCCCAGCTGGGAGGCGAGGTTGATGATCCGTCCCCAGCCGCGCTCCAGCATGGCCGGCAGGACCGCGCGGCAGCACAGGAACACCCCGGTGAGGTCGACCGCGACGGTCTCCGACCAGGTCGCAAGGTCCATCTCGACCAGCGGCGACTCGGTGAGGATGCCGGCCGAGTTGACCAGGATGTCGACCCGGCTGGCGAGCTCGGTGGCCGCCGCGACGGCACGGGCCACCGAGTCCTCGTCGGTGACATCCACCCGGACCGTGCCGGACACCCCCGGTACGGGGTCGCCGGCGTCCCGGTCGGCGACCACCACCGCCGCACCCTGCTCGACGTAGGCGGCCGCGATGGCCCGGCCGATCCCGCTCGTGCCCCCGACCACCAGCGCGCCGCGTCCGTGCAACATCCGCCCTCCCTGTGGGCTCGTGACGACGACCTCGCTCAGGCCGGCATGCGCACGGTGAGCCCGCCGTCGACGACGATCGACTGGCCGGTCAGGTACGACGCCTCCGCCGAGGTGAGGAACCGGATCACCGAGGCGAGCTCCTCGGGGCGGGCGGCCCGGCCGAGCGGGATGTCCTTCCCGGCCCGCTCCAGCCCGTCCGGCCCGAGCGAGTTGACCGGGTCCAGCGACTGCGGCGTGACGACGTACCCGGGGATCACCGCGTTGCACCGGATCCCGCGCGGCGCGAGCTCGACCGCGACGCTGCGCACCAGGCCCAGGACGCCCGCCTTGGCCGCCCCGTAGTGCACGTGTTCGCCCCAGCCGTACACCCCGCCGGCGATGGAGGACACCGCCACCATGGCGCCCGGTCCGGCCATCCGGGCGGCGGCCGAGCGGAACACCCGCAGCACGCCGGTCAGGTCGACCGCCACCAGGTCGTCCCAGGCGGCGTCGTGCAGCTCGGCCAGCGTCGCCCTGCGCAGCACGCCCGCGTTGGCCACCGCCAGGTCCAGGCGACCCCAGCACGACACGGCCCGCTCGGCGAAGGCGTCGACCTGGGCGGAGTCGCGCACGTCGACCTCGTGCACCACGCACTCCCCACCCGCCTCGCGCACCAGGTGGGCGGTCTCCTCCGGGTCGTGCGGGTCACCGGGGAAGCTGCCCACCACGGTCCGGACGCCGTGCTCGGCGTAGGCGACCGCGACCGCCCGGCCGATCCCGCTGGCGGCTCCGCTGACGATGGCCACCGGTCCGTCGCTCATCGGCTCATCCCTTCAGCGTCTCCGCGGTCCGGGCGGCGAACATCAGGACGCCGGACAGCAGCGTGCCCAGCGCGCCGACGAGCAGCGCCGCCGAGCTCCAGGAGTGGCCGGAGGCCAGCAGCGAGGTGACGATGACGCCGGCCACGATCGCGCCCGGCTGGGACAGCGCGTTGAGGAACGCGGTCCCGGTGGCGCGGCACTGGGTCTCGTAGCACTCGCCCATGTAGAACAGCAGCGCGGCGTACGGGCCGATCAGGAAGAACATGCCCAGCGAGTAGAGGACGACCACGGCGACGGTGCCGTGCGCGATGGTCAGCGTGAGCACGAACAGGATGCCGGAGAGCAGCCACCCGACGGCGATCACGTTCCGCCGGCCGAACCGGTCGCCCGCCCAGCCATGGAAGACGTAGCCGAGGTAGCCGACCGCGTTGATCACGATCAGCATGAGCAGCGAGCCGGTGAAGCTGACGCCCTTGCCCTCGGTGAGCACCGTGGTGCCCAGCACGCTGAAGACCTGGATGCCGAACCAGTTGACCAGCCAGGCCAGACCGAGCACCAGCGTGTTGCGCAGCGCCTTGCCCTGGAAGATCGCCACCAGGCCGCCGGACTCCTGCTTGGCCAACCCGTACGACGCGGCCATCGTGTCGGCCTCGGCGCCCCGGCCCTCCTTGCGCATCTTCCGCAGCGTCAGCTCCAGCTCGAACTGGGGGCTCTCCTTGAGCTTGCGACACAGCACCGCGATGATCACGGCCGGGAAGAACGCCAGCAGGAAGCAGCCGCGCCAGCCGACCAGCGGCAGGAAGACGGCGACGAAGGCGGACGCGATGAGCACGCCGAGCGGCCAGCCGCCCTGCACCAGGCTGTAGATCAGGCCGCGCCGCTTCTTGATCTTCTCGTCCTCGGTGACCGCGTAGATCTCGTTGAGGTAGGTCGCGTTGACGGCCTGCTCGGACAGGCCCAGACCGCTCAGCGCGCGGATGCCGACCAGGAAGCCGATGCCCGGGGTGGCCGCGCTGGCGGCCGAGGACACCGCCGTGCCGGCGACGGTGAGGATCATGCCGCGGCGCCGGCCGATCCAGTCCACGACTGGGCCGATCGCCAGCGCCACGATGGCGGTGCCGACGGAGACCAGGGTGGAGACCAGCGAGGCGGTCGAGGTGTCCCAGCCGAAGGTCTTGGACATCTCGGGCAGCAGGGTGCCGAACAGGATGTAGTCGTAGACGGCGAACGTCCAGGCCAGGAAGGCCAGGACGGTCGCCCGCCTGGTGTCGGAGACGCTGAACCGGGGCAGTGCGGAGGTGGCGGCGTTCGCGGTGGATTCCAGGGACATGACGGTGCCCTTCCGGGAGGGATCACTGGGGTTGCGCGACAGCGGGGACAGCGGCCGGCCCGGTGTGCGGCCGGCGGCGGGTCAGGACCGGGCGGAGCGCGCCGCGAAGTCGTCGGCGATCTCGTCGAACGTGGACCAGCGCACGCCCTCGTGGCCGTTGATGTGCTCGATCAGCCGTTCCAGCATCATCAGGTTCTGCGGCCGGCCGGAGACGTCCGGATGGATGGTGAAGGTGAACGCGGCGTAGTCCATCTCGCGGTGGACCCAGTCGAACTGGTCGCGCCAGCTCTCCTCCAGCGCACGCGGGCTGACGAACCCGTGGCTGTTGGCGCTGGCCTTGATGAACATCATCGGCGGGAGGTCGTCGAGGTACCAGTTGGCCGGGATCTCGATCAGGTCGGTCTCGGTGCCGCGCTCCAGCGGCTTCATCCACTCCTCGGCCGGCCTGGCGTAGTCGATCTTCGTCCAGCTGTCCCCGACCCGGACGTGGTAGGGGGTGAAGTCGTTGTGCATCAGCGAGTGGTCGTACTTGATCCCCCGCTCCAGCAGCAGCTCGTTGGTGACCGGGGAGAACTCCCACCAGGGCGCCACGTAGCCGGTCGGCGCCGTGCCGGTGAGCTTGGAGAGCATCTCGATGCAGCGGTCCAGGATGGCGCTCTCCTGGGCTCTGGTCATCGCGATCGGGTTCTCGTGCGAGTAGCCGTGCACCCCGATCTCGTGGCCGGCGTCGATCACCATCCGGGTCTGGTCCGGGAACGTCTCGACGGAGTGGCCGGGGATGAACCAGGTGGAGCGCAGGTCGTTGCGCTCGAACAGGGTGAGCAGCCGGGGCACCCCCACCTCGCCGGCGAACATGCCGCGGGAGATGTCGCAGGGGGAGTCCTCGCCGCCGTAGGAGCCCAGCCAGCCGGCCACGGCGTCCACGTCGACGCCGAAGGCGACCCGGATGTCCTTGCCCGTGTGCGTTCCCGCGGTGTCGGTTCCGGTACTAGTCACTGTCAGCTCTTCCTCTCTGTCGTGCGGTCTGTCGGCCGCGGTGCCTCGAACGGGCTCCCGGTCCACCGGGCGAGCTCCTTGGCGACCTGCGCCGGGTCGCGGTGCGTGGCCAGCAGCGCGGCCAGCAGGATCCGGGACTGGGACGGTCCGAGCGCCCCGGTGGGGACGGCGCCGGCCGCCACGAGATCGCGTCCGCCGCCGTTGCCGTAGACCGCGCTGACCGGACCGGCGGGCACCCGGGTGGACAGCGCCACCACGAGGCCCTCGCCGGTCAGCCGGCGCACCACGTCGGTGACGGCCGGGTTGGCGTTGCCGACCCCGGTGCCGGCGAGGACCACGCCACGGGCGCCGGCGGCCGCCACGGCCTCCAGCACGGTGGTGTCGGTGCCCGGGTAGCTGGCCACGACATCCACCCGCAGGTCGGCCACCTCCAGCGCGGCCGGCTCCAGCGGCGGCCGGCGCACCGGCCGCGCGGTCACGGTGACCGCGCCGTCGCGCACCCGGCCCAGCGGGCCGCCGTCGGGGGCGCCGAACGCCGACGGCGCGGTGGTGTGGATCTTGCGGACGCCCTCGGCCGCGAACACCGAGCCGTCGAAGACGAGCAGCACCCCGCAGCCGGCGGCGTCGGGGTGGGCGGCGACCGCGACCGCGTCGGCCAGGTTGCGCGGCCCGTCGGTGTCGGGCGCGTCGGCGGGACGCTGCGCGCCGGTGAACACCACCGGGCGCGGGTCGTCGTGCACCAGCTCGGCCAGGTAGGCGGTCTCCTCCATGGTGTCGGTGCCGTGTGTGACCACGACCCCGAGCACGGTCTCGTCGGCGAGCGCGCGGCGTATCTCGCGGACGATGCCGGCCATGTCGCCGAGGCTCAGCAGGTAGCTGTTGAGCCGCAGGAGGTCCCGGCCCTCGACGGGCACGTCCGGCTCGGCGGGGAGCCGCTCGAGGAGCGCGGCCACCGCGTCGCTGGCCACGCTCGCCCCGGCGGTGTCCCGCCGGGAGGCGATGGTGCCCCCGGTGGACAGGACCACGACCCTCCGCACCCGAGCTCTCCCTTCGCCGCTGCCCGCGCATTCACCGCAAGCCGATCTACCAGCACCCAAACGT
>DASXJJ010000181.1:0-6519 GCA_036497465.1 Pseudonocardia sp. | reverse complement strand
CGCTGTCGATGGACACGCTGTCGGCGGACGCGCTGTCGGCGGACGCGCTGTCGGCGGACGCGCTGTCGGCGGACGCGCTGTCGGCGGACGCGCTGTCGGCGGACGCGCTGTCGGTGCTGTCGGCGGAGCCGGCATCGCCGGGGGCCGCGCCGTGACCGGCGCGCTGGTGGCACCGGGCCGCGCCCCGGACGTTGCCTCCTCGGCCGGTCTGAGCGACCCCGGCGACGAGCAGCAGGATGACTACGACGAGGGAGACGAGGACTGCGGCGTGCATGTCGTGACCTCCTCCGGCCGCGTCGGGAACGTCCACCCGGACGCTGTGCGCGACCTCACCACCAGTGTCGGCCCGCGCGCCCCGATCGCCTAGCGAGTTGAGCAAGGCTTGAGCCGGGCGCGCCCGGTCAGCCGTCGGGCTCGGCGAACCGGTCGCGCAGCGGGGCGGGCAGCCCGGCGATCCACCCCGGCTCGTGGCCCGGGTCGGGCAGCACCCTGCCGAACTCGACCATGTCGGCCGGGGCCAGCTCGGAGAGGTAGACCCAGACCGCCTCGACGGGCACCGCGGCCACCGCGACGACCTCGTCCCGCAGGCCCAGCAGCAGACGGTGCTTCGCCTCCTCGGTGCGCCCGGCGCGGATGTGCCCGTGCACGAACACGGCGTCCCGGTCCGCCGCCCGGCCGCCGACGAAATGCCCGGCGGGCTCGGTCTCCCGGAACAGCACCTGGACGAACGGCGACGGGGCTCCGGTCGCCGCCGCGTGCACGGCGGTCATCCGCCGGGCCAGCTCCGCCCGCCGATCGGGGTCCAGCAGCCCGGGCCGCGTGTGGCACACGTAGGTCGGCATCCGTCCTCCGATCGGTCGGCCCGCTGCCCGTCGGCGACCGGCTCAGCGCGTGAGCGGGCCGAACGCGGTGGCCATCGCGGACGCCGCGGCCTGCGCGTTGCGGCACGCGACGAGGTGGTTCAGCCCGGGAATGGTGTGGTTCGGGTCGGCGAACTGCGCCCACAGCGTCTGCCCCGGACCGACCGACACCAGGTACACGCACGAGACGCGCGGGTCCACCCCGGGCGGGGCGTACTCGGCGGTGGGCAGCCCGTTGACCGACGCCGACGGCGTGCCACCCGGCACCGCCCCGGTGAGCACCCTGCCGATGTACTCGCTGCCCCTCGGCGTGGTGAGGTTCGTCCAGGCGCACGCGGTCCCGCCGAGGCTGTCGCCGGCCGGTTGGCTCCGCCCGCCGGTGGCGCCGAGCCGGTGCAGCTGAGCCGCGGTCATCAGCCCGCACGGCTCGACCGGCCCGGAGCTCGCCGCCGCCCGCGCGTCGGCCCCGCCGCAGCCGGCCAGCGCCATCCCGGTGACCAGTGCGACGGCCACCGGCACGACGGCGGCCACCGTCCTGGCCGGTACCCCTCCACGACGCGTCATGGCACATCAGCCCCTCGGCTGCTCCCGTCGACCGTGCGGGTGCAGCCTACGCCGGTCCGGGGTCCGGGAGGGGTGGTCCGAACCGGTTACCGGTACCGCGTCTACGGGGCTCCTACAAGGCTCCTACAAGGCTCCTACAAGGCCTCGGAGGTGCCGATCGCGCGCAGCAGGGTGCGCAGCTTGGCCGTCGTCTCGGCCAGCTCGGCCTCCGGGCTCGAGCCGTCGACCACCCCGGCGCCGGCGTACAGCGTCAGGGTCCGCCGGTAGGCCTCCGCGCAGCGGATGGTGACCACCCACTCGCCGTCGCCGTCCTCCGCCGACCACCCGACGAGACCGCTGTAGTAGCCGCGCTCCGCGTCCTCCAGCTCACCGATCACGGTGCGCGCCCCGGCCAGCGGCACCCCGCACACCGCCGGGGTCGGGTGCAGCGCCTCGGCCAGGTCGAGCGCGGACACGCCCCTGTCGACCAGCCGCCCGCTGATCCGGCTGGACAGGTGCCACATGGTGGCGGTGCCGATGATGTGCGGCTCGGCCGGCACGACGAGCTCCCCGCAGTACCGCCCCAGCACCTCGCCGATCTGGTCGACCACGAAGCCGTGCTCGTGCCGGTCCTTCTCCGAGTGCAGCAGGGCCTGCGCGCGCCGGTGGTCCTCGGCCGGATCCGCCGACCGCGGCGCCGAGCCGGCCAGCGGGTTGGTGATGACCACCTCGCCCCGCCGGTTGACCAGCAGCTCCGGGCTGGCCCCGAGCAGCGTGCGGATCGCGTCGTCGGCCGGGGTCGAGACATCGACCGCGAACGCGTGCGCCATCGGGTCGGCGTGCACCAGCCGCTCCAGCAGCAACGGCACCTCGACCGGCCGGTCGGCACTCAGCCGCACCCGCCGCGACAGCACGACCTTCTCCAGCACGCCCGCGTCGATCAGCTCCAGCGCGCGCTGCACGGACTCCGCGTAGCCCTCGGCGGTCGGCTCGTGCTCGACCGTCCAGTCGGCGGCCGCGCCCGGGGCGTCCGGCCAGCGGCGACCCGTGTTCCCCGCCGCGAGCCCCGCCCAGCGGACCACGGACGGCACCACCAGGGTGGACGGCGCGTCCGGCTCGAAGCCCAGCGCGCCGACCACCACCGGGTCGGGGTGGCCGTCGTCCCTGGCGGCGGCCAGTGCCTCGGCGACGGCGGCCGACCGGCCCTCGGCGGGCACCTCCACCCTGGCCCGCACCCCGTCGGCGAGCAGGCAGCCACCCGGTGAGGAGTAGAAGAACGACCCCGGCAGGTATGCCTTGAGCAGGTCCGCACGACTGTGTTCCGGTCGCGGCCGCACCATCGCTGATGTGGGCACCTGCCACTCCTTCCGGCCGGTCCGCCGTTCATCCGGGCGGCACCCGCAATTTAGGTAAGGCAAACCTTTCTGAGAGCATCTCAACATCCCCTATCGAGTGACGCAAGCCGGGAGTGACGTACTCGAAGCACGGAGTGACCCGCGGCGGGCTGCAGGCGCCGGTCACCAGATGCGCACGCGCCGCTCGGCCGGGGTGAACAGCGCGTCCGACTCGCCGACCTCGAAGGCCTCGTGGAAGGCGTCGAGGTTGGTCACCACGGCGTTGCACCGCAGGTCCGGTGGCGAGTGCGGGTCGACGGCCAGCCGGCGGACCGCCTCCTCGTCCCGGGTCACCGCCCGCCACACCTGGGCCCAGCCGAAGAACACCCGCTGCAGCCCGGTGAACCCGTCGAGCACCGGCGGCTCCTCGACGCCCCGGGCGGCCAGCGCGATCCGGTAGGCCTTGAGCGCGATGGTCAACCCGCCCAGGTCGCCGATGTTCTCCCCCACGGTCAGCGCCCCGTTGACCGTGTGACCGGACAGGCCGGCCGGGGAGAGCCCGTCGTACTGGGCGATCAGCGCCTCGGCACGCCGCTCGAACTCCGCCCGGTCCTCGGGCTCCCACCAGTCGGTCATGTTGCCGTCGCCGTCGTACTTGGAGCCCTGATCGTCGAACCCGTGACCGATCTCGTGGCCGATCACGGCGCCGATCCCGCCGTAGTTGGCGGCGTCGTCGGCCTCCGGGTCGAACAGCGGCGGCTGCAGGATCGCGGCCGGGAAGACGATCTCGTTCAACCGGGGGTGGTAGTACGCGTTGACGGTCTGCGGGGTCATGAACCACTCGTCGTGGTCGACCGGCCCGCCGATCTTGGCCAGCTGGAAGTCGGTCTCCCAGGCGCCGGCCCTGCGCACGTTGCCGAGCAGGTCGTCGGCGCGGACCTCCAGGTCGCGGTAGTCCTTCCACCGGTCCGGGTAGCCGATCTTGGGGGTGAACCGGGCGAGCTTGGCCAGCGCGCGCTCGCGGGTGGCCGGGCTCATCCAGTCCAGCTCGCTGATGCTCTGCCGGTAGGCCTCGACCAGGTTGCCGACCAGGGTGAGCATCCGGTCCTTCGACGAGGCCGGGAAGTGCCGCGCGACGTACAGCTCGCCGACCGCCTCGCCCAGCGCGCCCTCGACCAGGGACACCCCGCGCTTCCACCGCTCGCGCAGCGCCGGCGTGCCGGACAGGGCGCGACCGTAGAAGTCGAAGTCCTCGGCCACCAGCGCCTCGTCGAGGTACTCCGCGCAGGACGACGCGGTGCGCAGGGTCAGCCAGGCCCGCCACTGCTCCAGCGGCCGGCTCGCCCACAGCGACGCGGCGGCCGCCACGAACCCGGGCTGGCGCACCACCAGCTCGGCCACGGTCCGGTCGGTGCCGCCCAGCGCGGCCAGCCACGGCTCCCAGTCGAAGTCGGGGGCGAGCTCGCGCAGCCCCGACCAGGTCATCAGGGTGTAGGTCTTCTCCGCGTCCCGGTTGGTGACCCGGTCCCAGGACACCTCGGCCAGCGCGGACTCCAGGTCGAGCACGCTCGCGGCCTGGCTCTCGGGCTCGGCCAGCCCGATCAGCTCGGCCAGCCGGGTCAGGTGCGCGAGGTACCTCTCCCGGATCTCCGCGTAGGCGTCCTCCCGGTAGTACGACTCGTCGGGCAGCCCGAGCCCGGACTGGGACAGGTGCGCCAGGTAGCGGCCGGAGTCCTTGGCGTCGGTGCTCACCGACACGGCGAACAGGGTGGCCAGCTCCTCCCGCTGGCGGGCGCCGAGGACCGCGGCCAGCGCCGCGCGGTCCCCGGCGGCGGCGACCTCGTCCAGCAGCGGCCGCAGCGGGGACACCCCGTCGCGCTCCACCCGCTCGACGTCCATGAACGAGGTGTACAGGTCGCCGATCCGCCGCGCCCCGAAGTCCGAGGCCGTCACCGACTCGTCCAGGATCGCCCGCACGTCCTCCTCGGCGCGGTCGCGCAACGCGCGGATCGCGCCGTCCTGCGAGCGGTCCTCGGGTATCTGAACGGTGCTCAACCAGCTGCCGTTGACGTGGCCGAACAGGTCGTCCTGCGGCCGGACACCGGCGTCGACCCACTGCAGGTCCAGGCCGGATCGGGTGCGCTCCGAGGTGGTCATACCCCATCCTGACAGACCGGACCGCACCGCCGCGGCCCGCGACGCGGCGCCCCCGACTCGGCACCGACGCCCGCCGCACGGCCTAGGCTCTGCTGACCATGGAGAACGCCACGGAGAACGCCGGCACCGACCGGCTCATCGCCTCGCGCACCGTCGACGCCCCGGTGGAGCGCGTGTTCGCGCTGCTCGCCGACCCGGACACGCACCGGAAGTTCGACAGCTCCGGCACCGTGCGCGGGTCACAGACACACACCGTGCTCACCGAGGTGGGCGACGTGTTCCGGATGGACATGCACGCCGAGGTCGTCGGCGGCGACTACCAGACCGACAACGTGGTGACCGCCTACCGCCGCGACGCGGAGATCGCCTGGGCGCCGGGCGCGGCGGGCCGCGAGCCGTTCGGCCACACCTACGCCTACGAGCTCCGGCCGGACGGCGACGACCGGACCGTGGTCACGCTCACCTACGACTGGTCGGGCGTCACCAGCCCGAGGGTGCGCTCGCTGTGCCCGTTCGTCTCCGCCGTCCAGCTGCGGGAGAGCCTCGACCTGCTCGCCGGGGCGCTCTAGACCGCATGGGGTCCGGGCCCCGCTCGACGATCCCGGCCGGCCGTTCCGCGCGTCACACCGACAAACGACGCACAACCGATGCAGACCGCGAGGTTGGCGGGTAACGTCTCGGGGGACAACGGGATCGCGGAGCCGCCGTCGACCGCTGGGAGCGGGGCCATGAGTTCACTGACAACGCCGACCACAACGCGAAAAGCGCTGGTCGAGAAGTCCGGGCAGGCCCTGGACGAGCTGGACCAGCGGTTCCATCCCGCGGCCGGGATGCGCCGCCAGTTCAACAAGGTCTTTCCGACGCACTGGTCGTTCATGCTCGGTGAGATCGCGCTGTACAGCTTCCTGGTGCTGCTGCTGACCGGTACCTGGCTGGCGCTGTTCTTCGACCCCTCGATGCAGGAGGTCACCTACAACGGCGCCTTCGACAACCTGCGCGGCGTGCCGATGTCCCGGGCGTTCGAGAGCGCGCTGCACATCTCGTTCGACGTGCGCGGCGGGCTGTTCGTGCGCCAGGTGCACCACTGGGCGGCGCTGCTGTTCCTGGCCGCGATGTGCGTGCACATGTTCCGGACGTTCTTCACCGGCGCGTTCCGCAAACCCAGGGAGACGAACTGGGTCATCGGCGTCGTGCTGATCCTGATCGGCATGTTCGAGGGCTTCAGCGGCTACTCGCTGCCCGACGACCTGCTGTCCGGCACCGGGCTGCGCATCGGTTCGGGCATCACGCTGTCCGTCCCGGTGATGGGCACCTGGGTGCACTGGGCGCTGTTCGGCGGCGAGTTCCCCGGCACCGAGATCATCCCCCGGCTCTACATCGTGCACGTGCTGCTGCTGCCGGGGATCCTGCTCGCGCTGATCGGCGTGCACGTCGGGCTGGTCTGGTACCAGAAGCACACCCAGTTCCCCGGCCCCGGGCGCACCGAGAAGAACGTGGTCGGCGTGCGCATCCTGCCCACCTTCGCGGCCAAGGGCGGCGCGTTCTTCGCCGTCGCGGTCGGCGTGATGGGCCTGATGGGCGGCCTGTTCCAGATCAACCCGATCTGGAACTTCGGCCCCTACAAC
>DASXJJ010000180.1:0-26566 GCA_036497465.1 Pseudonocardia sp. | reverse complement strand
GTGCCGCTACACCACGATCCAGAACTGGTCGAACAACGTGTACAACCTGGTCACCAAGCGGGCCAAGGCCGAAGAGGGCGCCACCATGGAGTGGGTCGACGGCAACATCGGCTCCAAGGTGACCATGAAGTACCCGGCCGTCATGCTGATGGGCGAGCACGCCAAGGGCGAGGTGCTCTCCATCGCGTTCGCCGGCGAGGGCCAGCACCAGGACGCCGGGGCCAAGATGACCCACCTGGCGCCGCACACCAGCTCGACGATCATCTCGAAGTCGGTGGCGAGGGGCGGTGGCCGCACGTCCTACCGCGGCCTGGTCCGGGTGAACGCGCGGGCGCACCACTCCCGGTCGACGGTGAAGTGTGATGCGTTGCTGGTCGACCAGATCAGCCGCAGCGACACGTATCCGTACGTGGACATCCGCACCGACGACGTGACGATGGGCCACGAGGCGACGGTGTCCAAGGTCAGCGAGGACCAGCTCTTCTACCTGATGAGCCGGGGCCTGACCGAGGACGAGGCGATGGCCATGGTGGTGCGCGGGTTCGTCGAGCCGATCGCGCGCGAGCTGCCCATGGAGTACGCCCTGGAGCTGAACCGGCTGATCGAGCTGCAGATGGAGGGTTCGGTCGGATGACCGCGCAGGAAGTGTCCGGGCTGGCCCCCGAGCTGGCCGGTGCCAAGAAGGGCACCGGCCAGGTCCCGATCGCGTCGGCGGGGGAGCGGTTCACCGGCTACGACCTGGAGGCCTTCGAGGTCCCCAGCGGCCGGGAGGAGAACTGGCGGTTCACCCCGATGCGCCGGCTGCGGGGGCTGCACTCCGCCGACCCCGCGACGGCCGACCTGGACGGCACGGTCGAGTACCGGGTCGACGCCGGGGACGCGCCCGGGGTCACCGTGGAGTCGGTCGACCGCGACGACCCGAGGATCGGCGAGGGCGGTGCCCCGGCCGACCGGATCGCCGCGCTCGCCTGGTCGCACTCGCCGTCGGCCACCCTGGTCACGCTCGACGGCCAGCTCGGCGAGCCGGTCTCGGTGGCGGTGCACGGCCCCGGCGAGGACGAGGTGGCGCTCGGTCACCTGCAGCTGCGGGCGGCCACCCACGCCGAGGCGGTCGTGGTGCTCGACTACAGCGGGTCCGGCGCGCTGGCCGACAACGTCGAGGTGGTGCTCTCCGACGGCGCCCGGCTGACCCTGGTGGTGGTCGACGACTGGGCCGCCGACGGGCTGCACGTCGGCGCCCAGCACATCACCGTCGGGCGCGACGCCACGCTGCGGGCCACCACGGTGAGCCTGGGCGGTGACCTGGTGCGGATCAGCCCCACGGTGCGCTACGCGGGTCCCGGCGGCGACGCGGAGCTGGCCGGGCTGAGCTTCGCCGACGCCGGCCAGCACCTGGAGCACCGGCTGCTGGTCGACCACGCGGTGCCGCACTGCAGGTCCAACGTGGTCTACAAGTCCGCCCTGCAGGGCAGGGCCGGCAGCCCGGACGCGCACACGATCTGGATCGGCGACGTGCTGATCCGCGCCGAGGCCGAGGGCACCGAGACCTTCGAGCTGAACCGGAACCTGCTGCTCACCGAGCACACGCGGGCCGACTCGGTGCCGAACCTGGAGATCGAGACCGGCGAGATCGCCGGCGCCGGCCACGCCAGCGCGACCGGCCGGTTCGACGACGAGCAGCTGTTCTACCTGCGCTCGCGCGGCATCCCGGAGGCCGTCGCGCGCCGGCTGGTGGTGCGCGGCTTCTTCAACGAGATCATCCGGAAGATCGGCGTACCGGCGGTGCGCGAGCGACTCGAGGCGGCGGTGGAGGCCGAGCTGGCCGCCGTCGACGAGGCGATCACCCGAGGCTCCGCCGAGCGGCCCTGAGCACCGGCCCGAGCAGACAGTCCCACCACACACCTGGAGCACGAGTCACATATGTCCACCCTGGAGATCAAGGGCCTGCACGTCGACGTACGCGCGGCCTCGGACCCGGACGAGGCGAAGGAGATCCTGCGCGGCGTCGACCTGACCGTCCGCGCCGGTGAGACGCACGCGATCATGGGGCCGAACGGCTCCGGCAAGTCGACGCTCGCCTACGCCATCGCGGGCCACCCGAAGTACGAGGTCACCTCGGGCGAGGTGCTGCTCGACGGGCAGGACGTGCTGGCGATGAGCGTCGACGAGCGCGCGCGGGCCGGCCTCTTCCTGGCCATGCAGTACCCGGTCGAGGTGCCCGGCGTGTCCATGTCGAACTTCCTGCGCAGCGCGGCCACCGCGGTGCGCGGTGAGGCTCCGAAGCTGCGGCTGTGGGTCAAGGAGGTCAAGCAGGCGATGTCCGACCTGGACATCGACCCTGCCTTCGCCGAGCGCAGCGTGAACGAGGGCTTCTCCGGCGGGGAGAAGAAGCGGCACGAGGTGCTGCAGCTGGCCTTGCTCAAGCCGTCGATCGCGGTGCTCGACGAGACCGACTCCGGGCTCGACGTCGACGCCCTGCGGGTGGTGTCCGAGGGCATCAACAACTTCCGGGCCAACGGCGACGTGGGGGTGCTGCTGATCACCCACTACACCCGGATCCTCAAGCACATCAAGCCGGACGTGGTGCACGTGTTCGCGGGCGGCCGGGTGGTCACCTCCGGCGGACCGGAGCTGGCCGACGAGCTGGAGGAGCACGGCTACGTGCGCTTCACCTCGGCGGACAACACCGCGGTGGCCCGGTAAGGGCGGAGGGGCTGCATGTCCGATCTCGACGTCGGCAAGCTGCGCGCCGACTTCCCGTTGCTGTCCCGCACGGTGCGGGAGGGCAAGCCACTGGTCTACCTGGACTCCGGCGCCACCGCGCAGCGTCCCCGCCAGGTGATGGACGCCGAGCGGGCGTTCCTGGAGCAGCACAACGCCGCGGTGCACCGGGGCGCGCACCAGCTCGCCGAGGAGGCCACCGACGCCTACGAGTCGGCCCGCGCCCGCATCGCCGGGTTCGTCGGGGCCGACCCGGGCGAGGTGGTGTTCGTCAAGAACGCCACCGAGGGCGTCAACCTGGTGGCCTACGCGATGGGCAACGCCAGCGTGGGCTACGGCCCGGACGACCCGCAGTCCCGGTTCGCGCTCGGCCCCGGTGACGAGATCGTGGTCACCGAGATGGAGCACCACGCGAACCTGGTGCCCTGGCAGGAGCTGTGCCGGCGCACCGGTGCCACGTTGCGCTGGTTCTCGGTCACCGAGACCGGCCGGCTGGACCTGAACTCCGACCCGGTCACCGACCGCACCAAGCTGATCGCCTTCGCGCACCAGTCGAATGTGCTGGGCACCGTGAACCCGGTCGACCGGCTGGTCCGCCGGGCGCGGGAGGTCGGCGCGCTGGTGTTGCTGGACGCCTGCCAGTCGGTGCCGCACTCGCCGGTCGACCTGGGCGCGCTGGACGTCGACTTCGCGGTGTTCTCCGGGCACAAGATGCTCGGACCGTCCGGCGTCGGCGTGCTCTACGGCCGGTCCGAGCTGCTGGCCGCGATGCCGCCGTTCCTGACCGGCGGCTCGATGATCGAGCTGGTCCGGATGGAGGGGTCGACGTACGCGCCGCCGCCGCAGCGGTTCGAGGCGGGCGTGCCGATGACCTCGCAGGCGGTCGGGCTCGCCGCCGCGGTCGACTACCTCAGCGCGCTCGGCATGGACACCGTGGCCGAGCACGAGGCGGAGCTGACGGGTGCCGCGCTGGCCCGGCTCGGCGAGGTTCCCGGCGTGCGCATCGTCGGGCCGACCGAGCTGGAGCAGCGCGGCGGTGCGGTGTCGTTCCTGGTGGACGACGTGCACGCGCACGATGTCGGCCAGGTGCTCGACGACCAGGGCGTCGCGGTGCGGGTGGGCCACCACTGCGCGTGGCCGCTGCACCGCCGGTTCGGGGTGGCGGCCACCGTGCGGGCCAGCTTCGCGGTGTACAACACGCTGGACGAGGTCGACGCGCTGGTCGACGGGGTGCGTGCCGCGCAGAAGTTCTTCGGGGTGGCCTGAAGTGCAGCTGAACCAGATGTACCAGGAGATCATCCTGGACCACTACCGCAACCCGCACGGGGCGGGCCTGCGCGACCCGTACGACGCCGAGTCGTTCCAGGTGAACCCGACCTGCGGCGACGAGATCACGCTGCGGGTGACGCTGAAGCAGGACGGCGAGGACGACGCCTCGGTCGCCGACGTGTCCTACGAGGCGCTGGGCTGCTCGATCAGCCAGGCCGCCGCGTCGGTGCTCACCGACCTGGTGGTGGGCCGCTCGGTGGCCGACTCGATGCGCGTGCTGGAGGCTTTCCAGGAGATGGTCGGCGGCCGGGGCAGCGTCGAGCCCGACGAGGACGTGCTGGGTGACGGCGTGGCGTTCGCCGGGGTGGCCAAGTACCCGGCGCGGGTGAAGTGCGCGCTGCTCGGCTGGATGGCGTTCAAGGACGCGGTCGTCCGGGTATCCGACGGATCCGGGTCGCGACCCGAGTGAACGGAGTGAAGCGATGACGGATGTACAGCCACAGGAAGACGTGCAGCGGGGTGCCGAGGGCATGCCCGAGCCGCCCGCCGCGTCCACCGGGTTGCCCAGCCACGACGAGCTGGAGGAGGCGATGCGTGATGTGGTCGACCCGGAGCTCGGCATCAACGTGGTCGACCTCGGGCTCGTCTACGACATCCGGTGCGACGACAACAAGGTCGCGCTGCTGGACATGACGCTGACCTCGGCGGCCTGCCCGCTGACCGATGTGATCGAGGACCAGACACGGTCCGCGCTGGTCAGCGGCCCCGACGGCGGGCTGGTGAACGACGTGAAGATCAACTGGGTCTGGATGCCGCCGTGGGGTCCGGACAAGATCACCGAGGACGGCCGGGAGCAGCTCAGGGCGCTGGGCTTCACCGTCTGAGCCGCCTTCTCCGGGCCCGCTCCGGCGGGCTCGCAGGTCACACCGGGCTCCCGCGCGCAAAAGCGTGCGGGAGTCCGGGTGTTCCGCTGGTACCCTCCGATGGACGGCGAGTTAGTACTTCCGTAGCATTGCGCCGCACCCGGGTTCGCGCTCTCAGCACCGGCCTCAGTGCCCCTGACCTGGGCGCCGTGCGATCCGCCGTGATTCTTCCGGCCGACACGGGCGTCCACCTTAAGAACTAGACGGGTCGGTCCGTCAGAGGGACGACCCGGCGGGCCACACCCGGCAAGCTCGGTCTCCGAGCGGTTTGCGCCGTTCGTTGATCGAGGGGGTAAGTGCAGTGTTTGTCGCGAACATCTTGTCGGAAGGTGGGTCGAGCCCCGGTGGGGGCTCCGGATACAGGTTCACGCCCGAACTGGGCGGGCTGCTGGCGGCCGCACCGGCCACCGACGCCCCGCTGCCGTGCGGCTCGGACAACGCGGACCTCTGGTTCGCCGAGCGGCCCGACCAGCTGGGCCGGGCGCAGGCGTTGTGCCGGGAGTGCCCGATCCGTCGGCAGTGCCTCGCCGGGGCGCTCGAGCGGCGCGAGCCGTGGGGCGTGTGGGGCGGGGAGATCTTCGAACGCGGCCGGGTCATCCCGTTCAAGCGGGGCCGGGGCCGGCCGGCGAAGGTCAGGTCTCTCCCGGAGTCGACGGTGGCCTAGCCCTGGAGCGGGTGAGCCCCCACGTGTGCAGGTGCCGGTAGCCCCGCACCGTCAGCGGGCGGCGCACCCGCAGCTGGAACTGGCGATCGGCTTCGAGCGCGGCGGCCAGGTTGCGATCCACCAGGATCCGGCCCGGCCGCGCGTGCGTGGTGAGCCGGGAGGCGATGTTGACGGCCTCGCCGAACACGTCGCCGAACCGGGTCACCACGTCCCCGAGTGCCAGCCCGATCCGCAGCTGCGGCAGCGACTCGTTCGCCGCGAGCTGTTCCAGCAGATCGAGGGCGATCAGCGCACCGTCGTCGGCGTGGTCGGCCACGAACAGCACCTCGTCGCCGACCGTCTTCACCACCCGGCCCCGGTGCTCGGCGACCACGTCGTTGGTGATCCGCTGGAAGCCTTCGATCAGCTGGGTCAGGTCGGCGGGGCTGGAGCGCCGGGTGGCCCGGGAGAACCCGACGAGGTCGGCGAACCCCACCGCCAGCGTCCTGGTCTCGTCCTGGCTGGGATGGGCGGTGACGAGCCGGCCGGCGGCCGCGGCGAGGTGCCGCCGCCACACGTACACCTGCACCTGCTCGAGCATCGGGATGATCCGCTCACCGAGCTCGACGATCTCGTCGTCGCCCACCGGGCTGTGGCCGTAGTCGACGATCTGGTAGAGCATCTCGATCTGCCAGTCGGCCAGCCCCGCCATGGCCTGGCCGACCGCGCGGCTCATGGCCTCCTCGACCTCTCCGGGTACCAGGCCGGCCTCGCGGAGCTTCTCCAACGCGGCCACCGCCTCGCGGTCGCCGTCGGTGAAGACGACCTCGTCGTCCGCCACCTCGGCGAACCCGAGGGACCGCCACAGCCGGTCGGCGAAGTCGGTGTCGATGCTCGACTCGCCGACCAGCTGGGCCTTCGTGTACCGACGCGGCCCGCCGAGGATGAAGTCCTCGACCTCCCCGTAGTGCGTGTCCGCCTCGACCGGCCGGTCGGACGGCACCGCACTGCTGCCCAGGAGCTGGGCGAGCCGGGTGAGCCACGCGCGCTCCCGACCGGGAGCGGGATCCGTCACGCGGTGTGGACGATGAGCACATCCACGCCGGCGCGACGAGCAACGCTCTGCGGCACCGAGCCCAGGATGCGCCCGGTGAGCGTGTTCAGCCCGACGTTGCCCACCACGAGCAGGTCGGCCTTGCTGTCCGCGACGGCCTGGTCCAGTACGTCGACCGGCGGGCCTTCCACCGCCAGCGTCTCGATGGCATCCGCGCCACCGGAACGTGCCCGGTCCGACGCGTCGCGCAGCACGCTCTCCGCCGGGGCGGAGCCCACCACCTGGTAGGCGTCGTCCCCGAGCGCGTCGGCCGCGGCGCGGACGTCCTCCTTGCTGTGCGGTTCGTACGCGCAGACGATGACGAGCTCGGAACCGCCGTCACCGGCCATCGCGCCGGCGCGGTCCACTGCCCGCATCGAGGTGTCGGATCCGTCGGTCCCGACGATGATTTTCTTGTAGGCGCCCATTGGAGCCTCCTTGTCTGTCGGCGGTCGTTGCCCGGCAGGCTACTTGACACTGCTCCGAACGGTTGACCTGGGACTGGCCCTGACCAGCAATGATGACCCGATCAGGCGAAGCCGAACGGGCCATTCTGTGGTCCGGAACATAGCCGTCATGGCCCCCAGCGTGCCCGCCACGTCCGTCCTCCCGCCGAGATACGCGCGCTGGCGCGCGGCGGGCAGCGCGAAGAAACCCTCGAAGAAGTCGGCCAGCCGGGCCGGTGGCAGCCGCAGCAGGCTCTCCAGGCCGCGCCGGCGCAGCAGGTCGACCGCGCGGGCGGGCGCCGGCCAGAGCAGCCGGCCGGCCCGGTGCAGCGCGGCGGCCTGCCCGCCGCCCGGCCCGCCGAGCCCGGCGGCGAGCGCATCGGCCAGCGGGCCGGCCAGCCGCAGCGCGGTGGCCAGCTGGTAGCCGGTGGCGGGATGGGTCAGCGGGGCCGAGGCGCCGAACCCGACGACGCCGGCCGCCCGGTGCCGGGGCAGGTCCAGCGGGAAGCGCACGACCTCGCGCGGGGGGTCCCCGGGCGGGCGGATCCCGTGCCCGGCCAGCCGGGTGCGCAGCCGGCGCTCCAGGGTGTCCAGGTCCAGCCCGGGGCGGCGGGCCAGCGAGGTCTCCTCCAGCAACACCCGGCCACCACCCAGCGGAACGGCGTACAGGAACGTCGGCCAGTCGCTCCCCACCGCCGGGTCGGCCGTGTCGGCCGGGCGCCAGTCCATGAACAGCGCCTCGTCCTCGCCGAGCAGCGGGGCGGCGGCCTCGGCGGGCAGCACCAGCCCCACGGCCGTCTGCTCCGCCCACACACCGCCGGCCCGGCGCGGCGAGGACAGCGGCTGTGCGGGGCCGCCCGCGTCGATCACCACTCCGGCCGGGGGCAGCGCACCGGGACGCCCCCGGCCGCGCCGCACCGCGACGTCGGCCGCCGCGAGCCGGTCGTCCAGGTGCCGGCGCAGCGCGGGCACGTCCAGCACGGCGTAGCGGCGGTCCAGGCGGTGCTCGGTGCGCGCCACCGCCCGGGTGGTGGCGGTGGTCGCCGCGACCACCTCGGCGGGCAGCCCCGGGGGCAGCTCGTCGGCCCAGGCCCCGTAGGTGGCCCGCCACGGCCGTCCCGGAGCCGGGTCGAGCACCTCGGTGCGCAGGCCGCGCTCGCCGCACGCGGCGGCCACCGCGCGGCCGGCGGGGCCGGCGCCCACCACCAGGACGTCCAGCACGGCGCCGGGTCAGCCCAGCGTGCCGGTGGCCAGGATCCCGCCGTCGACCCGCACGGTCTCACCGGTGATCCAGGACGCGGCGTCGGAGACCAGGAAGCCGACCAGCCGCGCGACGTCCTCCGGCGCGCCGAGGCGCTTCATCGGGTACGAGTCGGCGACCTTCTCCTCGCGCTCGGAGTACAGCGCCTCGGCGAACTTGGTCTTCACCACGGCCGGGGCCACCGCGTTGACCCGGATCGAGGGCCCGAGCTGCCAGGCCAGCTCCTCGGTGAGCCGGATCAGCGCGGCCTTGGCGGCGCCGTACGCGGCGATCACGCTGGTGGACCGGAGGCCGGCCGTGGAGGCCAGGTTCACCACGGACCCGCCGTGCTCACCCATCCACGCCCGGTGCGCCTCCTGCAGGTAGCCCAGCCCGGCCACCACGTTGATGTCGAAGATCTTGCGCACGCCGTCGAGGTCGGCCTGCATCAGGTCGCCGTACACCGGGTTCGCCCCGGCGTTGTTGATCAGGATGTCCAGGCTGCCGAACCGTTCCACGGTGGTAGCCACGGTCTCGGCCCTGGAGCCGGCGTCGCCGGCGTTGCCGGGCAGCCCGAACACCCGCTTGTCGCCGTCGGGCACGGTCGCGGCCAGTTGGGCGGCCGCCTCCGCCAGCTCGTCGGGCTTGCGGGCGGTGATGGTCACCGCGGCGCCCCGGGCCAGCAGCTCGGCGGCGATGGCGTGACCGATGCCCCGGCTGGCACCGGTGACGACGGCGGTGCGGCCGGTCAGGTCGAGGAGTTCGGCGGGGGTGGAGGTGACAGCGGTCATGGTCACCGACCCTAATCGGCTCCGGGGGGTCCCTTACACTGGTGGCGTGGTTCGGACGAGCTGAGTCGCTCGGACGCCCGCCGGTCACGGCCGGTGGGCGGTTGCGCCCTGTCCACCACCGCGTTGGGAGTTCCCTTTTCATGATCACTACGACCGACCTCGAACTGCGGGCGGGAGCGCGCATCCTGGTCTCCGGCGCGAACCTGCGCGTCAGCCCCGGTGACCGGATCGGCCTGGTAGGTCGCAACGGCGCCGGCAAGACGACCACCATGCGGGTCCTGGCCGGCGCGGCGCAGCCCTACGCGGGCTCCGCGACCCCGTCCGGGGCCGTCGGCTACCTGCCGCAGGACCCCCGCGAGGGCGACCTGTCGGTGTGCGCCAAGGACCGGGTGCTCTCCGCGCGCGGGCTGGACACCCTGCTGCGCGACATGGAGAAGGCGCAGACCGCGATGGCCGAGCTGGTGGACGGCCAGGAGCGGGACAGGGCGGTGCGTGACTACGGCCGGATCGAGGAGCGGTTCGCCGCGCTGGGCGGCTACGCGGCGGAGAGCGAGGCGGCCCGGATCTGTGCCCACCTCGGCCTGCCCGAGCGGGTACTGGAGCAGACGCTGAGCACGCTGTCCGGCGGCCAGCGCCGCCGGGTGGAGTTGGCGCGCATCCTGTACGCGGCCAGCGAGGCGGGCGCGGGCGCGCCCTCGGCCACCACGTTGCTGCTGGACGAGCCGACCAACCACCTGGACGCCGACTCGATCGCCTGGCTGCGCAGCTTCCTGCAGCGCCACGAGGGCGGCCTCGTGGTGATCAGTCACGACACCGAGCTGCTCGGCGACGTCGTGAACAAGGTCTGGTACCTGGACGCGCTGCGCGGCGAGGTGGACGCCTACAACCTGTCCTGGAAGCGCTACCTCGAGGCCAGGGCGACCGACGAGAAGCGCCGCCGCCGCGAGCGGGCCAACGCCGAGAAGAAGGCGGCCGCGCTCAAGCTGCAGGCCGACAAGATGGGCGCCAAGGCGACCAAGGCGGTGGCGGCCAAGAACATGGCCCGTCGCGCCGACACCCTGCTGGCCGGACTGGACGAGGTGCGGCAGAACGACAAGGTGGCCCGGATCCGGTTCCCGGAGCCGTCGCCGTGCGGTCGCACCCCGCTGACCGCCGAGGGGCTGGCCAAGTCCTACGGCTCGCTGGAGATCTTCGCCGGGGTCGACCTGGCCATCGACCGGGGGAGCCGGGTGGTGGTGTTGGGCCTCAACGGCGCGGGCAAGACCACGCTGCTCAAGCTGCTCGCCGGCCAGGAGCCCCCGGACACCGGCGAGGTGGTGCCCGGGCACGGGCTGCGGCTGGGCTACTACGCGCAGGAGCACGACACGCTCGACCTGGATGCCTCGGTGTGGGACTGCATCCGGCACGCCGCCCCGGACGCCCCGGAGCAGCGGCTGCGCACGCTGCTCGGCGCGTTCCTGTTCTCCGGCGACCAGCTCGCGCAGACCGCCGGCACCCTGTCCGGCGGGGAGAAGACCCGGCTGGCGCTGGCCGGGCTGGTCAGCTCGGCGGCGAACGTGCTGCTGCTGGACGAGCCCACGAACAACCTGGACCCGATCAGCCGGGAGCAGGTGCTGGACGCGCTGCGCCGGTACGAAGGTGCCGTGGTGCTGGTGACCCACGACCCGGGCGCGGCCAAGGCGCTCGCCCCGGAGCGGGTCATCGTGCTGCCGGACGGCACCGAGGACCACTGGTCCGCCGACTACCTGGAGCTCGTGTCGCTCGCCTGAGTGATCTTGTGAAACTGCTGGTCACCCGAACGCGCACAATGATCACCCAGACGCGAAAGCCATTCGGCCGAACCGTTCACCGATCATTGTGTCGATCTCCTTCCGTTGATCGGGTCCGGTGGATCATCATGTCGCAACCAAGGGATCGGCTGGAAACGGTCCCGTAGCGGCGAAGGAGGGCCGACCGCGTGGCCGACCTGAAGAAAGGTGCCCGCATCACCGGCACCCAGCGGGACAAATTGGCGAGCGATCTGAAGAAGAAGTACGAGAAGGGTGCCAGCATCAGAGCGCTGGCCGAGCAGACCGGTCGCTCGTACGGGTTCGTCCACCGGGTCCTCACCGAGACGGGGGTGCAGCTGCGGGGTCGCGGCGGTGCCACCCGGACGAAGAAGAAGTAGGATCCGCTCGGGCTGACTCTCGGCGGCGCGCGGCGTCGCCGGGAGCTTCCCTGAAGATCGCTCGGTCCCTCCTCCGCCTGTCACCACGGGTCGACCCTGGCCCTTGACCTCAACCATTGTTGAGGCCGCAGGCTGGTGCCGTGCATCGGGAAGGGTCGGGCCCCGTTCGGCGTTCTCCTGGCATGCGCGATGTAATCGTGTAAGTGAGGGGAGGCGCCATGGACGGCGTCAGTGGATGGACGATGATGCGGGCCGCCACCCGCCGGGGTGAGCTGGCACACCGTTCGGTGTCTCGCGCCACGGTCGGCCGGATCTGGCGGTTCGCCGCCGGGTACCGCCGCCACCTGGCGGTCTTCCTGGCGTTGACGGTCCTGTCCGCCGCGATCGGCGTGCTCACCCCGCTGCTCGCCGGCCGGGTGGTCAACACCATCGTGGCGGGCGGCGGCTCCGCCGTGGTCGGCGCCGTGCTGGCACTGGCGGGCGCCATCGCCGGGCTGGCCGTGCTGGACGCCGGGCTCGGGTTGGTCACCCGGTGGCTGTCCGCGCGGATCGGCGAGGGTCTGATCCTGGACCTCCGCCGCGCGGTGTACGGCCACGTGCAGCGGATGCCGGTCGCCTTCTTCACCCGAACCCGCACCGGGGCGCTGGTCAGCCGGCTGAACAACGACGTCATCGGCGCGCAGTCGGCGATCACCGACACCCTCGCCAGCCTGGTGTCCAACGTCATCCAGCTCGTCCTGGCGCTGGCCGTCATGATCGGGCTGGCCTGGCAGGTCACCCTGCTCGCCCTGATCATGTTGCCGGTGTTCGTACTGCCGGCGCGCCGGATGGGCGGCACCATTGCCGCCCTGCGCAGGGAGTCGGCCGACCTCAACGCCGGCATGACCACCCAGATGACCGAGCGGTTCTCGGCCCCCGGCGCCACCCTGGTCAAGCTGTTCGGCCGCCCCGAGCACGAGGACGAGGAGTTCGGCGGGCGCGCGGCGCGGGTGCGTGACATCGGCGTGCGGACGACGATGGTGTCCCGGGTCTTCCTCACCTCGCTCAGCCTGGTCTCCGCGTTGGCCCAGGCGCTGGTCTACGGCTACGGCGGGTACCTCGCCCTGACCGGCCGGATCGCCCCGGGCACGGTGGTGAGCCTCGCGTTGCTGCTCACCCGGCTGTACGGTCCGCTGACCCAGCTGTCCAACGCGCGGGTCGACGTGATGAGCGCGCTGGTGTCCTTCGAGCGGGTCTTCGAGGTGCTCGACCTGGACCCGATGATCGCCGAGAAGCCGGCCCCCCGGTCGCTGCCGGACGGGCCGCTGTCGGTGCGGCTGGCGGACGTCCGCTTCGGCTACCCGGCTGCGTCGCGGGTGTCGCTGGCCTCGCTCGAGGACGTGGCCACGCTGGACACCCGGGGCGGCGAGGAGGTGCTGCACGGGGTCGACCTGGACGTGCCCGCCGGCTCGATGGTCGCGCTGGTCGGCTCCTCCGGCGCGGGGAAGTCGACGCTGGCCTCGCTGGTGCCCCGGCTCTACGACGTCGACTCCGGGGCGGTGGAGCTAGGCGGGGTGGACGTGCGGGACCTCAGCTTCGCGGCCATCCGGGGCGCGGTCGGTGTCGTCACCCAGGACGGCCACCTGTTCCACGACTCGATCAGCGCCAACCTGCGCTACGCCCGGCCGGAGGCGACCGACGGCGAGCTGGTCGAGGCGATGCGGCGGGCTCGGCTCGGCGAGCTGCTCGAGTCGCTGCCCGACGGCCTGGACACCGTGGTGGGGGAGCGCGGCTACCGGCTCTCCGGCGGCGAGCGGCAGCGGCTGACCATCGCCCGGCTGCTGCTGGCCCACCCGGCGGTGGTGGTACTGGACGAGGCCACCGCGCACCTGGACTCGGAGTCGGAGTCGGCGGTGCAGGAGGCGCTGGCCGAGGCGCTGCGCGGGCGTACGGCGCTGGTCATCGCGCACCGGCTGTCCACCATCCGCAACGCCGACCTGATCGCCGTGGTGGAGCACGGGCGGATCGTGGAGCGCGGCACGCACGAGCGGCTGCTGGCCGCCGGTGGCCGGTACGCCGACCTGTACCGCCGCCAGTTCGGCTCCAGCGCCTCCGGTGCCCCCCTCGCCGCCGCCTGAACCGCCGCACCGGGCTTTGTGCGGCCGGCACCGGCCCGCGCGGCCGGCACAGACCCGCCGCGGCTCGCACAGGCCCTGTGGACGCTGTGCCGGCCGCGGTAGGGCTGTGCCGGCCGCGGTAGGGCTGTGCCGGCCCCGGCGCGCGGGAGGTGCGCGCTCGGTCAGACCCGGACGCTGGCTTCGACGACGTCCAGCGCGGCGCGCAGGTCGTCAGCGGGCAGGCCCATGGCCAGGTGTGAGATCAGTCCCTCGAAGGCCAGCTCCAGGTACCGGGTGAGCACCGGGACCGGGAGGTCGGCACGCACCACCCCGGCGTCCCGCTGCCGGAGCAGGCGTCCCTGAACGGCCCGGGTCAGCTCCTGGGACTGCTCCTGCCAGTCGGCACGGAACAGCGGGTCGGTGCGCAGCCGCCGGGACACCTCGAGCCGGGTGCCCAGCCAGCTGATGCCGGAGCCACCCTGGCCGGCGTCGGCCAGCAGGTCCCGCATCACCTGGACCAGGCCCTGCTCGGCGACGACCTCGGCCATCCGGCTGGCGTCCTGCCGGGCGAGCTGCAGGAACAGCGAGTCCTTGTCGCCGAAGTGGTGGAAGATCGCGCCGCGGGACAGGCCGGTGGCCTCCTCCAGGCGGCGCACCGTGGCGCCCTCGTACCCGTAGCGGCTGAAACAGGCCCGCGCGCCGTCCAGGATCTGCTCGCGGCGGGCGGCGAGGTGTCCGGCGCTGACTCTGGGCACGCACCCACCGTAGCTGTTAGCAGGAAGTATGTACGGATTACAGCGGCCTTACTCACCCTGCTTTTGTCGGGGCCGTTGTGTAGCGTCTTTCTCCGCATCGTCGACACGCGGGGGGTGGTGGGTGGTGACACCGAAAGCGGCCCAGCGGGCTCTGAACGGCCGCGAGGCCTCGGCCGCGCCGTCGGGGCGGGTGTTGCACAGCCGGGATGAGGCGGAAGCCTACGTCGCCTCGGTGTGCTTCAAGCACGGGCCCCCACGGCTGATCGGCGTCGAGCTGGAGTGGCTGCTCGCCCGGCGGTCCGACCCACCCAGTCCGCTGGACGTCCACACGCTCGTCACCGCCCTCGGCCCGCACACCCCCACCAGCCTCGATCCGTTCTCCCCGGCGCTCCCGTTGCCCCGCGGCTCGCTCGTCACCGTCGAACCCGGCGGCCAGGTCGAGATCGCCAGCATTCCGTTCGACTCGACGGAGTCACTCGTCGACGCGGTCCGATCGGACTCCGCGACGCTTCTCCGGCTACTCGCCGACCAGGGTCTGCATCCGTTGTCCTCCGCGTCCGACCCGGTCCGGCCAGCCCATCGCCTGCTCACCGTTCCCCGGTACCTCGCCATGGAGGCCGCGTTTGACCGGCTCGGCGCCGAGGGCCGGGGCATGATGTGCTCGACCGCCGCCGTCCAACCCAGCCTTGACCTGGGGGAACGGGTCGATCTGCCGCTCCGCTGGAGCGCGTTGCACCTGCTCGGGCCGGTCCTGGTCGCCGCGTTCGCGAACTCCCCGCTGCTGCAGGGCAGGCGATCCGGCTGGAAGTCGTCGCGGATGGCCTGCTGGCTGGGCATCGACCCGCCGCGCACCGCCCCGCCCGACCCGGCAGCCACCGATCCGGCGGCCGCCTACGCCACCCGCGCGATGAACGCCGACGTGATCTGTGTGCGCCGGCCCACCGGGTCCTGGGAGTCGCCGCCGGGGGTGACCTTCGCCGACTGGCTGGCCGGTGGCCTGCCCGGCCGGCCCACCACCGACGATCTCGACCTGCACCTGTCGACCCTGTTCCCGCCGGTGCGCCCGCACGGCCGGCACGCGGAGATCCGGTACGTCGACGCGCAGCCCGGCGAGGAGTGGGTGGTGCCGGTCGTCGTGCTCGCCGCGCTGCTGTCCGACACGGCCACCACCGCGGCGACGGTCGAGGCCTGCCTGCCCGTGGCCGGCCGATGGACGGCCGGCGCCCGCGACGGGCTGGCCGACCCGGAGCTGGCCCGCGCCGCCCGCACGGTGTTCACGCTGGCCCTGGGGGCACTACCGAGAGTGATCGGTCCCGGCCTGGTTCAAGACCTCGTCCAGCGGGCAACCGAGGAGCGAGTCCTTCGCGGGCTCAGCCCGGCCGACCTGCAGCCCACCGACACCGCCGCACAGAAGGGGATCTCGTGAGCGCACCGACCGAACCCGTCCATCCGCTGACCGAGCTGTCGCCCGAGCAGCTGCGCGAGCACGTGGCCGCCGAGCTCGTCCGAGGACGTGAGCGCAGCATGGTGCTCACCGAGTCGGTGGATGAGTCCGACCTCGTACGGCAGCACTCCCCGCTGATGTCGCCGCTGGTGTGGGACCTCGCGCACATCGGCAGCCAGGAGGAGCTGTGGCTGGTTCGGGACGTCGGTGGCCGGGAGCCGCTGCGCCCGGAGATCGACGGGCTGTACGACGCGTTCCAGCACACCCGCTCCAGCAGGGTCGCCCTTCCGCTGCTCACCCCGCCCGAGGCCAAGCAGTACGTCGCCGAGGTGCGGGACAAGGCGCTCGATGCGCTGGAGCGCAGCCCGCTGCGCGGCCGCAGGCTGGAGGACCAGGCGTTCGCCTTCGGCATGATCGTGCAGCACGAGCAGCAGCACGACGAGACCATGCTGGCCACCCACCAGCTGCGCGAGGGCGCCCCGGTGCTGCGCGCCGACCCCCCGCCGCCGTCGGTGGCCGCTCCGGTGCCCGCCGAGGTGCTGGTGCCGGCGGGGGCGTTCGCGATGGGGACCTCGACCGAGCCGTGGGCGCTGGACAACGAGCGGCCGGCGCACCGGGTCGAGCTGCCCGCGTTCGTGATCGACGCCGCGCCGGTGACCAACGGCGAGTACGTCGAGTTCCTCGCCGCCGGCGGCTATGACGATCCACGCTGGTGGAGCGAGGCCGGCTGGCGGCACCGCACGACCGAGGGCCTGACGGCGCCCGCCTTCTGGCGGCGCGACGGGGGCGGCCAGTGGTGGCGGCGCCGGTTCGGGGTGCAGGAGCCGGTGCGCCCGGACGAGCCGGTGGTGCACGTGTCCTTCTACGAGGCGGAGGCCTACGCCGCCTGGGCCGGCAAGCGGCTGCCCACGGAGGCGGAGTGGGAGAAGGCGGCCCGGTGGGACCCGTCGACCGGGCGCTCGCGGCGCTACCCGTGGGGCGACGAGGAGCCCACCCCGGAGCACGCCAACCTGGGCCAGCGCCACCTCGGCCCGGCACCGGTGGGGGCCTACCCGAAGGGCGCGTCGGCGCTGGGGGTGCACCAGCTGATCGGTGACGTCTGGGAGTGGACGTCGTCGGGGTGGCACCCCTACCCGGGGTTCGAGATGTTCCCGTACCCTGAGTACTCCGAGGTGTTCTTCGGCGGCGACTACCGGGTCCTGCGCGGCGGTTCGTTCGGCGCCGACCCGGCGGCGGTGCGGGCCACCTTCCGCAACTGGGACCACCCGGTGCGACGGCAGATCTTCTCCGGGTTCCGCTGCGCGCGCGACGCCTCGCCGGCCGAGCTGCGCGACGGTCGGGTCCGGTAGCGGGCGTGTGCCGTCACCTGGCTTACCTGGGACCACCCCGCCAGCTCGCCGAGCTGGTGCTCGCCCCGGAGTACGGGCTGCTGCGGCAGTCCTACGCGCCGAGGGACATGCGCGGCGGGGGTACCGTCAACGCCGACGGGTTCGGCGTGGGCTGGTACCCGCCCGGCGCCGCCGAGCCCGCCCGCTACCGCACCGACCGGCCGCTCTGGTCCGACCTGTCGTTCGCCGAGCTCGCCGGGGTCACCCAGGCGGGCGCGGTGCTCGCCGCGGTCCGCTCGGCCACCGTGGGCATGCCCGTGGTGAGCACCGCCTGCGCGCCGTTCGTGGCCGGGCGCTGGGCGTTCAGCCACAACGGCGTGGTCGCCGGCTGGCCCGAGTCGGTGGCTCCGCTGGCCGCCGCCGTACCGGTCACCGACCTGCTCACCCTCGACGCGCCGACCGACTCGGCGCTGCTCTGGGCGCTGCTGCGGCACCGGCTGCGCTCCGGGGTCGAGCCGGCCGCCGCGCTGTGCGAGGTGGTGAGCCAGGCGGCCGCCGTCGCGCCGGCGTCGAAGCTGAACCTGCTGCTCACCGACGGTCGGACGGTCTACGCCACCGCCTGGCGCCATGCGCTTGCCGTGCGGTCCGACCCGGGCCAGGTCCTGGTGGCGTCCGAGCCGGACGACGACGGTCCGGGCTGGACACCGGTCCCGGACGAGCACCTCGTGGTGGCTCGGCCCGGACACGTCGACGTACGGCCGGTGGCCGAGCTGAGCACGACCTCCGTCACCAGCACCACCCGCACGACCACCCACCGGGAGGCCATGCAGCGCAGCACGGTCACCACCCAGCACGCCTCGACCGCCGGGAATGCGCCGCGCACCGCGGAAGACCACGAAGGAGCCGTATGAGCACCACCCCGCTCGATGTGTACCTGACCGACGCCGAGGTGGCGGAGGCGCTGCGGGATGACGCCGGGGCCGGGCTGACCGCCATCCCCAAGGTGCTGCACCCCAAGTGGTTCTACGACGCCACGGGGAGCGTCCTGTTCGAGCGGATCACCGAGCTGCCGGAGTACTACCCGTTCGCGGCCGAGCGGGAGATCCTGCGCGACCGGGCGGGCGAGATCGCCGAGGCGTCCGGGGCGGAAGCGCTGGTCGAGCTCGGGTCGGGTTCCTCGGAGAAGACCCGGCTGCTGCTCGACGCGCTCGCCAAGGCCGGCACGCTGCGCGACTACCTGCCGCTGGACGTGTCCGAGTCGGCGCTGCGCGAGGCCATCGGGGCACTGTCCGCGGAGTACCCGGCGCTGACCCTGCACGGCATCGTCGGCGACTTCACCCGCC
Organism: Pseudonocardia sp.; assembly: GCA_036497465.1. Taxonomy (GTDB): domain Bacteria; phylum Actinomycetota; class Actinomycetes; order Mycobacteriales; family Pseudonocardiaceae; genus Pseudonocardia. The sequence goes on along the minus strand of DASXJJ010000180.1, from coordinate 8,307 downwards.
ACCTGTCCCGGATCCCGGCACCGGGCAAGCGACTGATCGCCTTCCTCGGCGGCACCGTCGGCAACCTGGTGCCCGACGAGCGGGCGGTGTTCCTGCGTAGCGCGCGGGCCGCGCTCGGCCCCGGCGAGCAGCTGTTGATCGGGGTGGGGCTGGTGATCGACCCGGCGGTCATGGTCCCGGCCTACGACGACGGTCAGGGGGTCACCGCCGAGTTCAACCGGAACGTGCTGCGCGTGCTGAACCGGGAGCTGGACGCCGACTTCGACGTCGACGCCTTCGACCACGTCGCGCTGTGGAACACCGAGCGGGAGTGGATCGAGATGCGGCTGCGTGCCCGCCGGCGGATGACCGTACGGGTGGCGGCACTCAACCTCGACGTGCCGTTCGCCTCCGGCGAGGAGGTACGCACCGAGACATCGGGCAAGTTCCACCGGCGCGGCGTCGCGCAGGAGCTCGAATCGGCCGGCTTCGAGGTCGCCGAGTGGTGGACGGACTCCGCCGATCGGTTCGCCCTCGTCCTGGCCACCGCCGTCTGACCGGTAGCCGTCTGACCGGTAGCCGTCTGACCGTCACCAGCGCCGTCGCGGCCGGCGTGCCGTAGCGACGGGGTTCCGTTGCGACCGAACGCCGCACAGACGCCGAACGGGCCGCACAGACCCTGTGGGATCTGTGCGGCCCGTGGCTGTTCTGTGCGAGCCGCGGCGGCTCTGTGCGCGCCAGCGGCCCGCCGCCCGTCAGGAGGCGAGCATGCGGCGCAGCACGTACTGCAGGATGCCGCCGTTGCGGTAGTAGTCCGCCTCGCCGGGGGTGTCGATCCGGACGTCGGCGTCGAACTCGACCTTCTCGCCGCCCTCCCGGGTCGCCGTGACGTGCACCGTGCGCGGCGTCGACCCGTCGTTCAGCGCGGTGATGCCGCCGATGTCGAAGGTCTCGGTGCCGTCGAGGCCCAGCGACGAGGCCGACTCGCCGGCCGGGAACTGCAGCGGGATGACGCCCATGCCGATCAGGTTCGACCGGTGGATCCGCTCGAACGACTCCACGATGACCGCCTGCACCCCGAGCAGCCGGGTGCCCTTGGCCGCCCAGTCGCGCGATGAGCCGGAGCCGTACTCCTTGCCGCCCAGCACCACCAGCGGGATGCCGGCCGAGGCGTAGTTCTGCGCGGCGTCGTAGATGAACGCCTGCTCGCCGCCGTCGGTGAAGTCGCGGGTGTAGCCGCCGCTCACGTCCTCCAGCAGCTCGTTGCGCAGCCGGATGTTGGCGAACGTGCCCCGGATCATCACCTCGTGGTTGCCGCGCCGGGAGCCGTAGGAGTTGAAGTCCTTCTTGTCCACGCCGTGGTGGGTGAGGTACTTCCCGGCGGGGGTGTCCGGCTTGATCGCACCGGCCGGCGAGATGTGGTCGGTGGTCACCGAGTCGCCGAGCAGGGCCAGCACCCGGGCGCCGGAGATGTCCTGCACCGCGGCCGGCTCGGCGGCCATCCCGTCGAAGTACGGGGGCTTGCGGACGTAGGTCGACTCGGTGTCCCACTCGAAGGTGTTGCCCTCCGGGGTGGGCAGCGAGCGCCACCGGTCGTCGCCGGCGAACACGTCGGCGTAGTCCTTGGTGAACATCTCCTGGTTGATCGCGTGGTCGATCACCTGCTGCACGTCGGCCGGGCTGGGCCACAGGTCGCGCAGGTAGATGTCCGTGCCGTCGGTGCCGGTGCCCAGCGGCTGGTTCTCGAAGTCGAAGTCCATCGTGCCGGCCAGCGCGTAGGCGATGACCAGCGGCGGCGACGCCAGGTAGTTCATCTTGACGTCCGGGTTGATCCGGCCCTCGAAGTTCCGGTTGCCGGACAGCACCGAGACCACCGCCAGGTCGGCGTCGCTCACCACAGCCGAGATCTCCTCGGGCAGCGGGCCGGAGTTGCCGATGCAGGTGGTGCAGCCGTAGCCGACCAGGTGGTAGCCGAGCTTCTCCAGGTACGGCCAGAGGCCGGCCTTCTCGTAGTAGTCGGTGACGACCTGCGAGCCCGGCGCCATCGACGTCTTGACCCACGGCTTGACCGCGAGGCCCGCGTCGACGGCGTTCTTGGCCAGCAGGGCGGCGCCGAGCATGACCGACGGGTTCGAGGTGTTGGTGCACGAGGTGATCGAGGCGATCACCACCGCCCCGTGGTCCAGCTCGAACTCGCGGCCGTCGGACAGCTTGACCGGGGTCGGCGAGCTGAGCCGCCCGCCCGCGCCGGCCGCCGCCGAGATCGGCTGGCGGGGCGCGCCGTCGCCGTTGCCGCCGCTGGCCGCGGGCGGGTCGCTGGCCGGGAAGCTCTCCTCCTCGGACTCGTCGACCGAGGAGGTGCTCTCCGGCTCGCCGTCGGCGTAGTCGCCGAGCGCGGACCGGAAGGCGTCCTTGGCCGACGACAGCGCGATCCGGTCCTGCGGGCGCTTGGGCCCGGCGATGGACGGCACGACGGTGGACAGGTCCAGCTCGAGGGTCTCGGAGAACTCCGGCTCGCGCTCCGGGTCGTGCCAGAGCCCCTGCTCCTTGGCGTACGCCTCGACCAGCTCGATCTGCTCCTTCGAGCGACCGGTGAGCGTGAGGTAGCGGATGGTCTCGTCGTCGATCGGGAAGATCGCGGCGGTGGAGCCGAACTCGGGGCTCATGTTGCCGATGGTGGCCCGGTTGGCCAGCGGGACGGCGCTGACGCCCTGGCCGTAGAACTCGACGAACTTGCCGACCACGCCGTGCCTGCGGAGCATCTCGGTGATCGTGAGCACCACGTCGGTTGCGGTGGCGCCCGGCGGGATCTCCCCGGACAGCTTGAAGCCGACGACCTTCGGGATGAGCATCGACACGGGCTGCCCGAGCATCGCGGCCTCGGCCTCGATGCCGCCGACGCCCCAGCCCAGCACGCCGAGGCCGTTGACCATCGTGGTGTGGCTGTCGGTGCCGACCAGCGTGTCCGGGTAGGCCTGGCCGTTCCGGGTCATCACGGTGCGGGCCAGGTGCTCGATGTTGACCTGGTGCACGATGCCGGTGCCCGGCGGGACGACCTTGAACTCGTCGAACGCGCCCTGCCCCCAGCGCAGGAACTGGTAGCGCTCCCGGTTGCGGCCGTACTCGAACTCCACGTTGCGCTCGAACGCGTCCGGGGTGCCGAACACGTCGATGATCACCGAGTGGTCGATCACCAGCTCGGCCGGGGCCAGCGGGTTGACCTGCGCCGGGTCGCCGCCCAGCTCGGTGACCGCCTCGCGCATGGTGGCCAGGTCGACCACGCAGGGCACGCCGGTGAAGTCCTGCATGATCACCCGGGCGGGGGTGAACTGGATCTCGGTGTCGGGCTCGGCCGCCGCGTCCCACCCGGCGAGCGCGCGGATGTGGTCGGCGGTCACGTTGGTGCCGTCCTCGGTGCGCAGCAGGTTCTCCAGCAGCACCTTCAGGCTGTACGGGAGGCGTTCTGCGCCCTCGACTGCGGACAGCCGGAAGATCTCGTGGTCGGCGCCGCCGACGCTCAGCGTGCCGCGGGCACCGAAGCTGTCGGTCCCCGTCTGCTGGTCTGTGGAACTCACGTCGCGTCCTCTCCTGACGATGCCGGGTGCTCGATCACGACGATCGGGTCCGGGTGGTGGTGCGGGCGTCTGCGGGCAAGTCTGTCGCACGGGTCCGTTCGGGCGGCCGATGGTCCCTTCGTGTCTAACAGTACGCGCGTACTGATTGGCTGTCGACCGCTGGCCGGCGGTGCCCCTGCGTGCCCGTTCGCCCCGCCGGGCATCGCCCGTGAGGTGTGAGTTCACCTCTGGGGTTGTGTCGTTCCCGGGAATCGGCTGCGGACGGTGGCAAAGTCCGGTCGTCCGTGATCACTTCAGGTGTGGAGGGCGTCAGTCGTGCGGTCGGTGCGCCACCTGGCCCGCCAGCGGGCGGAGCCGGCAGTGTCGTCGGCCTCGGCACCCCGGGGCGCCCGGAGGTCCCCGGCGAGGGTGCCGCTGAGGGTGCCGCTGAGGGTGCCGCCGAGGGCGCTGCTGACGGTGCTGTCGAGGGCGCTGCTGACGGTGCTGCTGGCGGGGATCGTGCTCGGGTCCACCGCCGCCTTCGGCGGGGTCGCCCTGGCCGCGCCGTCGCCGCCGCCACCACCCCCGCCGAACCCGTCCGACCAGCAGCTGGGACAGAGCAAGCAGGACGTGACGCAGGCCGCCGGGCAGGTCGGGCGACTGACCGGTGAGCTGGCCGCCGTGCAGGCCGAGTCGGATCGGCTGGGCGACAAGCTGGAGGGTCGCCAGGAGACGGCGAACAAGGCGCTGGTCGACCTGGAGCGGGCGCAGGGGGTCGCGGCCGCCGCCCAGGACCGGGTGCGCGCCACGCACGCCGACGCGCGCGCCGCCGCCTCCGCCATCGAGCGGATGCAGGCCCAGCTCGACCAGTTCATCGCGGTGGCCTACGAGCAGGGCGTCGAGGCGGGCTCGATGGGCTTGCTGATGGAGGCCTCCGACCCGGACGAGCTCGTGCAGCGCGCGGAGCTCACCCAGGCGGTGGCCGACCAGCAGAAGGCCGCGCTGGAGGCGCTGCAACGGGCCCGGATCGCCAAGGTCAACGCCGACTCCCTGGCCCGCGCGGCGCAGGAGGACGCCGAGTCCAAGCGGCAGGTGGCCCAGGGGGCCAAGTGGAGCGCCGACGGCGCGGTGGCCACCGCGCGGGCGGCGGTCACCGCCGGCCTGGTCGAGCTGCACCGGGTCGACGCGCGGAAGGCCGAGATCGAGCACCAGCTGGACACGCTGACGGCGCACGACTCCGGGCTGCGCGCGCAGCGCCAGCGCTACCTCGACTACCAGGAGCAGGTGGCGGCGGCCGCCAGGGCCGAGGCCGCGGCCGCCGCGGGGCGGGTGGCCTCCGGCGGCGGTGGTGGTGGCGTCGGCGGTGGCCTGCAGGCGGTCATCGACCGGGCGGTGTCCCAGGTCGGGACGACCTACGCCTGGGGCGGCGGGACCAAGGGTGGCCCGAGCCGGGGGATCCGGGACGGCGGCGTCGCGGACTCCTTCGGTGACTTCCGCAAGACCGGGTTCGACTGCTCGGGTCTGATGATCTACGCGTTCGGCGCCGCCGGGATCGGGCTGCCGCACTTCAGCGGCTACCAGTACAACGCGGGCAAGAAGGTGCCGATCTCGAAGATGCGCCCCGGGGACATGCTGTTCTGGGGCGACGGCGGGGACATCCACCACGTCGCGATGTTCATCGGCAACGGCCGGATGGTGGAGGCGCCGTACTCGGGTGGCAAGGTGCGGGTCGTCCCGGTGCGCTACGGGGAGGGCCTGATGCCCTACGCGACCCGGCTCATGTAGCCGGCCGTTCGCGGCCCGGGCGGTCCGCGCGGGCGTGCTTCACGCCTGTCATACGGATCGCCCTGTTCAGTGCCAGTGTCGGATCCACAACTGGGTGGAGTTCGGACCGGGGGACCTCGGCGTTCCGCCGGTGGAGGGAGATGCGCGGTGACCAACCCGGAGCAGGGTGGCGGACAGCCCGGCGGGCAGGCGACCGGGGCCGGGCAGCCCCGGACGGAGGCGGCCCGCACGGAGCCGCCGCGGTCCTCGGAGTCGGCCCGGCCCTCGGAGTCGGCCCCGCCCGCGGAGGCGCCCCGGCTCACGGACGCCCCTCGGGCCTCGGAGTCGCCCCGGGCTGCTCAGCCGCCCCGGCCGGAGCCCCGCGACACGCCGAGCCCGGCCCGGGAGGGCGAGCTGCTCGAGCGCGCGGTCTTCGAGGTCAAGAAGGTGATTGTCGGGCAGGACCGGCTGGTGGAGCGGATGCTCGTGGGCCTGCTGGCCAGGGGGCACCTGCTGCTGGAGGGCGTGCCCGGGGTGGCCAAGACACTGGCCGTGGAGACGGTGGCCAGGGTGGTCGGCGGGTCGTTCTCCCGCCTGCAGTTCACCCCGGACCTCGTCCCCTCGGACATCCTCGGCACCCGGATCTACCGGCAGGGCCGGGAGGAGTTCGACGTCGAGCTCGGGCCGGTGGTGGCCAACTTCGTGCTCGCCGACGAGATCAACCGGGCGCCGGCCAAGGTTCAGTCCGCGATGCTCGAGGTGATGGCCGAGCGGCACCTGTCGATCGGCGGGCAGACCTTCCCGATGCCGGACCCGTTCCTGGTGCTGGCCACCCAGAACCCGATCGAGAACGAGGGCGTGTACCCGCTGCCCGAGGCGCAGCGCGACCGGTTCCTCTTCAAGATCATCATCGAGTACCCGAACCTCGAGGAGGAGCGGGAGATCATCTACCGGATGGGCGTCGAGCCGCCGTCCGCCGAGCCGGTGCTGACCCCGGCCGAGCTGGTCCGGCTGCAGAAGGTCACGTCCCGGGTGTTCATGCACCACGCGCTGGTCGACTACGTGGTGCGCCTGGTGGTGGCCACCCGGTCGCCCGCCGAGCACGGCCTGGACGACGTGGCCGGCTGGGTGTCCTACGGCGCCTCGCCCCGGGCCAGCCTGGGCATCGTGGCCGCCGCGCGGGCGCTGGCCCTGGTGCGCGGGCGCGACTACGTGCTGCCGCAGGACGTGATGGACGTGGCGCCGGACGTGCTGCGGCACCGGCTGGTGCTGTCCTACGACGCGGTGGCCGACGCCGTGCCGATGGACCACATTCTCTCCCGGGTGCTGCAGACCGTGCCGTTGCCGCAGGTCAGCTCGCGTCCGCAGTACGCATCGGCGCAGTGACCGGGCCGCTGCGGTGAGCCCGCCGCACTTCTCGCCGAGCAGCCCCGGTGACGGCCGGCTGGAGGCGGCGCTGCGGGCGCTCGAGCTGACCGTGCGCCGCCGGTTGGACGGGCTGCTGCAGGGCAACCACATCGGCCTGGTGCCCGGCCCCGGCAGCGAGCCCGGCGACGCCCGCCCCTACCAGCCCGGCGACGACGTGCGCCGGATGGACTGGGCGGTCACCGCGCGCACCACCGAACCGCACATCCGGGAGACCGTCGCCGACCGGGAGCTGGAGACCTGGGTGGTGGTCGACCTGTCGGCCAGCCTGGACTTCGGCACCGCCAGCTACGAGAAGCGCGACCTCGCGGTGGCCGGCACCGCCGCGGTGGCCCACCTGACCCGGGGCGGCGGCAACCGCATCGGCGCGATCGTCGCCACCGGCGAGCGCACCGTCCGGATCCCCGCGCGGGGCGGTCTGGCGCACGCCCGGGGCCTGATCCGCCGCGTCGCGGAGACCCCGAGGGCACCCGAGGGCACCCGGGGCGACCTGGTCGGTGCCGTGGAGCAGCTGCGCCGCCCGCCGCGCCGCCGGGGCCTCGCCGTGGTCATCTCCGACTTCCTCGGCGAGCGGGACTGGGAGCGGCCGCTGCGCGCGCTGTCCGCCCGGCACGATCTGCTGGCCATCGAGGTGATCGACCCGCGCGACCTGGAGCTGCCGGAGGTGGGCACCGTCGTGCTGGCCGACCCGGAGACCGGCCGGCAGCGCGAGGTGGAGACGACCCCGCTGCTGTGCCGGGAGTTCGCCGCCGCCTCCGCCGAGCACCGTGAGCAGGTCGCCGCGTCACTGCGTCGCTGCGGGGCCGCGCACCTGGTGCTGCGCACCGACCGGGACTGGATCGCCGACGTGGTGCGGTTCGCCGTGGCCCGCAAGCGGCAGTGGTCCGACGCGCCCGGCACGCTCCCGTCCGGGAGCGGTCCGGCGGTGGCGCGGTGACCCGTCGACGCCGCCGGTCGTACGGGGGCCGGCAATGAGCTTCGCCCAGCCGTGGTGGCTGCTGCTGCTGGTGGTGGTGGCCGCGCTGGCGGTCGGTTACTGGCTGCTGCAGCGTCGGCGGCGGCGGGACACCATGCGGTTCGCCAACCTGGAGATGCTGGAGCGGGTCGCCCCCAAGCCGAACCGCTTCCGGCACGTCCCGACGGCGTTGCTGCTGGTGGCGATGGTGCTGCTCACCATCGCGCTGGCCGGCCCGCAGGCCGAGGCGAGGGTGCCGCGCAACCGGGCGACGGTCATGCTGGTGATCGACGTGTCGCTGTCCATGCAGGCCACCGACGTGGCGCCGACCCGGCTACAGGCCGCGCAGGTCGCCGCCAAGGGCTTCGCCGACCGGCTCACCCCGGGCATCAACCTCGGGCTGATCTCGTTCGCCGGTACCGCCGCGGTGCTGGTGTCGCCCACGGTGGACCGGGACCCGGTGAAGCGCGCGATCGACGGGCTGAAGCTGTCCGAGTCGACCGCCACCGGCGAGGCCATCTTCGCCGCCATGCAGTCCATCCAGAGCTTCTCCCAGGGCCTGGCCGGCGGGGGCGAGGGACCGCCGCCCGCCCGGGTCGTGCTGATGAGCGACGGCAAGCAGACGCTGCC
>DASXJJ010000179.1:0-45115 GCA_036497465.1 Pseudonocardia sp. | reverse complement strand
CGAGCTGGCCGACGAGAAGGGCTGGAAGATCAAGGTCGCCCAGTTCCCGTTCACCGCGAACGGCAAGGCGCAGGGCATGGCCGAGCCGGCCGGGTTCGTCAAGCTGATCAGCGACGACACCTACGGCGAGCTGCTCGGCGGGCACATCATCGGCGCCGAGGCCACCGAGCTGCTGCCCGAGCTGACCCTGGCGCAGAAGTGGGACCTGACCGCGCACGAGCTGGCCCGCAACGTGCACGCCCATCCGACGCTGTCCGAGTGCCTGCAGGAGGCGTTCCACGGCCTCGGCCACGGCATGATCAACCTCTGATCGGGCCGCCGGGGCCGAGGCCCGGGCGGTTACAGGGCGGCCTTGAGCGCGGCCAGCGCGCCGGCGAAGGCGTCGGCCGCGGCGGGCACCATCCCGGCGAACGCCAGGTAGCCGTGCACCAGCGTCTCGGCGTTGTGCAGCTCCACCGGCACGCCGGCCGCGCGCAGCTGCTCGGCATACCGGGTGCCGTCGTCCCGGATCGGGTCGTGCTGGGCGGTGGCCACGTACGCGGGCGGCAGCCCGGCCAGGCTCTCGGCGTTCGCCGGCGCGAGCGTCGGTGGGGCCTCGGTGATCCCGCCGCCGGTGTAGAGGTCCAGGAAGGTGTCGATGTCGGCCGCGGTGAGCATCGGCGCCGTGGCGTTCTCGGCCACCGACGGCAGCGACCGGTCCATCGTGGTCGCCGGGTACCAGAGCATCTGGAACTTGATCGCCGGCCCGCCGGCGTCCCTGGCCAGCTGGGACACCACCGCCGACAGGTTGCCCCCCGCCGAGTCGCCGGCCACCGCCAGCCGGCCCGGGTCGGCGCCCAGCTCGGTGGCGTGCTCGGCCACCCAGCGCAGCGCGGCGAACGCGTCGTCGACCGCCGCCGGGAACGGGTGCTCCGGGGCGAGCCGGTAGTCGACCGCGACCACGACCGCGCCGACCTGCTCGGCGATGCCCCTGGCGACCGGGTCGTGGGTGTCCAGGTCGCCGATCACGAACCCGCCGCCGTGGTAGAAGACCACCACCGGCAGGCCCTCCGGGTCCGGCTCCGGCCAGTAGATCCGGACGCCGATCCCGTCCGCGATCGTCCTGTCCTCCACCCGGGGCAGCGCGATCGTGGTGGGCAGCATCGCCACCCGCTCCTTGATGATCGCGCGCAGTCGTTCGGGCCCCACGTCGACGATGCTCTCCATCGGGACGGCGTCGAGCACCTGCGCGAGCACTGGATCAATGGCCATTCCAGCACCCTAAGGCGGCGGGCGCCGGCCCGCCGCTCGACCGCGAGCGGTACTCAGCCCCCGGCGCCGCCACCACCAGCACCGCCGCCACCAGCACCGCCGCCGCCGGCACCCCCGCCGGCCGCGCCTCCGCCACTGGCACCCCCGCCGGCCGCGCCTCCCGAGGCACCGCCGGCTGCTCCGCCGGCCGCCCCACCGGAGGCACCGCCCGACGCGCCACCCGCCGCGCCACCCGAAGCGCCGCCGGCGGCGCCGGCCGAGCCGGTGCCGACCTGGTTCTGCAGCGGGTCGTAGGCATAGGTGTCGCGGCCGAAGTACTCGCGCTGGATCGCGTACGCCTCGTCGACGTCCGTCTTGTGCAGGTCGGAGCCGGAGTAGTCGAACTGGCCGCCGTCGCCGTCGCCGTCGTAGCCGGAGTCACCGTCGTCGGCGTCGCCGCCGTGGCTGAGCTGGTAGCCGGACACCGGAGCAGGCGTCGCCGCGACAGCCGTACCCGCCGAGACCCACAGCGAGGCCAGCACGACGGCGGCCGCGCCGGCCGTGGAGCACAGAGCCCGATTCACTTGTTCCCCCTTCGCGGAAGCCTGAGTGCCTGGTCTACCCGTAAGCGCGCACACATCCCACCCGACGCGCGGAAGATCACCAACATGGCGGAACGATCGCCCTCAGGGAGCGGGGCACCTCAGGGCCTCGCCAGCGCGCCGCCGACGGCCACGAACAGCCCACCGGTCACCAGGTCGAGCACCCTGCGGCCCCGGCGGTAGGCGGCCGTCGCGGCGGGCACGCTGGCCAGGGCGGCGACCGCGGTGAACCAGCCCAGCGCCACCGCCAGCATCGCCAGCAGCACCTCGACCCGGGCGGCCGTGCTCGCCGAGGGCGGCAGCAGGCCGGCGAACAGCGCGCCGAAGAAAATCACTGCCTTCGGGTTCGACAGGTTGGTGAGCAGCCCCAGCCGCCACCCGCGCCACCCTGCCCCGGCCGGCGCCGACCCGGCCGGCCGGGCCGAGCGCCGGGCCATCCGCTCCGGTCGCTCCGCCGCCTCGGGTGGCTCGGCGGCCTCCGGTGCGCGCCGCCAGGCCGACCGCAGCGTGGTCAGCCCGTAGACGATCAGGAACGCGGCACCGGCCAGCCGCAGCGCCAGGTAGAGGTGCTCGTAGCGGGCCAGCAGCGCGGTGAGGCCGGCCAGGGCGGCGACCGCCCAGCAGGCGATGCCGGTGACCACCCCGCAGGCGACCAGCACCCCGGCCCGCCTCGAGCCGCCCGCCGAGGTGCGCAGCACCGCCAGGAAGTCCGGCCCGGGGCTCACCACGGCCACCGCCCAGGCCAGCAGCAACGGCAAATAGGGCAGTGCGGACATGTCGTCCTCCCGGAGCGCCGGTCAGCCGGTCAGCCGGTGGCGAGCGAGCGCAGCCAGTCGCACAGCCGGTCCTGCTCGTCGTCGGTGTTGTAGTAGTGCACCGAGGCGCGCACCACCTCGTCCAGCCCCCGCGCCGGCAGGTCGAACCGCGCGGAGCCGGCCCGGGTCACCGAGGTGTTGATGCCGGCCGCGCGCAGCCCGTCCCGCACCTCGCTCGCCGGAACCCCGGACACCGTGAAGGTGACGATGCCGCAGCGGTGCTCGCCCAGGTCGCGCACCGTCACCCCGGGCAGCCCGGCCAGCCGCCCGCGCAGCCGCTCGCCGAGCCCCAGCACCCGGGACTCGATCGCGGCCATCCCGAACGACAGCGCGTAGTCCACCGCGACACCCAGCCCGATCTTGCCGGCCACGTTGCCCTCCCAGGTCTCGAACCGGCGGGCGTCCGGACGGATATCAAAGCTGTCCGGGCCGGTCCAGGTGGCCGCGTGCAGGTCCAGCAGCGGCGGCTCCAGCGACCCGACCAGCCGCCGGGACACGTAGAGGAACCCGGTGCCGCGCGGGGCCCTGAGGAACTTGCGGCCGGTGGCCGAGAGCAGGTCGCAGCCCAGCTCGCGCACGTCCACCCGCAGCTGGCCGACGGACTGGCAGGCGTCCAGCAGGAACGGCACCCCGGCCTCCCGCGCGGCCGCGCCGATCTCCGCCGCCGGGTTCACCAGCCCGCCCTGGGTGGGCACGTGGGTCACGGCGATGAGCCGGGCGGGCGGGCCCGGCGCCGCGAGCCTGCGCCGCAGGTCGTGTACGTCCAGCTGGCCGTGCGGGTCGTCGTCCACGACCTCCACGACGGCACCGCTGTGCCGGGCCACCTGCAGGAAGGCGATCACGTTGCTGGCGTACTCGGCGCGCGCGGTGAGGATCCGGTCGCCGGGCCGGAAGCGCAGGGCGTAGAAGGCCATGTCCCAGGCGCGGGTGGCGTTCTCCACCACGGCCACCTCGTCCGGCGCGCAGCCGATCAGCTCGGCGATCGCCCGGTAGGTCCGCTCCAGGGGCTCCTCGGCCGCCTCCGCCGCCTCGTAGCCGCCACGCAGCGACTCCGCGCGCAGGTGCCCGATGACCGCCTCGGTGACCGGGGCCGGCGGCAGCGCCGCTCCGGCGTTGTTGAAGTGCACCACCTCGGTGCAGCCCGGGGTGTCCGCGCGGGCGCGCTCCACGTCGAGATCCACGGACACCGACGGTACCCGCACGCCGGATCCCCGACGATCGGGTCGGGCCCCGACCCAGGTCCCCTCGATTCGGCGAGCCCGCCCGCCTAACATTCCTCGCCATGGCCTACAACCTGGGCGTCGACCTGGGCACCACGTTCGTGGCGGCGGCCATCGCGCACCCCGACCAGGTCAAGATGTTCTCCCTCGGCGACCACTCGATGGTCGCGCCGGCCGTCGTGTTCCTGCCCGAGGAGGGCGAGCTGATCACCGGCGACGCGGCCGGCCGGCGGGCGGCGAGCCACCCGGACCGGGGCGTGCGCGAGCTCAAGCGCCGGCTCGGCGACCCGACCCCGGTGAAGCTGGGCGACGCGACGCGGCCGGTGACCACGCTGCTCGGCTCGCTGCTCGGCGACGTGCTCGGCAAGGCCACCTCGGTGTACGGCGCCCCGCCCGAGCGCGTCGTGCTGACCCACCCGGCGAACTGGGGCCCGTTCCGGCGCAGCCTGTTCGAGGAGGTGCCCAGGGCCGCCGGGCTGGCCGACGTCACGCTGGTCACCGAGCCCGAGGCCGCCGGCGTGCACTACGCGTCCGCGCACCGGCTGGAGGACGGCGAGATCGTCGCGGTCTACGACCTCGGCGGCGGCACCTTCGACGCCACCATCCTGCGCAAGCAGCCGCACGGGGTGGAGATCGTCGGGTCGCCGGAGGGCATCGAGCGGCTCGGCGGGATCGACTTCGACGAGGCGATCTCCTCCTACGTCAACTACGCGGGCGACGGCGCGCTGGACGAGCTCGACCGGCGCGACCCCCGGACCGCGGTCGCGCTGGCGCGGCTGCGGCACGACTGCGCGTTGGCCAAGGAGGCGCTGTCGGTCGACACCGAGACGACGCTGCCGGTGTTCCTCCCGGACCGGAACTTCGTGGTCACGCTGACCCGGGCGGCCTTCGAGGACATGGTGCGCGCGCAGATCGAGTCGACCATCGGCGCGCTGCTGCGCGCGCTGCGGTCGGCCGGGATCGCCCCGGCGGACCTGAGCACGGTGCTGCTGGTCGGCGGCTCCTCGCGCATCCCGCTGGTCTCCCGGATGGTGTCCGAGGAGCTGGGCCGCCCCACCGTGGTCGGCGCCCACCCGAAGTACGCCGTCGCGCTCGGCGCCGCCGCGATCGCCGGCCCGCCCCCGGCCAACGGCTCCACCGGACCCCACCCCGCTCCGGTGCCCGCCGGGACGCCCCGCCCCGGCGCCGGTCCCGGCGGCCCCGCGCCGGCCGGTCGCCCGGCGCCCGGCCCGCCCGCCCCACCGTCGGGCCCGCCGGGGGGCGTCGCACCCGGTACGCCCCCACCGGCGGGACCCCACCACGGGCCGGGGGCGCCGGCACCGTCGCCGGGCACCGCCCCGGCCGGCGGTGGGCGCGGCGGCGCCCGGGCGTGGGTGTTCTTCCTCGGCGTCGTGCTCGTGGTGATGCTGCTGACCTACGTGGGGCTCCGGCTGTTCCAGTGACCGGGGCATCCGGCTGGGGACAGCCCCCGATGCGTTACGGGGGGCCGCACGCCCCGGCTGTAGGGGCAGCTCGATCGCTTCACCGCTCCGACCAGCGCATTCTTTCACCAGACACCGGGAGCACACCGAGAGCCCGGGACCGGCGAAGCGAGGACCACGATGTTCACCAGCAACCACCACAGCAGCCATGGCAGCCACGGGAACCACGGCGGCGGGCACGGGCACGGCGACGGGCACGGCGACGGGCACGGCCACGGGCACGGCGACGGCGACGGGCACGGCCACGGCAAGTACGACGGCCACCACGACGGGCACGGCAACCACGGCGATTACAACGACTACAACCAGCACTGGAATCACCACAGCTGCCACGACAACGACTACTGGAACCACAACGGGCGCCACCAGGACCACCACAACGGGCACCACAACGGACACCACAACGGACACGGGCACCACCAGGACCACGGCCACCACAACGGGCACGGGCACCACGGCGGGTTCGACCACGGCCCGGTGATCCTGCACTGACCACCTCCCCACGTCCGGCGACGGCCCGACCCCACCAGGGGCCGGGCCGTTCGGCCGTGCGCGCCCGGGAAGGGCCCCGCGAGCCGAGGGAACCTGTCCGGCCACCCACCGGGGCGCTAGCATCGCCGCGGTCGGAGACCAGCTACTCCTCCGCTCGCCCAGTACCGGGAGTCACCGTGAACACCAGCCAGGGACCGGGCTCCCCCGCCGACCAACCCGACCGCGCCGACCGCGCCGCCGAGGATCTCGCCCGGGTCCGCGACCTGGTGGGCCAGGCGCTGCAGGGCGCCGAGGCCAACGACCGTCCGGACCTGATCGCGCGGCTGCGGGTCGCCCAGGACGCCCTGAGCGACCCGGGCGCGGTGCACGGCCCCGAGCGGCGGTCCGAGACGATCCGCTCGGCCGCCGGGCAGGCGGTGCGGGCACTGAACTCGCTGGAGACCGACCTGCGCGCCCGGCGGTCGATGCTCGCCGACCCCGCCAGGGTGGCCCGGCTGCGCGCCGAGCTGGAGGACGTGCAGGCCCGCTACGACCGGTTCGGCGCGGCCGCCCAGGAGTGGCAGTACGCGCTCGGGGACGGGTTCGTCAGCGTCGGTTCGGACATCGACTTCCACCTGCGCGCCCGGGTCCGGTCGGTGCTCGGCGACGCGGAGGCGGCGGTCAACAGCAGCGAGCCGAGGAAGAACCGGGACGCCGTGGAGGCCTGGCTGCGCGACCGCCTGGTCATCGAGGCCGCGGTGGCCTACCAGCACCTCGACGCCGGGGCCCAGCAGGTGGCCGCCCGGGTCGCCACCCAGCTCGACCTGCCCGCACCGCACCGGCTGCCGTCCGCCCCGGTGCTGCCGGCCGAGCGGCTGGTCGCCGAGCTGCCGCACCGCGAACCGGCGCCGAGGGGGCGCACGCCGTTGCCGGCCAAGCTGCTCACCGTGATGATGCCGGCCTACGGCGGCGTGATGATGGCGCTGGTGCTGTCCCACTACGTGGGCGTGAAGCTGCCCGCGTGGGTCATCGGTACCTGCGCGGTGGTCGGCGCGCTCGCCCTCGGCGGCGCCGCGCTCAGCGGTGAGCGCGGGCGGCAGCTGGAGCAGCGCAGGGCCGAGGCCGTCACCGCGATGCGGATCACCGGCGACGAGTATCAGGTCGCGCTGTCCAAGCAGGTCCGCGACGGCGGTCGGGTGCTGCAGCAGGAGCTGCGCCGGTCCACCGCCGACGCCGTCACCCGGCTCGGCGCCCGGCTGTCCCGGGAGGTCGAGCTCGCCCAGGCCGCCGCGGACGCCGCGCGCAACGCCCCCGGCGAGCTGGACAACATCGACAACGACCTGGCCACCCTCGCGGAGCTGCGCGGCGACGCCGAGGGGCTGCTCGACCAGACCCGCGCGCCGGCGCCGAACCTCACGCTGCTGCCCGGGCGGGTCGCCCGGCGCGACGACGGGACGGCGGCCGGCCCGGGCTGACCCCCGTTCCGGCCCACCCCGCTCAGGGCAGGTGCACGTACTCGTACTCGAACGGCTTGCCGTTGATCCCGGTGTTCGGCGGGGCGATCCAGCCGGCGATCTTGCCGGGCTCGTACACTGGGCGCATCAGCGAGCGGACGTGCGCCTTGTCGGCCTCGGTGGGCAGCCACGCGTCGCGGCGGGCCTCCCACGCGTCCGGCCCGACGACCTCGCCGGCCGGGGTGATGTGGTGGTCGGCGAAGTGGCCGACCTGCCGGTTGAACCCGAGGTGCGGCAGCGTGAGCCGGTTGTCCAGCCCGGCGTGCTCCAGCACCCGGTTCCACCGCTTGAGCCCGCTCTGGCAGTCCTTGACGTACTCGGTGCGCAGGTCGTGGTTCAGCGCGAGCAGCGCGGACACCTCGTCGGTGGCCAGCGCACCGTCCCGGACGATGTCCAGCGTCGCGGCGTCCTCGGTGAGCACGTGGTCGTCCTTGCGGCGCTCCTCCTGCCAGCGGCCCTTGAGCCCGGCGGTGAAGTAGTTGGCCGCGTTGGTGGAGCGCTCGGAGCCGAACAGGTCCAGCGACACCGAGTAGTGGAAGTTGATGTACTTCTGGATCACGTCGAGCGGGATCCCGCCGTGCGCGGCGATCTCGTCGGTGTCGTGCTCGCGCATCAGCTCGGCGGTCCGGCCCACCACCCGGTCGACACCGGTGGTGCCGACGAACATGTGGTGCGCCTCCTCCTTGAGCATGAACTCGCAGGTCCGGCTCAGCGGGTCGAACGCGGACTCCTTCAGCGTGCCGAGCTGGTACTTGCCGTCCCGGTCGGTGAAGTAGGTGAACATGAAGAAGGACAGCCAGTCCGGGGTCTCCTCGTTGAACGCACCCAGGATCCGCGGCGAGTCGAGGTCGCCGGAGTTGCGGTGCAGCAGCGCCTCGGCCTCCTCCCGGCCGTTGCGGCCGAAGTAGGCGTGCAGCAGGTAGACCATCGCCCACAGGTGCCGCCCCTCCTCGACGTTGACCTGGAACAGGTTGCGCAGGTCGTACAGCGACGGGGCGGTCTCGCCGAGGCGGCGCTGCTGTTCCACCGACGCCGGCTCGGTGTCGCCCTGGATCACGATCAGCCGCTGCAGGTCGGCGCGGTACTCGCCGGGCACCTGCTGCCAGACGGGGCCGCCCTTCTGCTCGCCGAAGGCGATCGTGCGGTCGTGGTTGCGCTCGGCCAGGAAGACACCCCAGCGGTACTCCTCCATGGCCACGTGGCCGAAGTTGGCCCAGCCCTCCCGGCCGACGTCGACCGCGGTGCGCAGGTACACGTCGTCGGTGGGCAGCGCCGGACCCATGGTGGTCCACCAGTTCAGGAAGTTCGGCTGCCACGACTCCAGCGCGCGCTGCAGCTTCCGGTCACCGGCCAGGTCGACGTTGTTCGGGATCTTCTCGGTGTAGTCGATGCTCATGTGCTGCTCACCCCTCGCTCAGACGCGCCTGCGGTCGAAGTCGGCCCGTTTCCCGGTGCCGTAGCGGCGCAACGCCCCGTTCTCCCCGGACGCGTTGGGCCGCACGAAGATCCAGTTCTGCCACGCGGTGAGGCGGGAGAAGATCCGCGACTCCATCGTCTCCGGGCCGACGAACCGGTGGTTGGCCTCCATCCCGGTGAGCGCGTCCGGGGACAGCGAGGCGCGCTCCTCCAGCATGATCCGGATCTCGTCGTCCCAGTCGATGTCGTCCGGGGCGTCGGTGACCAGGCCCAGCTCGAGTGCCTCCACCGCGAGGATCCGCCGGCCGGTCTCCTGGCGCAGCTTGGCCAGGTAGTCCTCGTCGCCGTAGAACCGCGAGCCAAGCCGGGACAGCCCGTTGGCCATCGGGAAGGTGCCGACGTTCGACGCGGACAGCACGATCTGCGCCTCGTCGCCCTGCTCGGAGGCCTCGTCGTCCAGCGTCCCGTCGAGCATGTACTGCCGGTCGCAGGCCAGCGCCAGCTCCAGCAGCGCGCCGGCGAAGCAGGAGCCCGGCTCGATCAGCGCGATCAGGCTGCGCGAGGTCACGTCAAGCCGCTTGAGGGTGCGCTTGAAGTAGTGCCGGATCTCGTTGACCAGCCAGTCGTCGCCGCTGTGCCGCTCGATCACCCGCTCGAAGGCCAGCGCGTCCTCCACGTCGCCCTTCGTGCGGATCACCCAGGTGCCCAGCTCCAGCTCGTTGGCCCGCAGCCAGAGGATCAGGTCGTCCAGCTCGCGGGTCATCGCCAGCGCCCAGAAGTCGGCGCCCAGCTCGTGCACCCGCTCGACGGTCTCCGGCACGTCGCCGTCCGGCCCGAACACGGTGATCTCCACCAGCCGGCGCTGCCGGTCCAGCGTGGCGCGCACGTGCCGGTAGCGGATCACGGTGTCGGTGACCTCGGGCTCCAGTGGCGGCAGCGCGATGCCGGCGGACGCGTCGAGCCCGGCGGGACGGCTCGACGCGGCGGCGGCCTCGGTGGCCCGCTCGCGCACCGTCTCGTCCCAGGCACGCTTGGGTACGACCTCGTCGACCAGCTTCCACTCGACGGCCTGCTTGCCGCGCACGCCCTCGGACCTGGTGGCGAACACGTCGGCCCGGTCCTTGCGCACCCGCCGCTTGTCGATCACCCGGGTGAGGCCGCCGGTGCCGGGCAGCACGCCCAGCAGCGGCACCTCGGGCAGGGACACCGCCGAGGAGTTGTCGTCGATCAGCATGATCCGGTCGCAGGCCAGCGCCAGCTCGTAGCCGCCGCCGGCCGCCGTGCCGTTCACCGCGGCGATCCAGGTCTGCCCGGAGTTGGCCGTGGCGTCCTCGATGCCGTTGCGCGTCTCGTTGGTGAACTTGCAGAAGTTCACCTTCCACGGGTGGCTGGACCGCGCGAGCATCTTGATGTTCGCCCCGGCGCAGAAGTTGCGGTCCTTCGCGCTGGTCACCACCACGGCGCGCACCTCGGGGTGCTCGAAGCGCAGCCGCTGGGTGGCGTCGTAGAGCTCGATGTCCACGCCGAGGTCGTAGGAGTTCATCTTCAGCTCGTAGCCGGGCACCAGGCCGCCGTCCTCCGCGACGTCCAGCCGCAGGTGGGCGATCTCGCCGTCGACCTCCAGCGTCCAGTGCCGGTACCGCTCCGGAGCGGTCCGGAAGCTCACCTCGGGCTCGGCCGGTGCCGCCGTGTCGTGCGCGGCGTCGTGCCCCGGACCCTCTGCGGCGCTCATCTCCTCGGACCGCCTCCTGTCGTCATCGCCATGAGTGGTGGGAGTCACCCGATATTCTACAGATCAACCGCAAACCGTCAATAATCTGTAGAAGATCCCGCCAGCGTGTCGGTACCGGGCATGACATCGGTGACATCGGGGAGAACCGGTGTTGGCATGATGGGTGGCGGCACGCGAGCCCGCGACGCGAATGCCGCCCACGGCGCACGCCAGAGCGGGCGGTCGCGGGCTTCCCCGGTCCACCGGCACCCCGGACCGGCGGCCGCGGCCGGTTCGACCGATCCACCAGGAGGCACCCATGTCCGGCCCGTCGTCGCCCCCCGTCGCGTCGACCACCGGCGCCGCGCACCGCGACACCGACCCGGTCACCACCGTTCCCGCCACCGCGCTCGCCACGGCCGCCGTGGCCCGCGAGTCCGAGGTCGAGGTGCTCGTCGGGCCGCACGGCCGGGTGCACCTGCTGCTCGACGGCTCCGACACCGGCGGCGCGCTCAGCACGCTGCGGGTCGAGCTCGACGAGGGCTCCGACGGCGCCACCCCGCACCTGCACCGGCACTCCAGCGAGCTGCTGCACGTGCTCGAGGGTGCCGCCGACGTGCTCACCGGCGACAGGGTGATCACCGCTACGGCCGGCGACCTCGTCGTGATCCCGCCGGGCCTGCCGCACGCGTTCGCCGCCGCGCGGGGGCACCGGGTCCGGCTGCTGCTGGTGTTCACCCCGGGGATCGACCGGTTCGACCTCTTCCGGAGCCTGCACCGGGTGGTCACCGGCACCGAGCCGGCCGACGGCCTGCTCGACCTGCAGGACGAGTACGACACGCACTTCCTGGTCAGCCCGCCCTGGCGAGCAGCGCGCGCCCGTCCGAACGGCTGATCCGGCGTACAGTCCGCTCGGACGCACCGAAGCGCCGGAGGGGGAGGCCGATGAGCCCTGCCAAGCGCGTACGGATGGCCGACGTCGCCCGGATCGCCGGGGTGTCGGTCAGCACGGTCTCGCACGTCCTCAACGGCACCCGGTTCGTCGCGGAGCAGACCCGCACCGAGGTGGAGCGGGCCGCCGCCTCGCTCGGCTACACCGTGCGCGGCCGGGTCGACGGCGGGGCGGGACCGACGATCGGGCTGGCGCTCACCGGCGCGTCCAACCCCTACCTGTCCGAGCTGATCCTGGGGGTCGAGTCGGAGGCCCGGCGCGCCGGATACGCGATGCTGTTCTGCGACACCCACGACGAACCGGAGACCGAGCGCGACGCGGTAACCCTGCTGCAGTCGCGGCGGGTCGACGGGATCGTGCTCGCGCCCACCCCGGACTGGGAGCAGCTCACCCTGCCGGTGTTGCGCCGGCAGCACACCCCGTTCGTGCTGGTCGACCGGTTCTCCGAGGCGCCGTGCGACCAGGTCGGCACCGAGAGCGAGATGGCCGCCTGCCGCCTGGTCGACCACCTGATCGGGCTCGGGCACACCCGGATCGGCATGGTGGTGGGGCTGCCCGGGCTGTCCACCAGCGTCGAGCGGCTCAACGGCTACCGGCGGGCGCACCGGCTGCGCAACCTCGCCGTGCGCCCCGAACTGCTGGCCGACGGCGAGTCCTCGGTGGTCGGCGGCCGGCGGGCCACCCTGCGGCTGCTGCGGCGGAGCCGGCCGACAGCGCTGTTCACCGCCAACAACGCGATGACCACCGGCGCGCTGCTGGCCCTGCACGAGCAGCGGGTGGCGATCGGCCGCGACCTGGCGCTGGTTGCCTTCGACGACATGGAGTGGGCCGAGGCGATGACGCCGCCGCTGACCGCCGCCGCCCAGCCGTTCCACGCGATGGGCGCCCGGGCCGTCCGGCTGCTCACCCGCAGGCTGGGCGACCCGCTGGCCAGCAGGGAGATCATCCGGCTGCCCGCCTCCATCGAGCACCGCCGCAGCTGCGGCTGCGCTCCGGCCGGCGCCGCGGCCCTCGCCGCCGCACCCGGCTGACCGGGCGGGACGGCGAGGGCGGGACGGCCGGCGTCCGGGTGGTTCGCCGGCCGCTGGACGGGATGGGCAGGATGGAGCCATGGCACAGGTCACGGTCACCGCGCGGCGGGAGGTGCACGGCTCCGCGGACCAGGTGCGCGCCGCGCTCGCGGACTACACCACCATCCGCCCCAAGATCCTCACCGAGCAGTTCTCCGACTACCACGTCGAGAAGGGCGGCCAGGGCGCCGGGAGCCAGGTGCACTGGAAGCTGGCCGCCACCGAGAAGCGGGTGCGCGACCAGCTGGTCGACGTGGCCGACGGCGTGGACGGCTCGCTGGTGGAGAGCGACCGCAACTCCAGCATGGTCACCACCTGGACGGTGCGCCCCTCAAGCGGCGGGCAGAGCGCCGTCGAGGTGCGCTCCGCGTGGGACGGGGCGGGCGGGATCGGCGGGTTCTTCGAGCGGCTGTTCGCGCCGGCCGGCCTGCGCAAGATCTACGACGGCGTGCTGACCAGGCTCGACGAGGTCGTCCGCGACGGGTGACCCCGCGCGGGCGGTCGGCGTCCGCTCACCGGCTGACCCCCGCGCGGGCGGTCGGCGTCCGCTCAGCGGCCGCGCAGCGGGGCACCCCAGTCGACGCCCTCGCGCAGCTCCCGCTTGAGCACCTTGCCGCCGGGGTTGCGGGGCAGCGGCTCGTCGCGGACCACCACGTACTGCGGCAGCTTGAAGTCGGCGAGCCTGTCGGCGAGGTAGTCCAGCACCGCGCCCGGGTCCGGCGACGACGAACCGGGCGCGGCCACCAGCACCGCGCCGACCTTCTCCCCCAGCACGTCGTCCGGCACCCCGACGACCGCCGCCTCGGCCACCCCGGGCGCGCCGGCCAGCGCGTTCTCCACCTCGACGGAGTAGACGTTCTCCCCACCTCGGTTGATCATGTCCTTGGCCCGGTCGACCACGTAGGTCAGCCCGTCGTCGCCGACCCGGGCCAGGTCGCCGGTGTGCAGCCAGCCGTCCACGAAGGTGCTCGCGGTGGCGTCCGGCTTGTTCCAGTAGCCGGCCACCACGTTCGGCCCCCGGATGAGCAGCTCGCCGACCCCCTCCGCGTCCGGGTCGGCCACCGCGAGGTCGACCACCGGCGCGGCGAAGCCCACCGAGTCGGCGTGCTCGGCGGCCCACTCGTGCGGCAGGTAGGTGGAGATCGACGCCGTCTCGGTCAGCCCGAAGCCGTTGCCCAGCCGCGCGTTCGGGAAGTGCTCGGCCAGCCGGTGCACCAGCGACGGCGCGATCGGCGCGCCGCCGTAGGACAGCTTCGCCACCGCGGCCACGTCGACCTCGGCGAAGTTCGGCTGCGCGATGGCCAGCGCGTAGATGGCGGGGACGCTGGTCAGCTGGGTGATCCGCTCGTCGGTGATCACCCGTAGGAACGTCCGCACGTCGAACTTCGGCAGCACCACGGTGGTCCCGCCCAGCGCCAGGTACACCAGCAGCTGGCTGTTGCACCCGGTCACGTGGAACAGCGGCACGGAGATCAGCCCGCGCTGCTCCGGCCCCGTCGCGCGGTCGATGCCGGTCACCCGGATCGCCGTCTCGACGTTGGACAGGAAGTTCCCCTGGGTGGTCATCGCGCCCTTGGGGAACCCGGTGGTGCCGCTGGTGTAGAAGATCGCGGCCAGGTCGTCGGGCCCGCGCTCGACGGCCGTCGGCGGCCCCACGGGCAGCGGCTGGCCGGGCCGCAGCACCACCGCCGCGCCGGAGTCGGTCAGCACGTACTCGATCTCCGGACCGGCGAACCGGGTGTTCACCGGCACCACCACCGCGCCGGCCAGCTGGACGCCGAAGAAGCCGACGACCCAGTCGACCCCGGCCGGCAGCAGGATCGCCACCCGGTCGCCGCACGGATGCCCTCGTCCACCAGCCCGCCGGCCACCCGGGACGCTCGGTCCCACAGCTCGCCGTAGGTCAGCCGCTCCCCGCCGACCTCGACCAGCGCCGCCGCGGCCGGGTCGCGGTCCACCGAGGTGCACAGCATCGCGATGAGCGAGTCGGGCAGCCCGTCGTAGTGCGCCACCCCCCGCTCGTCGCGGGTGATGCCGGAGCTGTCGAAGGGCGCCGCGCCGCGCGGCCGGGCCTGCACGCCGCCGCTCATCGCGCGGGGGTGAAGTAGCGGCGCGGGTTGTCCACCAGCATCGTGGTGATCTGCTCCTCGGTGACCCCGCCCTCGCGCAGCGCGGGCAGCACGTCGTCGCTGATGTGCTGGTAGTGCCAGTTCGGCGCGGCCTGCGCCAGCGCGGCCTGGCTGATCTCGCCGGAGAAGAAGTCCATGTAGCAGGCGGCGTCGTGGGACAGCACGATCCGGTCGGCGTAGCCCTGGGCGCACAGCGCGACGATCGCGGCGACCCGCTGCTCGGTGGGCAGGAACATGTCCAGCCCGAACCGGTCGCAGCCGACGGTGGCACCCTGATCCATGATCCACTTGAGGTAGTCGAGGTCGTCGGAGTCGCCGGCGTGCCCGATCACCACCTTGGTCAGGTCCACGCCGTGCTTCGCGTAGAACTCGAGCGCCAGCCGACCGGTCTGGTGCGCGGCGTTGGTGTGCACGGTGATCGGCACCCCGGTGCGCGAGTGCGCCTCGCAGACCGCCGCCTGCACCCGGGTCTGGTCCTCGGTCAGCCCGGCCTCCTCCACCACGCACTTGAGGAACGCGGCCTTGACCCCGGTCCGCGCGATGCCCTCGGTGATGTCGGTGACGAACATGTCGACCAGCGGTTCCGGGCCGCCGAGCAGCGTGCCCGGACCGCGGTAGTGGAAGAAGTGCGGCAGGTTCTCGAAGGTGTAGAAGCCGGTCGCCGGGACGATGTTGATGTCCACCTCGGCGTTCACCCGCTGCACCCTGGGGAGGTAGCGGCCCAGTCCGGTGACGGTCGGGTCGACGATCGTGTCCACCCCGGCGGCCTTGAGCGCGCGCAGCTTGGCGATCGCGTCGGTGACCCGTTCCTCCTCGTCCCAGTACTCGTGCCCGTAGTTTTGCAGCACGTCGGGCGTCACGATGAACACGTGCTCGTGCATCAGGGTGGTGCCCAGCGCGTCCAGCTCCACCGGACCGCGCACCGTCTCCACAGCCGCCATTGGCCGTACCTCCCAGCGTCGGATCGCGTGGTCATCATGGTGCGCGCCCGCGCGGTCAATCAACTGATCGGGCCGTCCCGGCCGGTAGGGTCCGCCCGTGCGGGTGGAGTCTGGGTCCGAGCCGACCAGCGTGGAGCTGTTCAGCGGCGGCGGCGGGCTCGCCTGGGCCATGCACCGCGCCGGGTTCCGCCACCTGCTGGTCAACGAGCTTGAGCGCCGCCCCTGCGACACGCTGCGGGCCAACGCCGGCGGGTGGCCGCTGGTCCCCGGTGACGTGCGGGCGGTCGACTTCGCCCCGCTGGCCGGCCGGGTCGACGTCGTGGCCGGCGGCGTGCCGTGCCAGCCGTGGAGCCTGGGCGGGGCGCACCGCGGCTGGGAGGACCCGCGCAACCTGTGGCCCGAGCTGTTCCGGTGCGTCCGGCAGACCCGGCCGAAGGCGGTGCTCGCGGAGAACGTGCGCGGGCTGCTGCGGCCCTCGTTCCGGCCGTACTACTCCTACATCCTGCGCGAGCTGGCGCTGCCGCACCTGCGCCGGGTCCCGGGCGAGGACTGGCGGGACCACGACCGGCGGCTGCGGGCCGCGCTGGACCGCGACGCGGGCGACCCCACCGAGCGCTACGACGTGCACTGCCTGCCGGTGAACGCCGCCGACTACGGGGTGCCGCAGGTCCGGCAGCGGGTGTTCGTCGTCTCGCTGCGCCGCGACCTCGGGCTGGCCGGCTGGCGCCCGCCCGCCCCGACGCACGGCGACGCCGCGCTGCGCGCCGCCCAGGCCGACGGGCGGTACTGGGCCGGCCACGGGTTGCCGGACGGCCCGGTCGAGCCGGTCGGTGGGACGGGCGGCGGGGCCGTGCCGGGTGACGGGGGCGGGCGCGGCTCGGGCCTGCTGCCGTGGCACACGCTGCGGGACGCGATCGCCGACCTGCCCGAGCCGGTCGGCGAGAAGGTGGAGCACCCGGACTGGCTGCACCACGTCGGCTGGCCGGGAGCCCGGGTGTATCCCGGTCACACCCCGAACCTGCTCGACCGCCCGGCCAAGACGGTGAAGGCCGGGGTGCACGGTGTGCCCGGCGGCGAGTCGGTACTGCGCCGTGACGACGGCTCGATCCGGTACCTGACGGTCCGCGAGGTCGCCCGGATCATGACATTCCCGGACCGCTGGTGGCTGGCCGGTCCGCGCGGCGAGCAGATGCGCCAGCTCGGCAACGCCGTCCCGGTGACCCTGGGCCGGGTGCTGGCCGAGGCGGTGCGCGACGCGATCGCGCCCCGCCCGACGCCCCCGGCGACCGCGGCCGCGGCGTCCCGACCGAGCCCGCCGGAGCGGGTGGGAGCGGGCACACTGCAGGCATGACCGCTCCCTCGTTGCATCGCGTGATCGTGTCGGTGGCCGAGATGGGCCGGGCGCTGGCCTTCTACGAGGGGGTGCTCGGGCTGGTCCAGCGCAACGCGCCGCCCGGGTTCGCCGTGCTGACACTGCCCGTCGGGGACGGTGGCGGGCAGCGGGTGGAGCTGATGCTGCACGAGCGCACCGCCCACCCGAGCATGGCGGGCGTCGCGCTGAGCCTGCGGGTCGCCGACGTGGACGCCGTGCTGGCGGCCGCCGAGGGCGTCGGCTGCACCGTCATCGACCGGCCGAACGACCAGCCGTGGGGCGAGCGGCTGGCGGTGCTGGCCGATCCCGACGGGCACGTCATCTGCCTGGCCACAGCCCGAGCCTGACCTCAGCGCTCCGGGCGGCCGCCAGGGTCCTGGCCCCGGAGCTCCGGGCCGAGCCAGCGGCCCATGGCGAGCACCGCGGCGAGGCTGATCACCGCCACCGCGGTGAGGTAGCCGCCGGCCAGCCAGGGGCTGCCGCCGCCGGCCGCCAGCAGCGCGGTGAGCAGCACCGGGGTCAGCCCGGAGGCCCACACCCCGGAGCCCTGGAACACCAGCGACATGCCGGTGTAGCGCACCCGCGCGTCGAACAACTCGGCGAACAGGGTGGCCTCCGCGCCGGTCATCAGCGCGTACCCGATCCCGAGCTGCCCGATCAGCACCACGACCATCAGCGTGGTGGAGCCGGAGCCCAGCGCGAAGAACGACGGGAGCACCGACACCCCGAACACGACCACCCCGGCACCGAACACCGCCCGCCGGCCGTAGCGGTCGGACAGCCACCCGGCCACCGGGACCAGCGCGGCCATCAGCAGCGCCCCCACCGTCACCGCGGTGAGCACCGCGACCCGGCTCAGGTGCACCGTGGCGGTGGCGTAGCTGATCACGAAGACGCCCCAGGTGTTGAACGAGGCGCCCTCCGCCCAGCGGGCCAGCATCCCGAGCCCGAGGCCCCGGCGGTGCCGCCGGGTGCGGAACACCTCG
This sequence comes from Pseudonocardia sp., assembly GCA_036497465.1. Classification (GTDB taxonomy): domain Bacteria; phylum Actinomycetota; class Actinomycetes; order Mycobacteriales; family Pseudonocardiaceae; genus Pseudonocardia. The sequence continues at coordinate 27,205 of DASXJJ010000179.1, read as the reverse complement.
ACCAGCGGCACCCTGGCCACCTCGCCGCGCGCGGTCAACCGGCGGAACTCCGGGGTCTCCAGCACGCGCAGCCGGATGACCAGGCCGACGGCCACCAGCACCACGCTGAACAGGAACGCCAGCCGCCAGCCGTAGGCGGCGAACGCCTCGCGGCTCATCCCCTCGCCGAGCAGCGCGAACACACCGGTGCCCAGCGCCAGCCCGAGCCCCAGACCGATCTGCGGCACGCTGCCGAACCGGCCGATCCGCCCCGGCGGCGCGTTCTCGGTGGCCAGCAGCACCGCGCCGCCCCACTCGCCGCCGACCGCCAGGCCCTGCAGGACCCGCAGCAGCACCAGCAGCACCGGCGCGGCCACCCCGATCGAGGCCACCCCGGGCAGCAGGCCGATCAGCGCGGTCGCCACGCCCATCAGCACCATGGTCGCCACCAGCGTCCGCTTGCGTCCCAGCCGGTCGCCGACGTGCCCGAACAGCGCGCCGCCGATGGGCCGCGCCACGAACCCGACCGCGAACGTGCCGAACGCGAGCAGCGTGCCCGCCACTTCGTCGTGCGCCGGGAAGAACAGCGCGGGGAACACCAGGCTGGCCGCGGTGGCGTAGAGGAAGAAGTCGTACCACTCCACGGTGGTGCCGACGAGGCTGGCCAGCAGGATCGTCCGGTTCGAGGCGGGCGCCCGCTCCGCGGTGAGGGTCATCGGGCCGTCGCGAACGGGATGGCGGCGGACCCGGCATCCTCGGCCGCGGTCGAGCCGGCGGGTGGCCGCCACAGGCCCCGCGCGCGCAGCAGCGGCAGCACGCCCTCGCCGAACCACCACGCCTCCTCCAGGTGCGGGTGGCCGGACAGCACGAACTCGTCGATGCCCAGCGCGTGGTACTCGGCGATCCGGTCGGCCACCTCGGTGTGGCTGCCGACCAGCGCGGTCCCGGCGCCACCCCGGACCAGCCCGACGCCGGCCCACAGGTTCGGTGCGATCTCCAGCCGCTCGGTGGATCCGCCGTGCAGCGCGCGCATCCGCCGCTGCCCCTCCGACTCGCTGCGCGACAGCCCGGCCTGCACCGCCTCGATGGCCGCCGGGTCCAGCGCCTCCAGCAGCCGGGCCGCCTCCGCCCAGGCCGCCTCCGAGGTGTCCCGCGCGATCACGTGCAGCCGGATGCCGTACCGGAGCTCCCGCCCCCGCGCCGCGGCCAGCCGGCGGACCCAGGCGATCTTCTCGGCCACCTGGGCCGGTGGCTCCCCCCAGGTCAGGTAGGTGTCCACGTGCTCGGCGGCCACCTCCCCGGCGGCTGCCGACGACCCGCCGAAGTAGATCGGCGGCACCGGGTCGGGCACCCGCTCCAGCGAGGCGCCGGACACCCGCAGGTGCGCGCCCTCCAGGTCGACCGTCTCGCCCCGCCACAGCGCCCGCACCACCCGCAGGAACTCACCGGTGCGGGCGTAGCGGGCGTCCTTGTCCAGGAAGTCGCCGTAGGCCCGCTGCTCGGCGGGCTCGCCGCCGGTCACGATGTTCAGCAGCAGCCGGCCGCCGGAGTGTCGCTGGTAGGTGGCGGCCATCTGCGCGGCCAGCGTCGGGGTGAGCATGCCCGGCCGGAACGCGACCAGGAACTTCAGCCGCTCGGTGGTCTGGGACAGCATCGCGGTGGTCAGCCAGGCGTCCTCGCACCACATGCCGGTCGGGGTGAGCGCCGCCTCGAACCCGAGCTGCTCGGCGGCCCGCGCCACCTGGGTGAGGTAGCCGAGCGTGGCCGGCCGCACCCCGCCGGCCGACCCGACCGGAACGCCGTGCCCGCCGCCGACGAGGTGGCGGCCGTCGCCGTAGGTGGGCAGGAACCAGTGCACCCGCAGTGCCGACGACCCGTTCACCGGGGTCGCCGGGTGCCCGATCGCGGTCATGTCACGGCCTCCGGACAGCGAGCGGGAGTCACCCGGCCTCCATCTCGCGCACCAGCGGCAGCACCCGCTCGCCGAAGTACCTGACCTCCTCGTGGTAATGCAGGAAGCCCAGCAGCATGAGGTCCACGCCGAGCGCCTTGTACTTCACGACCCGCTCGGCGATCTGCTCCGGGGTGCCGATCAGCTGGGTCTTGAAGCCGTCGTTGTACTGGACCAGGTCCTCGAACTTCGAGTCCGCCCACATGCCCTTCTTGTCGCCGGTGGACTGGCCGGCCTGGGTCACCGCGTTCCGGAAGCCCTCAACCGACGGCTTGTGCGCCTTGGCGATGATCTCCCGCAAGGTGTCCCTGGCCTCGGACTCGGTGTCCCGGGCGATGATGAAGCCGTTCAGCCCGAAGTTCACCGACCGGCCGTTCGCGGCGGCCGAGGCGTTGACGTCGTGCAGCTGCTCGGCCGCGCCGTCGTAGTCCTTGCCGTTGCTGAAGTACCAGTCCGACACCCGGCCGGCCATCGCGCGGGCCGCCGTCGAGTTGCCGCCCTGGAACACCTCCGGGTGCGGCCGCTCGGGGGTGTTCAGCGGCTTGGGCTTCAACGAGAAGTCACGGATCCGGTAGAAGTCGCCGGCCAGGTTGAAGTCGTCCTCGGTCCAGATGCCCTTGAGCGCCCGGATGAACTCCTCGGAGCGGCGGTACCGCTCGTCATGCTCCAGCCAGTGCTCGCCCAGCGCGGTGAACTCGTCCTTGAACCAGCCGCTCACCACGTTCACCGCGACGCGGCCGTGGGAGAGGTGGTCGGCGGTGGCGGTCAGCTTGGCCAGCACGCCGGGGTGCCACAGGCCGGGGTGCACGGCGGCGATCACCTTGAGCCGCTGGGTGGCCAGCAGCAGCGCCAGGCTGAAGCTGGTCGACTCGTGCTGGTACTCGGCGCCGTAGCTGGCCATGTAGCGGACCTGGCTGAGCGCGTAGTCGAAGCCGTTGTTCTCCGCGAGCACCGCCAGTTCGCGGTTGTAGTCGTATCCCCAGTCGGTGCGCTGCTCGATCGTGCTGGTGACGAGGCCACCGCTCACGTTGGGCACCCAGTAGGCGAACTTGATCGGGTCCGTGCTGGGCTGTGCTGACATGAAGGTTCCCACTCCCTGGGCATGGTGGTCCGGCACGCGACGGTGCTGGGTCGGGCGTGAACGGCCGCCGGTCACGGGGTGAGCCCACGGGCCCGGGCACGGCCTGGTCAGATACGACAGCCCTGCGAGCTGACCCGCGCGAGGTCGATGTGACGTCGCTGGGTGAGCCGCGGATACATGCCGTTAAATCCACCAGATCGATGGACAAGTGTCAACGCCAGGTGATCGGTCACACCGTTACCCATCAGGCGGGATCACCTGGTCGCGCCGGGTGCCGGGTATGCCGGCCAGGTGCCGGGTATGCCGGCCGGGAGCCGGGTGTGCCGGCCGGGAGCCCAGGTGTCGGGTGTGTGCCAGGTGCCCGGGTGCCCAGGTGTCGGGTGTGTGCCAGGCGCCCAGGTGTCGGGTACGTGCCAGGTGCCCGGGTGCCGGGCGCCGCATGCCGGGTGCGTTACCGGTCTCGCCTGGCCCGGATCTTGTTGTACCATCTGGTACGTGAACTTCACCGTGTCCGAGGAGATCGCCTCGCCGGCCGACCGGGTGTGGGCCGTGCTGGCCGACGTCACCGACTGGCCGCGCTGGACCCCGACGGTGAGCAGCGTGCGCCTGCTCGGCGACGGCGGGTTCGGCCCCGACGGGTCCGCCGAGGTGCGCCAGCCGCGACTGGGCCGCAACGTCTGGCGGGTCACCGCGTTCGAGCCGGGGCGCCGGTTCGAGTGGGTGGCCACCGGGCCGGGCGTGCGGACCCGGGGCGACCACCGGCTCACCCCGCTCGGCGACGGCCGCACCCGGGCCGAGCTCGCCCTGGAGACCTCCGGCCCGCTCGCGCCGCTGGTCGACCTGCTGCTGGGCCGGCTCAGCCGCCGCTACGTGACCACGGAGGCCGCGAGCCTGCGCCGGCGCTGCGAGAACGGTCCGGCGTAACCATCGCTCACCGCGCCCGCGCGCCCGCGCGCCGGCGCGCATGGTCGTCCAGCCCGGCGCCCGCACAGACCCCGGGTGGGCCGCACAGAGTCTACAGACCCTGTGCGAGCGATATGTGCCCTGTGCGAGCGATATGTGCCCTGTGCGAGCGGTACCCGGACTGCGCGAGCGCGACGGGCCCTGTGCGCGCGACGGGCTGCGTGCGAGCGGTATCCGGGCCGCGCGAGACCCCTAGGCCCAGCTCCGCACCTCGTCGAGCACCTCGTCGGCGAGCAGCCGGAGCATGGCCGCGCTCTGCTCGGCGGAACCCGCCGCCGGCGCGAACACCAGCTCCCGCGCGCCCGCCTCGTAGTACTCGCGCAGCCGGCTCACCACCCGGTCCGGGTCGCCGTGCAGCAGGTACCGGTCGGCCAGCGGGCTGAAGTCCTGCTGGTAGACCTCGCTCACCACGTCGATCGCCTGCTGGCGTGCGGTGGCCGCGTCGGCGTGCACCGCGCCCCAGCAGTACACCGCGCCGCGCACCGCGCCGTCCGGCCGCCCCGCGCGCACCGCCTCCGCGTTGACCTCGGTCAGGCTCTTGGCCAGCTGCTCGGGGGAGTACATATAGGGCAGCCACACGTCGCCGAAGCGGCCGGCGCGACGGATCGCCGCCGCCTTGCGCCCGCCCACCCAGATCGGCGGGTGCGGTTGCTGCACGGCCGGGGGCTGCAGGGTCAGGCCGGGGATCTCGGAGAACCGGCCGTTGTGCGTGACCGTCTCCCCCGCCAGCAGCGGCCCCAGCACCTCCAGCGCCTCGTCGGTGCGGGCGCCGCGCTCCTTCGGGTCCACCCCCGCCGCCACGAACTCCGGCGGGTACTCGCCGCCCACGCCGACCCCCAGGTCCAGCCGGCCGGCCGAAACCTGGTCCAGCGTGGCGGCCAGCTTGGCCAGGACGGCCAGCGGGTAGACCGGCACGATCGTCAACGCGGTGAGCAGCCGAACCCGCCGGGTGGCGCCGGCGGCGGCCGCCAGTGCCACGAAGCCGTTCGCGGTCGGACCGTGGAAGAACAGGTGCTCGCCGGTGGCCACCGTGTCGAACCCGGCGTCCTCGGCCCACCGGGCCTCGTCGGCCATCTCGGCCTGCGCCCTGCCCAGCGTGATGCCGACCCGCATGCCCACCGCCCCCTCGCGTCCGTGACGTTCCGTCGGGCTCATCCTCTGCCCCCGAACGCCGGGGGTGCCAGTCGGGTCGGGTTGGCCCTGTCCCGGCGGCCGGCGCCGCGGTGTGCTGGGTACGGCGACGGACGACAGGGGTGCCCGTGTGATCAGTGCGGCGGCGGTCGGCATCGGGCTGGTGGCAATCGGCCTGGTGCTCACCCCCGGCCCCAACATGCTCTACCTGGTGTCCCGGTCGATCACCCAGGGTCGCCGGCCCGGGCTGGTGTCGCTGCTCGGGGTGGCCGCGGGCTTCGGGGTGTACCTGGCCGCGCGCTGCGCCCGGGCGGGACCGCCGTGTTCGCGCCCGGGCCGCCGCCGCCCGACCGGCCCCGGCGGCTGTTCGCGATGGGCCTCCTCACCAATCTGCTGAACCCGAAGATCGCGGTGCTGTACGTGGCGCTGCTGCCGCGGTTCCTCGACCCGCACCGGGGCTCGGTGGCCGCGCAGAGCCTGGCACTGGGCGGCATCCAGATCGCGGTGGCGCTCACCGTGGACGCGCTGATCGTGCTCAGCGCCGCCGCGCTGGCCCGGCTGCTGAGCCGGCGTCCCGGCTGGCTGCGCGCGCAGCGCTACGTGATGGGCGGCGTGCTCACCGCGCTGGCGGTGCGGCTGCTGCTGGACCGCGCGCGGCCGGCCACCGGCTGACCCGGCGACCCCCTCGGGCCGCGCCGCGCCGCAGACCCGGCCACCCCTTCGGGCAGCGGCGGGCCGCTCCGACTAGTGCACGCCCTGCATCCGGGCCTTGATCCACGGGGTCAGCGCGGCCAGTGCCAGCCCGACCAGGATGGTCACCGCGCCGCTGATGCCGAAGTAGCCCACCTCGTGGTCGGCCGAGTAGAAGCCGGCCAGCACCCCGGCCAGCGAGGTGCCTAGGCCGACCGAGAAGAAGTACAGCGCCATCATCTGCGAGCGGAACACCTCGGGGGCGAGCTTGGTGGTCACCGACAGCCCGATCGGCGAGAGCATCAGCTCGGAGACCGCGAACACGGCCATGATCAGGAACACCGCGACGGCGGGGGTGGTCTTCCCGGTGCCGCCCGCGAAGATCAGGAACAGCAGGAACGCCCCGCCCATCCCCATCACCCCGAGCGCGAACTTCATCGGGGTGGACGGGGCGCGGTCGCCCAGCTTGGTCCACAGGACGGCGAACACCGGCGACAGCAGGATGATCCAGATCGGCTCCTCGGCCTGCACCCAGGACGACGGCGCGGTCCAGCCGAACAGGCTCCAGTCCATCCGCTCGTCGGAGTACACCGCGAGCGCGGTGAACATCTGCTGGAACAGCGACCAGAACGCCACGTTGGCGATGAACAGCGGGATGAACGCGCGGACCCGGCTGCGCTCCACCGGCTCGACCTTGCGGCTGGTGAGCATCACCACGAAGTAGGCCACCGAGGAGAGCGCGATGACGCCGCTGGTGACCCACTTCAGGTTGGCCAGGGTGACCAGCCCGGTGAGCAGCACCAGCACCACGACGACCACCGCCCCGGCGCCGATCAGCGCGGCCCGGGTGCGCGCCTCGGGGGGCAGCGGGTTGCCAGGCCGCTTCCCGTGCTCGCCGAGGTTGCGCCGGAACACCACGTACTGCGTCAGGCCCAGCGCCATGCCGATCGCGGCCGCGCCGAAGCCGTAGTGGAAGCCGGCGTTGTCCTGCAGCAACCCGGTGATCAGCGGGCCGACGAACGCGCCGATGTTGATGCCCAGGTAGAACAGCGTGAAGCCACCGTCGCACCGGGGGTCGCCCTTGCGGTAGAGCGTGCCCAGCAGCGAGGAGGCGTTGGCCTTCAGCGCCCCGCTGCCCAGCGCGACCAGCACCAGGCCCACCCCGACCCCGGACAGCCCGGGCAGCACGGCCAGCGCGATGTGCCCGAGCATGACCACGAAGCCGCCGTAGAAGACCATGCGCTCCATGCCGAGCACCCGGTCGGCCAGCCACCCGCCGAGCACGGTGGACAGGTAGACCAGGCCCCCGTAGGCGCCGACGATCCCGGTCGCGGTGGCCTGCGGCAGCCCGAGGCCGCCCTGGTCCAGCGAGTAGTACAGGTAGTAGGCGAGGATGCCCACCATCCCGTAGAAGGAGAACCGCTCCCACAGCTCGACGCTGAACAGGTTGACCAGGCCGATGGGATGGCCGAAGACGGTCTTGCCGCCGGCCGGCTGCTCCACGTGCTCGACTGTCTCGGACATGCGCCACCCTCCGTCCGCGAGGTGCGGGGCTGCCGCCACCGCAATCGGCCCAGCCTAGGGCCGGGCGAGGGTCCGACACAGCCTTGCTACGGAACCGCTACCGGCTCGTGTCCAAGATCAGATCGAGCCGGGTGCGGTCGCGGGGACCGCCGACACCACCAGGGACACGAACGAGGTACGCCTCCGGCGGAGAATCCTGAGACGCGGTCGCGCGAACCAGCCGCGAGCGGCCCGCCGCGGCATCCTGAGCGGCACCGATCCCGGCGAGGGGAGACTGAGTGTCGACGGTGGACGACGCCATCTACGTGGACGGCAGGCGCACGGCCCGCCCCAGCTCGCTCGCGCACTCCTACTCCGAGCTGCGTGCCAGGGCGGACAGCGACCACGCGTTCTGCTGGATCGGTCTCCTCCGGCCGACCACCGAGGAGATCCACACGATCGCCGACGAGTTCCAGCTGCACCCGCTGGCCGTAGAGGACGCCATCCACGCCCACCAGCGGCCGAAACTGGAGAAGTACGGCCAGACGATGTTCGTGGTGCTCCGCCCCGCCCGGTACCTGGACGCGGAGGAGGACGTCGAGCTGGGCGAGATCCACCTGTTCCTCGGCCCCGACTTCGTGCTGGCCCTGCGGCACGCCGACGAACCCGATCTGGCCCAGCTGCGCAGCCGGATGGAGGACGACCCGGACCTGCTGAAGATCGGCCCGTTCGCCGTGCTCTACACGATCCTGGACCAGGTGGTGGACGACTACGCCCCGGTCATGGACGGGCTCCAGGCGGACATCGACCAGATCGAGGTCCAGGTCTTCGGCGGCGATCCCAAGGTGTCCCGGCGGATCTACCAGCTCAGCCGCGAGGTCATCGAGCTGCAGCGGGGGGTCGAGCCGCTCAAGGAGGTGCTGGTCGGGCTGCGGTCGGTGCTCAAGGAGCGGGCCTCGGACTCCGACCTGGAGCTGCGCCGCAGGCTGCGCGACGTGGACGACCACGTGACCCGCGCGGTCGAGCGGATCGACGGGTTCCGCGAACTGCTGGGCAACATCGTCTCGGTGAACGCCGCGCTGGTCGCCCAGCGGCAGAACGAGGAGATGACGCGGCTGACCGAGGCCAGCTTCGACCAGAACGAGCAGACGAAGCGGCTGTCCTCGGTGGCCGCGATCCTGTACGCGCCGACGATGATCGCCGGGATCTACGGGATGAACTTCCAGCACATGCCCGAGCTGAACTGGAGCTTCGGCTACCCGTTCGCGATCGGCCTGATGGTCCTGCTGGGCATCGCGCTCTACGTGGTCTTCCGCTGGCGCCGCTGGCTCTGACGGCGCGCTCAGCCGGCGCCGGGCCAGCGCGGGCGCTGCCGGGACGGCACGCTCAGCCGGCGCGGTCGTCCGCGCAGACCAGCGCCCAGGGCCGGTCGTTCGTCCTGGTCATCACCAGGGTGACCGGCCGGGAGCCGGCGGCCAGGGCGGGCCGCAGCCTGCGGTGCAGCGCCTGCACGTCGCCGGCCAGCCCCCGCCGCCGGATGTCCACCGCGCCGGCATCCACCGCGCGAAGCCGGGCGGCCAGCTCCTTCTCCCGCCACGGCCCGGAGTCGAGCACCCGCAGGCTCCGGCCGAACGGGGTGCGCAGCGGCGCGTCGGCGGACAGAAAGGCGATCATCGGGTCGATCTTCCACGCGCCCAGCCGCCGCGCCAGGTCGGCCACCAGACCGGCCCGGGTCACGGCCGGGTTCGGGTCCAGCAGGTACCCGCCGGGCGGCGCCACCGGCACCGCGTCGTCCCGGCCCCCGTCCGGCAGCAGCTCGTCGCCGCCGGGCAGCAGGGTGGCCCGGCTGGTGCCCCCGGCCAGCTCGGGCGACCACAGCACGGCCTCCTTCAGCTCCCGGCCGTCGGCGACGAACTCCGCCTCCCAGCCGGCCGGCACCCTCGCGCGGTCCAGCCCGGGCGCGGCCTTGACCCCTACCGAGGGCACCCGGTCGGCCAGCGCCAGGCACCAGTCCAGCGGCGGCTCGCTGTCGCCGGTGCGCATCCGGGCTCCGGAGCGGCGGCGGGCCGGGTCGACGAAGGCGGCGGGCACCCCGGCCAGGTCGGTGTCCCGCACGTCGGCCAGCCGGGTCCGGACCGCACCGGCCACGCCGTAGACGCCGGCGTTCAGCTCCGCCATTCGCAGGTGCACCGGGTCGCGGTCCACGGCGAGCACCTCGGGCAGCTCGCCGGCCAGCGCGAGCAGGTCGCCGCCGATGCCGCAGCACAGGTCGACCAGCCGGGACAGGCCGGCGAACCGCCGCGCGCGGTGCCGGGCCACCGTTTCGGACGACGCCTGCTCCAGCCCGTCGCGGCTGAGGAACATGGCGTCCGCCCGGTCGAACTTGGCGGCGGCCCTGCCACGCAGCTCGTGCAGCGCCAGCGCGGCGGTGACCAGCTCGGCCGGGTGCTCGCGGCGCAGCGCGGCGGCCACCCCGAGCTCGGTCGACGGCGTCACCTCGACGCCCGCCAGCCGCGCCGACACCGCCCGCCCGGCCGGACCGGTCAGCAGCTCCAGAGCGGCCAGGCCCCGCTCGGTGTCGGTCCGCTCGGTGTCGGTCCGCTCGGTGTCGGTCATCGGGCGGTCACCGTACCGCCGTCCGGCCGGTAACGAACGGAGTGCCGCACGCGACTGGTGTGCTGGGAGTGGCGCCTGCCACTACCACCGGTCATCGGGTCCGGCGCAGCGGTCGGCCAGGAGGTCTCGTCATGCAGTGGTTCATGAAGGCACTTCGCCAGTACGCCGACTTCTCCGGGCGGGCTCGGCGCAGGGAGTTCTGGATGTTCAGCCTGGTCTACTCGGTGATCGCGATCGGGCTGCTCGTGCTCGTCGGGCTGGCCACGGTCGCCGGTGGCCGGGGCGCGGCCGTCCTGTTCGCCCTGCCCGTCCTGTTCATGGCCGCGATGATCATTCCCGGGATGGCGGTCACCACCCGCCGGCTGCACGACACCAACCGCAGCGGGTGGTGGCAGCTGATCAGCCTCGTGCCGTTCGGCAGCATCGTGCTGTTCGTGTTCGAGGTGCTGGACGGCGACCCGTCCGCCAACCGGTACGGCCCGGACCCGAAGGCCGCCGAGCGGATGCCCGCGCAGTACCCGCTGGCCGCCGCGTAGCCCGCGCCCCGACCGGGCCGCCGGTCGCCACCGGGCCGCCGGTCGCCCCTCGCGCGCACCAACGGGCCGGCACAGAACGCACGTAGGCCGCACAGGGTCCACAGACCCTGTGCGGCCGGTACGCGCTCTGTGCCGCCGGTATGCGCCGTGTGCGCGGCCGCCACGGACGGTGCGAGCCGCCGCCGCACGGCGCCGGCCGCCACGGACGGTGCCGGCCGGCACGGGGGACGGACGGCGTCAGGCGGTGGCGAAGGCGCCCAGGGTGGCGTTCGGGCGCACCCCGCGGAAGTGCCGACGCCAGATCTCGAAGTACAGCACCTCCTCGTCGCTGCGCAGCTCCCAGCCGTCGGTGGGTACCTCGCCGACCCAGCCGCCGCCCGCCTTGTCCGCCTTGGCCTCGGCCAGCGCGGCCAGCACCGTGCCCGCGCCCGAACCGTCGCCGAACTGCTCCTTGCCCCGCCACAGCAGGTCCTCCGGAAGCCAGCCCTCGAAGGCCTCCCGCAGCAGCGCCTTCTCCGGCCGGCCGCCGGTGAGCTGCTTCCACTCCGGCGGTAGCGCCAGTGCGGTGCGGATCAGGTCGCTGTCCAGGAACGGCTCGCGGGCCTCCAGCCCGTAGTACATCGTGGTGCGGTCGCAGCGCTGCAGGTTGAGGTGGTGCAGCTGCTCGAGGCTGCGCACCAGCTCGGCGTGCAGCACGTCCGGCTCGGCGTACTCGTCGGTGTGGATGTAGCTGTAACCGGCGAACAGCTCGTCCGCGCCCTCGCCGGTGAGCACGACCTTGACCTTCTTGGCGGCCTCCCTGGCCAGCAGCAGGTTCGGCACCGAGCTGCGCACCAGGGCCGGGTCGAAGTGCTCGATGACCTGGACGGCCTCGTCCAGCGCCTCCTCGATGTTGTCGGCGGTGGCCAGGATCTCGTGGTGGTCGCTGCCGATGAACTCGGCGACCTTGCGCGCGGCGATCAGGTCGCCGCTGGACTCGGTGCCCACGGCGAACGTGGGCAGCACCTCGCCCCGGGCGGTGGCCTCCTTCGCCGCGATGGCGGCCACGATGGCCGAGTCGAGCCCGCCGGAGAGGAACACACCGACCCCGACGTCGCTCATCATCCGCCGGCGCACCGCGGTGATCACGGCTTCGCGGACGGTCTTGAGCACCACGTCGTCCCACTCGACGGTCGCCGCGCGGTGGGCCGGGCGCACCTCGACGGGCACCCCGTTCGTGTACCGCACCACGCCGGTGTGCGGGGTCCACAGGCAGCCGGGCGGGAACGAGGTCACGTTCGGCCGGTCCTCGACGTCGAAGGCGCGCAGCTCGCTGGCGAACACGGTGACGTGCGCGTCCTGCAGCCAGTACAGCGGCTTGACGCCCATCGGGTCGCGGGCAACCAGCCCGTTGCCGTCCGCGCCCGCCATCGCGAAGGCGAACATGCCGTTGAGCTCCTGGACGGCCGCCGGCCCCTCGCGCATGACCACGTGCAGCGCGGCCTCGGTGTCGGACTTGGTGCGCACCAGGCCCTCGGGCAGCTCGGCGTTGAGGCTGCGGTAGTTGTAGATCTCGCCGTTGCCGATGATCCAGGTCGTCGAGTCGGGGTCGGCCAGTGGCTGGCGCCCCCCGGTCACGTCCATGATGGACAGCCGCTGGTGCCCCAGCCAGGCCGTGTTGTCCAGGGCGAGCACGCCGGTGTCGTCCGGCCCCCGGTGCTGGATCCGGGCCAGCATTCGCTCGTACTTCTCGGTCTCTATGATTCCGTCATCGTCGGCGAAAGCGGCCACGATCCCGCACACGTCACACCTCTCCCGGGCACCGGCAGTCGGACCGGCGCCCCATAACCCCCCATTCTGGCACCGCGGCTTTCCCACGGTCCGGGAAGGGTCACCCGTTCGTGATCAACAGCACGGCGGGCTCCGGCCGAGGGCCCGGCCGCCGTTCGGCCGCGCCGGTAGCATGAGGCTCTCGGCCACCCGGCCGGGCGTCGCGCGCGAGCGGGCGAGCGGGCGAGGAGAGAGCGGATCCACGGAGCCGACATGTCGGTGGCAGTACCCGCGTACCCCCGGGCCGCCCCGGCCGAGGCGGGTCTGGCCGGTCCGCTGCGCCGGGTACGCCTGCCCGGCACCGGGTCCCGCATCCTGGCCGCCACCGACGGCTGGGTGTGGCTGTTCGCGGTGCGCGCCGGGCGAGGGTGGTTCGCCAAGGACCGCGAGCCGGCGCTGTCCCGGGGCCGGGTGCTGTGCGACCGGGTGCGCGAGCACTACGGCTGCGACGGGTTCCTGACCACCGACGAGCTGCCCCGCTACGGGCTGGGCCGGCGCGACCGGGCCGCGCTGTTCGGGGTGTACCCGGGCGCGGACAAAGATCGTGACGTACTGGTGCTCCTCGCCCACGATGAGCGACGACTCGCCGAGGACATCCGCGCCGACATCGCGGCCGCGCTGTACGCGGGGTTCGCCCCGGCCTGACCGAGGGGAGCCGTCGTTGCCGCACCCACGCCGGCTCCGGATCTGAGGCCGGTGTCGTCCCGGGACGGCGCGGTGGCCGAGTCGCGCCTCGGCCGGGTCCGCGGGACGGCGAGCGCCGCGGCGGCCCGGACGCGGTACCCCCTGCGGCTGGCCAGCAGGCGCACCGGCTCGATCGCCGCGATCGTCGTGCTGTCCGTGTTCGCCGGTGTCGCGCTGTACTGGGCGCGGGACACCGACCAGTACATGGGCAACCTGCTCCTGAACGTGGGGGCCTGCTTCGCCGGCGCGGTGATCACCTATGCCCTGGTCAACCCGCTGATGACGCGTACCGAGGTCAAGGCCGAGAAGATCCTGGACCACTTGGACCACAACAGCATCATCGAGCACATCTACGAGTCGACCGGGATCGTCCGGATCTTCGAGCAGCGGTTCCGCGAGTCCTGGTACGCCCCGCACACGTAAAGCCTCACCCGGTACTTCGCCATCCCGATCCTGATCATGCGGGACGGCGCGGAGCCCAGCTCGGTGGTCGACGACTGGATCACCGTCGACGACCGGATGTTCCTGGTGCACAACGTGCTGGCCACGCACACCATCGCCAGCGGGGTGGAGCAGTGCGCGTGCGGGTGGAGCACACGCCCGCCTACGCCGGCACCCACCAGCTCGCCGCCCGCGACGCCGAGTCGCCGGTGCACCGGTACTTCGACCTCAAGTACGGCGACCAGGCGCGCACCATCCTCGAGGTGGTACGCGCCCGGTCGCGGTCAGCCGCGCAGCGCGACGTCCCTGGCCTCGATGCGGGCGATCGCCCCGGCCACCTCGGCCACCTCGTCGGCGAACTCGCGACGGCGCTTGCCCAGGTACGGGGCTCCCGGCTTGAGCAGGTCCCGGTGCGCGGCCAGCTTCAGCGCGGTGCCGAACATCTCCCCGGACACCGACTCCTCGCTGGCCAGGATGCGCTGCAGCGCCCACTGGTGCCCCACGCGCAGGCAGATGTCCTGGATGCTCTTGGTCTCCGCCTCCTCGTCGTCGTCGAGGGTGGCCAGCTGCTCGCCGACGACCCGGTAGGCGTCCAGGAACGGCCGCAGCACCAGGTGCGCGACCAGCGGCCGGGCGTGCGCCAGCCACTCCCGGGCCTGGTCGGGGGTCACGTCCAGGCCGCTGGCGATGTCCGGGCGGGCCAGGATGCCGATCTCGGCCGCCAGCTCCTCGGTGAACTGGTCGCGCTGGGCGAAGAAGAAGTCGAACTTCAGCAGCTCACGCAGCCGCAGCGCCTCGTCGACCGCGGTGCGCGGCGCGCCCTCACCGGGCTGCGCGTCGCTCTCCGTCACCGCCTGCAGCGCCAGCTCGGCGATCGCGCGCACCAGCAGCACGTGCAGCGCGCTGTTGCGGTAGACGGCGGCGACCAGGTGCTGGTCCGGGCCGATGCCCCACACCGTCTCGTGCCCGCCGCTGTACGAGGTGAGCACCCCGGAGCGGGTCAGCTCGCGCAGCGCCCAGCGCAGCGTGGAGCGGTCGGTGAGCGAGGCCCCGCCGGCCACCGGCCAGCCTCGGCCCGCCACGTAGTCGGCCAGCGGCCGCACGGTCACCAGCACCTCGTCCAGGGTCAGCGCCCGGTCGGCGGCCAGCAGCGCGATGCACACCGCGGCGGTCGGCGTGACCGGGGTGGCCGCGTTGATCCGGTGGCACACGTCCAGCGCGACCCGCTCCACCTGGTTCTCGGTGACCTCGACCGCGCGCAGCTCCTCCAGCCGCTGGCGCAGCGGCAGCGGGGTACCGAAGTCGAGGTACACCCGGCCGAGGCGCTCGCGCAGCCCGGCCGCGTAGTGGACCAGCCAGCGGAAGTCCTCCGCCTCCTTCTTCTGGCCACGGGCCTCGGAGGCCATCTTGCCGACCTCCTGCACCGGCAGCTGGTCGTACATGAAGGAGACCGGCACCAGCAGGGGGTCGTTGTCCGGGTTGTTCTCCACCGCGTCCACCACGTAGCGCAGCAGGCCGAACCGGGGCGGGCGCAGCTTGCCGGTGCGGGTGCGGCCACCCTCGATCGACCAGCACAGGTTCGACTTGTTCGCGACCAGCTGGCCGAAGTAGGAGCGCAGCGCCAGCCGGTAGATCGGGATGTCGGCCGTCGCCCTCCGCACGTGGATGATCCCGGTGCGGCGGGCCATGTTGCCCAGCGGGAAGAAGTCGAGGTTCGCCCCGGCCGCGCCGTACAGCGGGGACAGGTCGGCGGCGTCCAGCGTCGGCGGCAGGATGAACTCGTCGAGGTACGACCGGTGCGAGATCAGGAAGATCAGCGAGTGCTTGCGGTCGAGCCTGCGCAGCTCGGCCAGCCCGTCGTCGTCGACCAGGATGTCGTAGCCCCGGGTCAGCCACCGCCCGAAGCGCTGCCACATGTCGGTGACCTTGGC
This sequence comes from Pseudonocardia sp., assembly GCA_036497465.1. Lineage (GTDB taxonomy): Bacteria > Actinomycetota > Actinomycetes > Mycobacteriales > Pseudonocardiaceae > Pseudonocardia. The sequence goes on along the minus strand of DASXJJ010000179.1, from coordinate 11,890 downwards.
CTGGTGGGTGGTCTGCATCTCGCGCAGGTACTCGGCGGCCTCGGTCAGCGCCTCCTCGACCGGCTTGCCACCCTGCGTGGCGAGTGCCGCCACGTCCGACCGGAACCGCTCCGACTCCAGCAGCTGCACCACTTCGCGGGTGTCGGTGGGTTGCGGCTCGGCCGACGTCGCCGCGCCCGCCGGACTCCACAGCACGTGCCCGGCGGGTGCGTGACCGCCGATCATGCTCGTGGCGCGGTCCCGGATGGCGGCTGGATCGACCTGCATAACGACGGCACCTTCCCCGAACAGAGCATGACGGGGCCAACTGTAACCTCGCCGCCCCCCCAGTTACATGATCGGCCAGTCCCGGAGCGTCGAGACGTACATCTCGCGCACCTCGTCGACCCGCTTGTCCAGCTCGTCGTTCGTCCAGCCGTCGGTGTGCACCGGCGGCAGCACCGCGACCTGCACCTTGCCGGACTGGACGGTCTTGGCGTTCTTCCACATGATCTCGCCCGCGTTGCGGATCACGATCGGCACGATCGGCACGCCGGCCTGCATGGCCATGTGGAACCCGCCCTTCTTGAACGAGCCCAGCCTCGGGGTGAGCGAGCGGGTGCCCTCCGGGGCCATCACGACCGAGGTGCCGCCCTGCAGCGTCTCGACCGCGGGGCGCAGCGCGTCGATCGCCTTCTTCCGGTCGGCCCGGTCCAGGAAGGCGACGCCGGCCAGGTCGAACAGCTGGCCCACCACCGGCATCTGCTTCACCTCGGCCTTGGCCACCGCGGTGAAGCCGGTGCGGATCACCCGGGTGGTGACCAGGAAGTCGACCATGGTGCTCTGGTGGTTGATGAAGAACACCGCCGGCCGGTGCGACCAGGCGTGCTCCTCCCCCGTCACCTCGATCTCGATGTCGGTGAGCGGGCCGGCCACGGCGTCGAACACCGAGGTGGCCACGTCGATGCCTCGGCGGCGGTTGCCGTTCATCAAGCCGACCGCGGTGCCGACCCCGGCCGAGGCCACCAGCGTGCCGAACAGGGCGGCGGTGCGGAGCGCGGGCGTGGGGTCGAGCCGGCCGGTCTTGCGGGGCCGGAAGCGCAGCGTGGGCCACCCGCGCTGGGCGGCCGCCTGGGCCAGCTCGGGCTCCGGGTTGACTGGGTGCGGGTGGCCGGCCGCGGCCAGCAGCGGCAGGTCCTCGTCGCCGTTGGCGTAGGCGTGCAGGTCGGCCAGGTCGATGTCCTTCGAGTCCAGGAACTCGCGCACCGCGACGATCTTGCCCTCGCCCCACGGCGCGCGGCCGGTGACCTTCCCGGTGAGCAGCCCGTCCTCGACCTCCAGCCGGGTGCACAGCACGTGCTCCACGCCCAGCTCGCGGGCCAGCGGCGCCACCTGCAGCTCGGTGGCCGAGGTCGCGATGACGACGGTGTGGCCCGCGTCCTGGTGCGCCTTGACCAGCCACCACGCCTCGTGGAAGAGGATGCCGGCCGTGCCCTGCGCGAACAGCCGCTCGCCGAGCTCCATGACATCCGACTCGGTGCGCCCCCGCCAGCCGCCGAGGCCGCCCTCGACCAGCTCGGTGAACTGCTCCTCGGTCATCGTCGGTCCGGCCATCCGGCGCGCGGTGCGCACCAGCTCCTCCGGCCAGATCTCGAAGTTACGGAAGCGGTGCTCGTAGAGCGCGGCCGCCGAGAAGCCGTCGATCAAGGTGCCGTCGAAGTCGAAGACCGCCGCGATCTCCGGCCCGGTGGGGCCGGATCGGATCGACGCGGCCAGCTCCTCTGTCGAGGTCATTGCACACTCCTGGCCCGGTCGGTAAAACCTGGGGTCGACTTTAGAACCTGCATCCAACTGTTGATTCCGCGAGTATTGCAGCATCACACCCCGGACACAGAGACGCGACCGGAGATGAGAACCACATGAAGCGCAGACAGCCCCAAGTCGCCGTACTCGGAGCCGGATCCTGGGGCACCGCGGTCGCCTCGATCGTCGCCGACAGCGCCCAGACAGTGCTGTGGGCACGCTCCGAGGAGGTGGCCCAGGATGTCAACGAGAACAACCGCAACAGCGCGTACCTGGGCGACATCGAGCTGAACAAACGCCTGAGCGCCACCTCCGAGGTGGAGCGGGCGGTGATCGACGCCGACGTGCTGATCATGGGCGTGCCGTCGCACGGCTTCCGCGACGTGCTCGAGCAGGCCGCGCCCTACCTCCGCCCGTGGATCCCGGTGGTCAGCCTGGTCAAGGGCCTGGAGCAGGGCACCGACTACCGGATGACCCAGATCGTCAACGAGGTGCTGCCCGGCCACCCGGCCGGCGTGCTGGCCGGCCCGAACATCGCCTCCGAGGTCACCGCCGGCTACGCCGCGGCCGCGACCATCGCGATGCCCGACCAGAGCTCGGCCAGCCAGCTGGCCGCGCTGTTCCGCACCGAGCGGTACCGCATCTACTCCACCACCGACGTGCTCGGCGTGGAGGTGGCCGGGGCGCTGAAGAACGTGTTCGCCATCGCCGCCGGGATGGGCGACGGCATCGGCGCCGGCTTCAACACCAAGGCCATGGTGATCACCCGGGCGGTCCGCGAGATGAGCAAGATGGGCGAGGCCATGGGCGGTGACCCCCGGACCTTCGCCGGGCTGGCCGGCACCGGCGACCTGATCGTCACCTGCACCAGCCCGGCCAGCCGCAACCGCAGGGTCGGCGAGGCGCTGGGCAAGGGCCAGGGCATCAAGGAGGTGCTCGACGGGATGAACCAGGTCGCCGAGGGCGTCAAGGCGGCCAGCGTGGTGATCGAGATGGCCGCCGAGCGTGGGCTCTACATGCCCATTGCCAAGGAGGTGCACGGCGTGGTGAACGAGGGCCGCACCGCGGAGGACGCGTACCGTGGTCTGCTCAAGATCACGCCGGGGCACGAGGTGCACGGAGAGGGTTGGTGACCAGTTGGTGAGCAGGCGGACGACGCTGCTTCTCGGGGCCGGCGCGGTGGGCGCCGGGCTCGGGGCGGTGGCGGTGTCCCGGGCGCGCTCCCGCGCCGAGGACACCTCGATGCCCGAGTGGGCCGAGCACATCGAGCCGGACACCGAGGGCCACCGGGGCGGCTCGGGCACGCCCCTGCTGCTCCTGCACGGGATCAGCGTCACCTGGCGCAGCTGGCGGCCGGTGCTGCCGAAGCTGGAGGCACACCACGACGTGATCGCGCCGACGCTGCTCGGGCACAGCGGGGCGCCACCACTCGGCGAGGAGGTCACGCCCTCGCTGGACGCGCTGGTCGACGGCGTCGAGGCCGAGCTGGACCGCCTCGGGCTGGACACCGTGCACGTGGCCGGCAACTCGCTCGGCGGCTGGGTCGCGATCGAGCTGGCCCGCCGGGGGCGCGCCCGCTCGCTGACCCTGTTCTCCCCCGCCGGCGCGTTCCAGTCCAACCTGCGGATCGTCTCGCTCACCACCGGCATCCGGGTCGGCGTGGAGCTGATGGACGCTCTCGGCCCCCGCATGGAGCGGCTGGCGCTCACGCCGCGCGGGCGCAAGCTGCTGGCCTCCGCGCAGTTCGCGCACCCCGAACGGGTGGATCCCGCCGAGCTGATCGCCGACATCCGGGCCATCCGGCACTCACCGGTCGTCCGGCCGCTGCTGAGCGTGATCGCGCGCGAGCCGATGACGCCGCTGACCCGGCCCGGCTGCCCGGTGCGGGTGGTGTGGCCGCACCAGGACAAGATGCTGCCCTTCGCGCACTACGGCGAGCCGGTGCTCGAGCGGTTGCCCACCGCCGAGCTGGTGCGGCTGGACGACGTCGGGCACGTGCCGATGTCCGATGACCCGGAGGCGGTGTCCCGGCTCATCCTGGAGGTCACCAGGTCGGTCGACGGGTCCTCGGTCAACGGGTCCTCGGTCGACGGCGGCTCGGTCGGCGGATCCTCGGTCGGTGCCGACGGCGGCCAGGCCGGGGGCACCCGATGACCGGGACGATGATGCCGGACGGCGCGGCCTGGGGCGGTCCGCCGAGGATGAGCCCCGCCGAGGCTTTGATGTGGCGGGCCGAGGGCGACCTGCGCACCCGCTCCAGCGGGCTGGTGATCGAGATCCTCGAGTCCGCGCCGGACTGGCAGCGGTTCATCGCCGCGCACGGGCAGGCCGTCCAGGCCATCCCCCGGCTGCGCGACAAGGTGGTGCAGCCGCTGCTGCCGGTGGTGGAGCCGACCTGGACCGAGGACACCCACTTCGATCTCGGCTACCACGTGCAGCGGGTCCAGCTGCCCGAGCCGGGCTCGGAACGCCAGCTACTGGACCTGGCCGCCCAGATCACCTCCCGCCCGCTGGAGCCGAACCGGCCGCAGTGGGAGGTCACGCTGGTGGAGGGGCTCGAGGGCGGCCGCGCGGCGTACCTGTTGAAGATCCACCACGCGATGACCGACGGTCTCGGCATCGTGCAGCTGCTCGGCATGGCGCACAGCGACACCGCCGAGCCGGGCGGCAACCACCTGCCCACCTCCGCGGTCGCCGCGGCCGCCGCGCCGGTGGTCAACCCGCTGAGCCTGCTCACCGACCGGCTGGTCGAGGAGGTCACCCACGCCCCCGGGCGGCTGGTCGGCGCCGCCGGCGACGCGCTCGGGCTGCTGGGGCGGACGCTGCGCGATCCGGCCGGGTCCGCCGAGCGCGCGGTGCGCTACGGGCTGTCCCTGCGCCGGATGCTCAACCCCCCGGCGGCCGAACGCTCGCCGCTGCTGCGCGGCGGCGGATTCGGCTACCAGCTGGTGGTGCTCGACGTGCAACTGGACGAGCTCAAGGCAGCCGGCAAGGCCGCCGGTGGCTCGGTCAACGACGCGTTCCTGGCCTGCATCCTGGGGGCGTTCCGCCGCTACCACGAGCACTTCGGGCAGCCCATCGAGTACCTGCCGATGGCCATCCCGATCAGCCTGCGGGACAGCAACGACCCGATGGGCGGCAACCGGTTCACCGGTGCCCGGTTCGTAGCGCCGATCGGCGAGGCCGACCCGCGCACCCGGATCCGGCTGATCCGGGAGTTCATCCTGAACGTCCGGGCCGAGCCGGCCATCGGGTTCCTGGACCTGATCAGCCCGGTGCTGAGCAAGCTGCCCCAGCTGCTGCTCACCGAGCTGACCGCCGAGCTGACCAAGGTCACCGACGTGCAGGCCTCGAACATCCCGGGCGTCGGGAAGCCGGTGTACCTGGCCGGGTCGAAGGTGCTGCGGATGTACCCGATCGGGCCGAGGCCGGGGGTGGCCGCGATGGTGGCGATGGTGTCCTACGCGGGCACCTGCTGCATCGGGTTCAACGTCGACCCGGAGGCGATCACCGACGTGAAGCTGTTCGAGGAGTGCCTGCGGGACGGCTTCGACGAGGTGCTGGAGCTCGGCCGGTCCTGACCGCTCGCGACATCGCCCGGGGCCGTAGCGACCCCGGGCGATGTCGCGAACCACCCCGGTCCGGCCCGCGCGGGGCCGCACCCGGGGTTCGGTGCTCAGCTCGCCGGGCCGTCCAGGGCGAGCCCGGCCACCACGGCGTAGTGCTCGTCGGCGTTACCCAGCAACTGCTGCGAGGACCACGCCCGCCGGTAGTACAGGTGCGTGTCGTGCTCCCAGGTGAACCCGGTGCCGCCGTGCACCTGCACGGTCTCCACCACGATGTCCCGGAACGCCACGCCGTTGTAGGCGGCGGCCACCCGGGCGGCCTCCCGAGCGTCGGCGGCGCCCTCGGCGAGTGCCGCCGCCGCGTACCGGGCCGAGGCCTGGGCGAACTCCACGCCGTGCAGCATCTCCACGCACTTGTGCGCGACGGCCTGGAACGACCCGATCGGCTGGCCGAACTGCTTGCGGGTCTTGGCGTACTCCACGCACAGGTCCAGGCACGCGGCCGCCCCGCCGGCCTGCTCGGCGGCCAGCCCGGCCAGCCCCCGGTCCAGCGCGTCGGCCACCACGGCCGGGGCGGCGCCGGCGGTGCCCACCAGCCGCGCCGGGACGTTGTCCAGCGCCACGGTGGCCACCGAGCGGGCCAGGTCCAGCGACTCCAGCGGGGTGCGGGTGAGCCCCTCGGCGTCCCCGGTCACCGCGAACAGGCTGACGTCCCCGCCGGACCGGGCGGTCACCAGCAGCAGGTCGGCCTCCGCGCCGTCCAGCACGAACGACTTGGTGCCGGTGAGCCGCCAGCCCCCGTCGGCCCCGGAGTCCTCGGTCGCCTCGGTGGCGGTGCCGGCGGTGTCCCAGCGGCCGTCCGCCTCGGCCACCGCGAGCGTGGCGATGGTCTCGCCGGCGGAGATGGCCGGCAGCAGCTCGGCGCACGCGGCCTCGTCGCCGCTGCCGAGCAGCGCCGGGATCGCCAGCCCCACGCACGCCAGGTAGGGGCCGTGGTAGAGGCCCCGGCCCATCTCCTCGAACACCACGTTCGTCTCGCGGGTGGTCTGGCCGAGGCCGTCGTACTTCTCCGGCACCTCCAGCGCCACCAGGCCGAGCTCGGCCAGCTGACCCCAGAGCTGCCGGTCGGGTGCCGGGACGCCGTCCGCGTCCGCCGCCTCCCGCAGGCCCTCAGTGGGTGCCTTGTCCCGCAACAGCCGCCGGACCGCGTCCCGCAGCTCCTTCTGCTCGTCGCTCTGCGCGAGCGCGTTCTGTGCCACCATCGTGAGGACCCTTCACCGTGCCCTGGGCAGGCCGAGCACCCGCTGCGCGATCATGTTCTTGAGCACCTCGTCGGTGCCGCCGCCGAGCCGGTAGCCCGGGGCGCCGAGGGTCACCGACGTCCACGCGTAGGTGCCCCACTCGCCGGTGTCCGCCACCGCGCGCGGGCCCAGGACGTCGGTGACGAACTCGCCGAGCTTGCCCATGTTGGCCGACAGCGCGATCTTGTTGAGCGCCACCTCCGGCCCCGGGGCGTCGCCGGCCTTGGCCCGCGCGCCCATCACCTGCTGGGTGTAGCGGGCCGCCCGCAGCTGCACGAGCAGCTCGCCGAAGGCCCGCCGGACCACCGGGTCGTCCGCCGCGCCCGCGTGCCGGATCAGCTCCGCCAGCCGCTCGGTGGACAGGATGCCGGCGCCGCCGAAGGAGCTGTGCCCCATCGCGTTGCGCTCGTTGGCCAGCGTGGTCAGCGCGACCTTCCAGCCGTTGCCCTCGTCGTCCAGCCGCGCCTCGTCCGGCACGAACACGTCGTCCAGGAAGACCTCGTTGAACGACGAGCCGCCGGTCATCTGGCGCAGCGGCCGGACCGCGACGCCCTCGGCGTGCATGTCCACCAGGAACGCCGTCAGGTTCTTGTGCCGGGGCTCGTCGGCGGTCCGGCAGACGATCTCACCGATGTCCGAGAGGTGCGCACCGGAGGTCCACACCTTCTGGCCGGTGATCCGCCAGCCGCCGTCCACCTTGACCGCCTTGCAGCTCAGCGAGGCCAGGTCGGACCCGGCGCCGGGCTCGGAGAAGAGCTGGCAGGAGATCAGCTCGCCGGAGTACATCTTCGGCAGGTACTCCTGCTTCTGCTCCTCGCTGCCGTGCCGCAGGATGGTCGGCGCGATCATGCCGATGCTGACCGTCAGCGAGCCGTCGCCGGGCACCTCGAAGCCGCGAACCACCCGGTCGAACGCGCGCTGGTAGGACCCGGACAGGCCCCCGCCACCGTACTCGGTGGGGCCGGTGATCCAGCCGAAGCCGGCGTCCCACAAGCCCTTCCGCCAGGCGCGGATGGCCGGCAGCGCGTCGGCCTCCACCTCCGGGTCGGGCTCCTGGAAGACCCGGACCTCGTCGCTGCCCTCGCCCCAGACGAACTTCTTCTTCTCGGTGCGGCGCGCCCGGGGGTAGTGCTCGGCCAGGTACTCCTCCACCTGGGCGGCGAAGTCCTCCACCGAGACGTTCGGCTCGCCCTTCGCCGGACTCATCGTGCCCGCCGTCCCGCCGGGGACCCGTCGCCCTCGCGGGTGGGCAGGGCGATCACGGCGCTGCCCGGCATCGGCGTCTCGCCACGCTGGTTGACGGCCTTGGTGGTGATCTCCACGACGTGCTCGCCGTCGTCGTCGACCCGCTTGCCGGTGACCTCGCCGCGCAGCTCCAGCACGTCGGAGAGGTACACGAACTTGCGGTACTCGGCCTGGCACTCCTTGATCCACGCGTGGTCGCCGGCCCAGTGCGTGAGGTGGTGGATCTGCCAGCACTGCCGCTGGAAGCCCACGTCGTACTGGAAGGCGACGCTCATCGCGCGGGCGGCCTGCAGGTTGTAGTGCACCGAGTAGATCGGCTCCAGCGCGTGGGTCACCGGGTCGCGGAACGCCCACGCCGGGTGCGCCTGGTAGTCGTGCAGCGAGGCGGCGTGCGCCTTGACCCGGGGGATCGGGGTGCCGCCGCCGGCCACGAAGGCGATCTCGTCGGTCAGCCCGATCGGACCCTTGGTCACGGTGTCGAGCACGTCGCCCTCGTTGACGTCCTCCCAGTACCGGGGCTCGCTCCCGCGCGGCTTCTCGGCGAGGATCCGCTTCTCGATCTCCTCCAGCTCGTCGGGCTGCCACGGGTGCGGCAGCTCCGGCCCCTTGGCCTTGCCGTCGGAGGACTTCTCCTTGGCCTTGGCCGACGCGGAGCCCCGCTCGAAGTTGATCACGTTCCACCGGATCGTGGCGATGCGCTCGTCATCCTGGTTGCGGTAGCTGTTGATGAAGCGGTCGGTCACCGTGCGCCCGGCGAACTTGCTCGGCGACGGCCCGTCGAACCCGTCGTACAGGCACTCCGAGTGCACCCAGTCGTTCCAGTAGACCGGCCGCTCGAACGTGATGTGCGACATGGAATGGAACGAGCCCAGCCCCGGCCATCCGAACTGGATCCCCGAGAAGCAGCCGATGATGAACGACGGCGGTGCCACCGGAGCCCCGTACGGCGAGGCGGACGCGTACTCCGTGTCCGTCCACAGCGGGTTGATGTCGCCGATCCCGCCGGCGAACTTGGTCACCGCGATGCGCGACGCCACCTCGTTGTTCACCGAGTGGTCGATACGCAGGTTCGCGCCGACCTTCTTCTGCATCGACGCGATCATCTCGTCGTCGATCATCGCCTGCGGCATGACCGCGGCCTTCTCCTCCACCGACATGACGGGGATGGTAGGTCGAAAATAGTCGAGTTGTCGAGTATTGGGCTCTAGACTAAAGTCGAGACGTGTCGGACGTCGCTGAACACTTCGAGTGGGGCACCCAGGCCGCTCGCCGATCGGGCCCGGTGCCATTCCTCAGTTACTCCCCGCGCCGCGGACAGGTGGTGGAACTCCTGGACGATGCGGCCCGCTGGGCCGAACGCACGCATCTCATCCAGGGCGAACGCCGGCTGACCTTCGCCGACGTGTTCGCCGCCGCGGACCGCCTGGCGGCCCGGTTCCACGAGGCCGGCCTGCGCCCCGGTGACCGGCTGCTGCTGCTCGCGCCGAACTCCCCGGAGTGGGTGATCAGCCTCTGGGCGGGGATCAAGGTCGGCGCCATCGTCGCGCTGGGCAACGGATGGTGGAGCGGCCCGCTGGTGGAGCACGCCGTGAACGGCATCTCGCCGCGCATGGTGCTCGCCGACGCCAAGCGCGCCTCCCTGGTTCCCCCGGACCCGGACCGGGTGGTGATCAGCATCGACGAGGCGCGGGCCGCCGTGGACGCGGACGACGAGGCCCCGCCCACGCTGCCCGAGCTCTCGCCCGAGGAGGACGACCCGGCCGTCATCATCTTCACCGCCGGCACCACCGGCGCCCCGAAGCCGGTGGTCCTCGCCCACCGCTCGGTGATCGCCAACCTGCACAACCTGCTGGTCATGTCGAAGCGGCTGCCCCAGCAGGTGGACGGGTCCCGGCCACCCGCGGTCAGCCTGCAGAGCGGGCCGCTGTTCCACATCGGCGGGCTGCAGTCACTGCTGCTGGCGCTGCTCGGCGGGAACACCCTGGTGTTCCTGGAGGGCCGGTTCGACCCCGAGCAGGTGCTCGACCTGATCGAGCGCGAGCGGATCACCTGGTGGGGCGCGGTCCCCACGATGGCCTCCCGGGTACTCGAGCACCCCAGCATCGCCGGCCGCGACCTGAGCTCCGTCCGCTCGGTGTCCATGGGCGGGGCGCCGGTGCAGCCCGCCCTCGTCACCCGGCTGCGCGAGGTCTTCCCCAACGCGAGCAAGGGCATGTCCACCATCTACGGGATGACCGAGACCGGTGGCACGGTCGCCGCCGCGTCCGGGGTCACCATGTCCGAGCACCCCACCACCGCGGGCGCCCCGCTGACCGTGGTGGACCTGCGGATCGAGAACCCGAACGCCGAGGGCGACGGGGAGATCGTGGTGCGGACCCCCGGCCAGATGATCGGCTACTGGGGTGACTCGCTGGACGGCACCTCGACCGACCTGATCGACGACGAGGGCTGGGTGCACACCGGCGACCAGGGCCGCATGGTGGACGGGCTGCTCTACGTCACCGGCCGGATCAAGGACCTGATCATCCGGGGCGGGGAGAACATCGCGCCCGCGCACGTGGAGGCGGTGCTGCTGCGGCACGACAGTGTGCGCAACGTCGCCGTGCTCGGCCTGCCGGACGAGGACCTGGGCGAGCGGGTGGCCGCCGCGGTGCAGCTGGAGCAGGGAGCCACGGTGACCGAGGCCGAGCTGGCCGAGTTCGCCGCCACCCACCTGGCCCGCTTCGAGGTACCGGCCACCTGGTGGCTGCGCACCGAGGAGCTGCCGATGGGCGACTCCGGCAAGACCGACAAGCTCAGCCTGCGCAAGGACTGGCCGGCCGCCCGCAGCGACCGGGGCTGACCGCCGGACCTCGCACGACCGGCCCGCGCATCGCACCGTCCGCCGGACGGGGCGAGGTGCGGGCCGGTTGCCGTGTGTCGGGGGTCAGGACCCTCGGCGGGAGCGGAACCGATCCATGGCCTCGGTGGTGGCCGGCTCGCGCAGCAGGCTGACCTGGGCGCGGCTCTCCAGCTCCAACACCGACAGCAGCGAGGGGGCGTCCATCGCCGCCCGCAACGACCGCTTGGTCAGCTGCACCGCCAGCGGGGTGTGCCGGGCCATCGAGGTGGCTAGCTCCAGCGCCTCGCCGGCCAGCGCGTCGTCGGCGACCACCCGGTTGGCCAGCCCGATCCGGGCCGCCTCCTCGGCGAGCACCGCCCGCCCGGAGTAGAGCAGCTCGGCGGCCAGCCCGGTGCCCACCAGCCTCGGCAGCAGCCAGGACGCGCCGAGGTCGCCGCCGGAGAGCCCGATCCGCACGAACACCGGCTGGAACCGGGCGGACTCCCCGGCAAGCCGCACGTCGGCGGCCAGCGCGAGGCTGAACCCGCCACCGGCGGCCGGCCCGTGCACGGCCGCGATCACCGGCTTGGGCAGCGCATACACCGCGTGCAGCGCACCCACCGCCCGATCCTGCAGCGCGTACAGGGCGGCCGTGTCGAGCCGGGGGAACTCCTCGGCGTCGTCGAGGTCGAACCCGGCGCAGAACCCGCCGCCGGAGCCGACGAGCAGCACGGCGCGGACGTCGTTGTCCGCGCCGAGCCGCTCGGCGACCGCGGCGAGCTCACCGAACATCACCGAACTCATGGCGTTGAGCCGGTCCGGGCGGTGCAGGGTCACCCGCGCCACGCCCGGAGCCGGCTCGTCGAGCCGCAGGGTCTCCAGCTCGCCGGTCGCGCCCACGGAGGTGGTCAGCGCTTCTCCGGGGTCCACTTACCGGGCATCTTCATGACGCCGTTCATGAAGTTGGAGACCATCAGGGTCGGCTCGCCGACCTCCAGGTTCTGCATCCGGGTGTAGATCTCGTGCAGCTCGGCCTTGAGCATCTGCTTGGCCAGCATGTTGCCCAGGCAGTAGTGCGGGCCGCCGCCACCGAAGGCCTGGTGCGGGTTCTGCTTCCACGGCCGCTTGATGTCCAGGGTGTCCGGGTTCTCGAACACCTCGGCGTCCCGGCAGCC
>DASXJJ010000178.1:0-47054 GCA_036497465.1 Pseudonocardia sp. | reverse complement strand
CGCCCAGTTCAGCCAGTACATCCACCCGGTGACGTAGGCCCACTTCTCGCCGTAGAACTCCCGCATGTAGGACACGAAGGCGCCCGACGTCGGCCGGTGCAGCACCAGCTCCCCGAGCGCGCGCATCAGGAAGAACGCGATCACCCCGACGAAGGCGTAGCTGAACAGCAGCGCCGGCCCGGTGCTGTGCAGCCGGGAGGCCGACCCCAGGAACAGCCCGGTGCCGATCGCGCCGCCGATGGCGATCATCTGGACGTGCCGGCGCCCGAGGGTCTGCTTGTAGCCGACCTGCTCGGCGTCCAGGGAGTGGTGGTGCGGTTCCTCGGTCTTGGTCACGGCGTCGTCCTGGGACATGACATCGTCCTCACCTGGTGGGTGGGTCACGCATGGCAGCACTCGTGACGCATGGTCGAGAGTCAGATCAAGAATGCCTGGATATCCGCCGACAGATCACCCATGCGAGTGAGCAAACTGTAGAGTTGAACGGGATCACGTGCAATCGTCGATCTCCCGGCGTCGCCTAGTGGATGAGCAGCGCGAATCCGTTGTTCGGCTGGCGGCTCGGGGAGTGTCTGACGTCGGTGGTGCGGGTGGCGTCGTCGCACGAGTCGCCGGCGCCCCGCCGCCCCGGCCCCACCCCTTGCCCGTCAGAAACCGGAGCGTTGCTACAGGCGGCATACGCGCGTGCTGGTGGCCGCGCCGCCACAGGCCGTGGGGGTGTGGCGGGGCGGCGGCACCGCCAGACCGGGGGTTCGGGCGGTCCGCTCACGCGACGCTTACTGACAGTGCGCCAGCGGGGTGCCGCCTCGACCGCGACCTGCACCGAGCGGTTCGCCGGGTCCGGACGCCGGGTCCGGTCACCGTCTCCCGCGCGGGATGTCGTGCGTACCGCTGTGCCGCTGCTGCAGCTCGGCGTTGAGCCGCCGGGCCTCGTCGAGCTGGTCCTCGAGGATCACGATGCGGCAGGCCGCCTCCAGTGCCGTGCCCCCGTCGACCAGCTCCCGGACCCTGGACGCCAGGCGCAGCTGGTAGCGGGAGTAGCGCCGGTGCCCGCCGGGGGAACGCTGCGGGCTCAGCAGCTTCGCCTCGTCGAGACTCCGCAGGAACCCCGGGGTGGTGTTGAGCATCTCCGCTGCCCGGCCCATCGTGTAGGCGGGGTAGTCCTCGTCGTCGAACTTGTCGGCCGCCGTCCGCGGGCCTCGGGCCATCGGCACCTCCACATACATACAGACAGGGGCCCCGGTGCGGATCGCACCGGGGCCCGGGGACTGGGGGCTAGGACTTCACTCCGCCGGCCGACCCGAGAGTCGGCCTGTCGGACCCGAGGCATCCAGGGGGCAGATGCCACGGGGTTCGCATCACCGTCGTAACCGAAGACCACCTTCCACTCCGAGTGAACCGCGGTGCCCACCGGGCTCGAGCTGCCGCGGCGGGCGATCTGACAGCGCGTCCTTCCCTCCTCGTTGCTGATCTGCTGGCTCTCACCTAACTGCATTGCTGGCGTTCTGCTCTTGCTGGCGTTGCTGCGCGGGCAGTTACGTCATCTCCCGCACGTCTATGACCTTCTCTTCATTGCGACGATCAGGACGGTACTCGCGGTCATACGTGAATGTCTAGTGCGGCTGGATGAGATTTTCTGGCCCCGCCCGGCACCCCACCAGGCCGTCGACACCGGCGTTCGCCCATGGCCGATTGACCGCCGCCCGGTGCGTTGTTAGCGTCAGGCAACTTGTTGATCACCGTGGCTGGAGCTCCGCAATGGCGCCTGAGGCAGTCGAGGTCCCCACCCCGGACGGGCGGAGCAACGCGACCCTGCACGTGCCGGACGGCGCGGGCCCGTGGCCGGGAGTGGTGGTCTTCCCCGACGCCGGTGGCGCCCGGCAGACGTTCCGGGACATGGCCGACCGGCTCGCGTCCATGGGCTACGTCGCACTCGTGCCGGACGTCTACTACCGCAGCGTCGGGTGGGAGCCGTTCGCGATGGAGACGGTGTTCACCGATCCCGGCGAGCGGTCCCGGCTGTTCTCCCTGATGAGCGCCCTGACCCGCGATCGGGTCATCGCCGACTCCGGGGCCTACCTCGACTTCCTGCTCGGCCGGCCGGAGGTCACCGGCGGTGCGGCGGGCACCACCGGGTACTGCATGGGCGGGCGGATGTCGATGATCGCCGCCACGGAGCACCCGGACAAGGTCGGCGCGGCGGCGTCGTTCCACGGCGGCAAGATCGCGGTGGCCGACGACCCCGAGAGCCCGCACCTGGGTGCCTCCCGGATCCGCGCGAAGGTCTACGTGGCGGGTGCCGAGAAGGACGACTCCTACACCCCGGAACAGGCCAGGCTGCTCGAGACCGCCCTCTCCGAGGCCGGCGTGGACCACCGGCTGGAGATCTACCCGGCGCTGCACGGGTTCGCGGTGCCGGACAACCCGACCCACGACCCCGCCGCGGCGGCCCGGCACTGGGAGGCGCTCGCGGAGCTCTACGGGAGCGCCCTCCCCCGCTGACCCGTCCCCGGGCGGGTGACCGTGACGCGAGCCCCCGACCGGCACGGCCCGTCGACCGACATCGACGGGCGATCAAGAGTGAGCTGGACCACACTGGCCAAGAGCCCCGGAGCGAGAAGACCGCCCGGATCACGCCAGGAGGGAGCCCGACCATGGTGGCCATCAACTGCGACATGGGCGAGGCGTTCAGCATCTACCGCTGCGGTGACGACGAGGGGCTGATGCCCCTGATCACGCTCGCCAACGTGGCCTGCGGGTTCCACGCGTCCGACCCGGTGGTGATGCGCCGGACGGTCGCGCTGGCCCAGGAGCACGGCGTCGAGGTCGGCGCCCACCCGTCGCTGCCGGACCGGGAGGGGTTCGGCCGCCGCGAGATGAAGCTGGACCCCGAGGAGCTGACCGCCTCGGTGCTCTACCAGGTGGGCGCGCTCAGCGGGTTCCTGCGCGAGCGGGGAATGCCGCTGAGCCACGTGAAGCCGCACGGCTCGCTGTACGGGATGGCCGCCCGGGACGAGCAGGTGGCCGAGGCGATCGCGGACGCGGCCGAGGTCTTCGACGTCCCGCTGATGGGCATGTCCGGCACCGTGCACGAGAAGGTGTGGGGCGGGCGGGCCGCCGGCTTCATCGCCGAGTACTACGCCGACCTCGACTACCGGGACGACGGCTCGCTGATCATCACCCGGCGGCACGCCGCGTTCGACCCGGAGACCTCGGCGGCCGGGGCGGTCCGCGCGGTCACCGAAGGCCTCGCCAGCTCGGTCAACGGCGTGGACATCCCGGTGCGGGCGGACTGCGTGTGCGTGCACTCCGACACGCCGAACGCCGTCGAACTGGCCCGGGCCGTCAACGAGGCGCTGCGCCCGTACATGTCCTGACCGTCGCACGACACGTCCTGACCGTCCGAGCGAAGGAGCCCGATGGCCCGCCATGAGGTCGTCTCCCCCATCCCCGGCATCTTCTACCGCCGCCCGGACCCGGACAGCGACCCGTTCACCGACGCCGGCGCGCACGTCGACGCCGACAGCCCGGTGTGCGTGGTCGAGGTGATGAAGTCCTTCCACACGGTGCCGGCCGGGGCGGCGGGCACGGTGGTGGAGTTCCTGGTGGACAACGAGGACGAGGTGGACGCCGGCCAGGCGGTGCTCGTCATCGAGGCCGACGGGTGAGACGGCTGCTGGTGGCCAACCGGGGCGAGATCGCGGTCCGGATCATCCGGGCCGCCCGCGACCTGGGGATCTCCACGGTGGCCGTGCACAGCACCGCGGACGCCGAGGCCCCGCATGTGCGGCTGGCCGACACCGCGGTGGAGATCGGCCCGGCCCCGGCCGGCAAGAGCTACCTGGTGGTGGACGCCATCCTGGAGGCCGCCCGGTCGACCGGCGCGGACGCCGTGCACCCCGGGTACGGCTTCCTGTCCGAGCGGGCCGGGTTCGCCGCCGCGGTGGCCGACGCCGGGCTGACCTGGGTGGGCCCGGACGCCTCGGTGATCGAGCAGATGGGCGACAAGGTCCGGGCCCGGCAGGTGGCCTCGGCGGCCGGGGTGCCCACGGTGCCCGGCACCCGCGACGGGGTAGCCGACGTGGCCGCCGCGCTGGCCGCCGCGGCCGAGGTGAGCTACCCGGTGATGCTCAAGGCGGCCGCCGGGGGCGGCGGGCGCGGCATCCGCGTGGTCGAGGGCGAGGGCGAGCTGCGCACCGCGTTCCCGGAGGCGTCCCGGGAGGCGGCCGGCGCGTTCGGCGACGGCCGGATGTACCTGGAGCGGTTCGTGCGCACCGCGCGGCACGTCGAGGTCCAGGTGCTCGGCGACGGCACCGACGTCGTGCACCTCTACGAGCGCGAGTGCTCGCTGCAACGCCGCCGGCAGAAGATGGTCGAGGAGGCCCCCGCGCCGGGTATCGACGAGTCCGTGCGCTCGGCGATGACCGGGGCCGCGGTGCGGCTGGGCGCCCAGGTCGGCTACCGGGGCGCGGGGACGGCGGAGTTCCTGGTCGACGACGCGACCGGCGAGTTCTTCTTCATCGAGATGAACACCCGGATCCAGGTGGAGCACCCGACCACCGAGCTGATCACCGGCATCGACCTGGTGGTCGAGCAGCTGCGGGTGGCGGCCGGGGAGACGGTGCCACCGCAGTCGGCGATCCCCGCGCGGGGCTGCGCGCTGGAGTTCCGGGTGTGCGCCGAGGACCCGACCCGGGACTTCATGCCCTCCCCGGGCAAGCTCGGCCGGGTGGTGCTGCCGGCCGGCCCGTGGGTGCGGGTGGACACCTGGATCGAGCCGGACGGCACCGTGCCGCCGTACTACGACTCGCTGCTGGCCAAGGTGATCGTGTGGGGCGAGGACCGGGAGACGGCCGTCCGCCGCTCCCGCCGCGCGCTGGCCGAGTTCGCGGTGGAGGGCGTGCCGACCACGGTGGGCCTGTTCGTCGAGCTGCTCGACGAGCCGTGGTTCGCCGCCGCCGAGTTCGGCACCGGGACCCTGGAGCAGTGGCTGGCCGAGCGAAAGGAACGCACATGAGCGAGGTCGCGGCCGCCCGGTACAGCTGGGGCGGCGACGAGTTCATCTTCGTGGAGCTGGCCGAGGAGATGAGCCTGCAGGCTAACTTCCGGGTCGTGGCGATCACCAAGGCGCTGCGCGAGCACCGTCCGGACGGGGTCCAGGAGATCTGCCCGGCCAACGCCTCTTACCAGGTCCGCTACGACCCGGACGTGATCGAGCCCAAGGAACTGCTGAGCACGCTGCGGGACCTGGAGAGGCAGGTCGGGGACGCGCACGACCTGGCGCTGCCGACCCGGGTGCTGGAGATCCCGGTGCTCTACCGCGACCCGTGGACCACCGAGACGCTGATGCGCTTCCGGGACCGGCACCAGGACCCGGACGCCACCGACATCGAGTACGCCGCCCGGATCAACGGCTTCGCCGACGTCGACGAGTTCATCGCCGCCCACTCCGGCTCGCCGTGGTTCACCTCGATGGTCGGCTTCGTGGCGGGGTTGCCGTTCAAGTACCAGATGGTGCCCCGGGAGCGGCAGATCGTGGTGCCGAAGTACCTGCGCCCGCGCACCGACACCCCGAAGCAGACGGTGGGCTACGGCGGCTGCTTCGCGTGCATCTACTCGGTGCGCGGCGCCGGTGGGTACCAGATGTTCGGCATCACCCCGGCACCGATCTACGACCCGACGCAGCAGCTCCCGGACTTCACCGACTTCATGGTGTTCTTCCGGCCCGGGGACATCGTCACGTACACCCCGATCGACCGCGAGCGCTACGACGCCTACCTGGACGAGGTGCGGGCGGGCACCTTCCGGATCAACGCCCGGCCGGCCGAGTTCAGCCTGCAACCCTTCCTGGACGACCCGGACGGGTACAACGCCCGCCTGTTGGAGGTGCTGAAGTGACCGCCGGGATCGAGGTCCGCAAGCCGGGCCTGTCCACCACCGTGCAGGACGCCGGCCGTACCGGCTACTACGACGTGGGCATCCCGCCCTCGGGCGCGCTGGACCAGTACTCGCTCCGGGCGGCCAACCTGCTCGTCGGCAACCCGGAGGGCGCGGCCGCCCTGGAGATCGTCTACCTGGGTCCGGAGCTGGTGTTCTCCGCCGACGCGGTGGTCGCGGTGGCCGGGGCCGGCATGGTGCCGAAGGTCAACGGCGAGGAGCGCGCGCCGTGGGAGTCGTTCACGGTGTCCGAGGGCGACGTGCTCGACTTCGGGTACCTGACTGCCGGGGCCAGGGCCTACCTCGCGGTGTCCGGTGGGATCGACGTGCCGGAGGTGCTGGGCAGCCGCTCCACCTACGGGCTCGGCGCCCTGGGCGGGCTGGAGGGCCGGCCGCTGGCAGAGGGCGACCGGCTGCCGGTCGGCCCGGCGAACGCCGCCGCGCCCGGCCGGGCCGTGCCCCAGGAACTGCGCCCGGAGCTGAGCAAGGACGTCGAGGTCCGGGTGGTGATGGGCCTGTACGACCACCGGCTCACCGACGCCGGCCGGGCGAGCTTCCTGGGCACCACCTGGTCGCTCACCCCCGTCGCCGACCGGATCGGCTTCCGCTACGCCGGCGGCGAGCTGGAGACGGTGGACCGCGAGCCGCCGTTCGGGGCCGGGCAGGACCCGTCGAACATCGTGGACGCGCCGTACCCCATCGGCTCCATCCAGGTGCCCGGCGGCGTGGAGCCGATCATCCTGCACCGGGACGCCGTCTCCGGCGGCGGCTACATGATGGTGGCCACCGTGATCTCCGGGGACCTGGACGTGGTGGCGCAGTCCGCGCCCAAGACCCGGACCCGGTTCGTCGCGGTCGACCTGGACGAGGCGCTCGCGGCCCGGGCCGCGTACCGGCGGCGTGACCGGCGGCTGCGGGAGGCCGTGGACGGGTGACCGCTACGCGACCACGCTGCCGGCCAGGGCCGTTCTCGGCGCCACGGCGAGCAGCACCAGCCCGATGCCGGCGATCCAGATCAGGCTGCCGACCGCGGCGGACAACCCCGCCCAGGTGTGCAGCAACGGCAGCACGCCGAGCACCGCGCCGGCCGCCGTCCACTTCGGCAGCACGCCGGTCCGCCAGATCACCACCGACGAGGCGAAGATCATCGCCGCCGCGCCGACCTGGGAGTAGTGGTACAGCCACACCGACAGCGTGAGCAGTGGCTGGCTGAACCCGGTGACGGTCACGTCGCCGAACCTCAGCAGCGTCGCGGGAACGGCCACCTCGGCGGCGAAGCCCGCGGCGCCGAGGCCGAGGTAGAGCGCGCCACCGGCCAGCGCGACGTAGACCGCGCCGGCCGGCCCGGAGGCGGCCCGGAGCACCGCGACCAGCACGCCGAGGAACAGCAGTCCGAACAGGATGTGCAGCAGCGGCAGCACGCCGTTGGCGGTCACGAACCACGAGCCGCTGTCGTAGTACCTGGTCGCCTCGACCGGGGTGCGGGGCGACTCTGGAGTGCCGACGAGGTAGGCCGGGATGACCACGACCGCGGCCACCAGCCCGCACAGGCCGCCGATCCTCGTGCTCGTCGCCCCACCCATGTCTGCCTCCCGGTCACCCTGTGGCTGGATGCGAATTGTAGGCAGTCCGGTGCCGCCGAACGGCCGATTTCAACCGAACAGACGGACGAACGCCCGGAGCCGCCCGCGCGCCGGAACCACCGTCGACCGGCGCCACGCCGACGTTCGATGACGGTGTGACACCGTCGGCCGCCCTGTACCGTCAGACCAGCGGCGACGGTGCGCACGCACTGTCCGGAAAGGCCCGCAGTGACCGGTGAGCGATTCATTCCGTTCCGCAAGACCAGCATCGTCTCGATGTGCGCGGACGAGGTGCCGGCGGAGGAACGGGAGTCGTTCGAGGCCTTCGCCGAGTTGCTGGCCAGCCTGCTGCACCACGAGTTCCGCGCCCGGCTCGAAGCGCTCAAGGACTCCTACCACCCGTTCAACCCGGACAGCGACACGCGCACGATCCGCGACCTGGACCCCGCCGAGCGGGAGGCGGCGCAGCACCGCCTGGTCGACGAGCTGACCGAACTGGCCGTGGCCGCGAACTTCGAGCGCATCAGCCCCGAGGACCTCGATCGCGCGTTCGTCGAGGAGTCGTTGGTGAAGGTCCGGCTGGAAGCCGACTTCGACGATTTCGAGCAGGTCGTGTTCTACCGACGTGGTGAGAACACCCGCCAGGAAGAGGTGAAGCAGCTCTTCGGGCTGCGCCGCCGGACCATCGAGTTCACCAACTACGCGAAGGTCCTCGTCTATGTGAAGTTCAAGGACGCGGCCCATTTCGAAGCCAAGGACAAGGATGTCGACGACCTGCCGTTCACCCCGGAGTCGACGATCATCAAGCTGTTCCAGGACGTGCCCCGCGCCGACCTGGAGATGCTGTTCCCCAACGCACAGGTGCGGATGCGCCGCATCGACAAGCTCCTGATCGGCGTTCCGGCGGTGATCTCCGGGATCATCGTGGTCGTCACCAAGGTCCTCGCCGCGTTGCTCCCGGTGCTCTTGCTGCTGGCGTTCTGGCTGGGGGTGCGCAGGGAACCGGTGCAGTTCAACCAGGGCCAGCTTCTCGCGCTCGGGGCAGGCCTGGCGGCCCTGGGCGGCTACGTGGTGCGCCAGTTCAGCACGTTCAAGAACCGCAAGATCCAGTTCATGAAGGCGCTGTCCGAGAACCTCTACTTCCGCAACCTCGACAACGACGCCGGCGTGTTCCACCACCTGCTGGACGCGGCCGAGGAGGAAGAGGTCAAGGAAGCAGTGCTCGCCTACCAGTTCCTGCGCGCGGCCGGGCAGCCGCTGACCGCCGAGGAGCTGGACGGGCGGATCGAGGGCTGGTTCGCGCAGCGGTGGGACGCCACCTTCGACTTCGAGGTCGAGGACGGCGTGGGCAAGCTGCGCCGGCTGGGGCTGATCGACGAGGACGGGCAGGGACGGCTGACCGCGGTGACGCTGGACGAGGCCAAGCGCCGCCTGGACCACATCTGGGACAACCTCTTCACCTACAACGCGCAGCCGCAAGCGGCCGAGGCCTGACGCGGTAGCGGAGCGTCATCCGGGGTACGCCCTCTCCTGGTTCAGTCACCGACGGGAGGGGCGTCCACGATGACCGGAGCACTCCGACGGGCCGTACTCGATCTACTGCTGCTCGCGGCGATACGGCAGGCCCCCGGCGACGGCGAGGCCGTGCGACGACTCGTTCGTGAGCAGGCCGGGTCCCGGTTCGAGCTGTCGCCGGGGACGCTCTACCCGGCGCTGCACCGCCTCGAGCGCAACCGCCTCGTCCGGCGCTCGGCCGACGACCCGCGCCGTTACCTGTTGACCGAGTTCGGGCAGCGGTCCCTCGATCGCCGGCGCCGGGAGTGGGACGGTGCGGTGGCTGGCGTCAACGCGGTCCTGACCGGTCGGCCCCGCTGAACCGCTGCCCGCCGGCGGTGAGGGCCGTCAGCTGGTCCAGCGACTCGCGCATCACCGCGACAGCCCCCGGTCCTCGGGTTCACCGACCCAGTGCTCGAACGCGACCCGGAACACCGCGATCCCCGCCTCGGCCACCAGCCGCGCGGTCACCTCGGCGACGCCGCGCCGGCGCAGACCGTCGGCGAGTGCGGCGGACAGTGCCGCCATCTTGATCAGCTCCCGTTCCCGCAGCTCCCCGTTGGCGGCGATGGCGGACTGGCGCCGCCGGGCGTGGTCGCGGCGCTCCCCGAGCATCACCGCCGCGGCGTCGAGGGCCGCTTCCCGGCCCCGCGCGCCGCGTGACCCGGTCCGGCGGGCGCATCCCGCTCGCCGGCCGCTCGTTGTCCCTGGTGACGGTGATGGACGCCAGGTCGGCGCAGATCGTCGACTGATCAGCGCAGGCGTCGTTTCGGCGGCCGAAGGGCTGAGCGCGACTGCCGGCAAACGGCCCTCATCACTAGGCCGTTCGGCCTAGTGATTCGTCGTCCGCCGTACACGGCCGGCCGGTCGGCGTCCCGCCGTAACTGGTGTGCTCATGCTCGGGCCGCGCCGGCGTTCCCGCGCCTAGCCTCGGAACGGATCGAGTCGGCACTCCCCCCGCGCGCTCCCCACGACGCGGACCGAGCGATCCCGTTCACGAAGGGAAAGACCGTGTTGTCGTCGTGCTCGCCTCACGCCCGTACCCGCACCGTCCGCACCAGCCGGGCCGCCGCATGAGCCGCGGCCGCCACCGCAGGCCGACCCGCACCGGCACCGCCGCGGCCGCCATCGCCACCAGCGGCGCGTTCGCGCTGGCCCCGATGGTCATGGCGACCGGCACCGCCGGCGCGGCGGCCCCCACCGTGCCCGGGCCCCGGCACGCCCTGGCCGAGGAGAACGGGCCCGCGACCGCCGGGCACGGGGACACGGGCCGGGCCACCGACGCCGCCGCGCCGCCGGGCGCTGCACCGGCGGCCTACACCGTGCGCGCCGGCGACACCCTGTCCGGCATCGCCGCGGCCCGGGGCGTGAGCTGGCGGTCGGTGTGGGAGTCGAACAAGGGCGGCATGGCCCGGCCGGACCTGCTGCACCCCGGCGAGCAGCTGCGGATGCCGACCGGGGGCGATCCGGCCACCGGCACGGCCACGGCGACCGCGGCCCGCCCGGCGAAGGTCACCACCAGCCGCCCGGCAGCGGCGCGGTCCCGCTCCGGCGAGGGCTCCGGCGAGGGCTCCGGCAGGGGCTCCGGCGGCGACGCGGGCGAGGGCCACGGCGCGGGCTCGGCGGCGGAGACCGTGCGCGGGGCCGCCGGCCGCGCGACCGGGTCCGCCGCGAAGGCGACCGGCTCCGCCGCGAGGGCGACCAGGTCGGCCGCCAAGGCGGCCGGTGGGACCGGCGGCTCCGGCCGGAAGATGAAGATCTGGCTGACCGGGTACTCGTACCAGGACAACACGCCGGCCGGGTCCGCCGAGGTCAGCCAGCCGATCCTGCACCAGGACGCGGGCGGCACCGGCACCTACGCCGATCCGATCACGGTGGCGGTGCCCGGCAAGGGCAGCGGGATCTGGAAGGCCGGCAGCAAGTTCTACCTGCCGACGGTGAAGCGGTACGTGATCGCGGAGGACACCGGGGCCAGCCCGGCACCCTCCGGCCAGGACGGCCACCTGGACATGTGGATCGGCGGCAAGGGCGGCACCAAGTCGGCCACCGACTCGTGCATGGACAAGATCACCGGCACCGGTGTCCCGGCCACCTTCAACCCGCCGGCGAACCTGCCGGTGATCAGCGGCCCGGTCTGGAACCAGTCCTGCCGCGTCCCCGGCTGAGACCGGTCCGCGGGCGAACGAGCCAACGCCATTCCCATAGCGATGCCTATCTGAATAGCATCCACTCGTGGCCGCTTCCGGCGGGAGACCAGCGGGGTCGCCGAGGCCACCGCGCGTGCGGGACCGGGAGCACGTCCCGGACCCGCTGGACGCGCTGGGCCGGATGCTGGTCGACATCGCCGACAAGGACACCGACTTCGCGCCGCTGCGGGCCGAGTTCTGGCTGTACGCGGTGCGCAACCCCGAGCTGCGCGGCAGCATGGCCGCCCGGCTGCGCGCCCCGCGCCGACCGGTGACCGAACTGGTCACCCAGGCGCTCGCCGGCCGGACGGCGCGCCACCGGCGGAGGCCGTGACCACCGTGGTGTTCGCGCTGTTCCAGGGCCTGGTGCGGCAGCGCGGGCCGGACCCCGACACGGTCCCGCCGGAGCCGCTGGGCCGGGCGCTGCGCTGGCTGTTCGACGGCATGGCCGACCGGCCGGCCGACCCGAGGACCCGGGAGGACCGGCCGTGACCGCACCCCGCGTCGTGAGCCTGGAGACGCTGTTCGACGCCGAGCAGCGCCGTGACCCGTACCCCGCCTACCGGGCCTGGCGGGAGGCGGCGCCGGTCGCCCGCCCGCACGAGCAGCTGTTCGTGCTCAGCGGGCACGCGGCGTGCACCGCGGTGCTGCGGGACCCGAGGTTCGGGCACAGCGAGCCCGGCGAGGCGGGACAGTTCGGCCAGGGCCGGGCGGTCGCGCCGGACGACCCGCTGGTCGACGAGCAGGGCCGGCCGGTGCGCTCGTTCCTGGTGATGAACCCGCCGGACCACACCCGGCTGCGCCGCCTGGTCTCCCGGGCGTTCACCCGGCCGATGGTGGCCCGGCTGGAACCGAGGATCGAGGAGATCACCGCCCGGCTGCTCGCCGACGCGCGGGCGCGGGGCGGTCCTGTCGACGTGATCGAGTCGCTGGCCTACCCGCTGCCGGTGGCCGTGATCAGCGAGCTGCTCGGCGTCCCGGAGGAGGACCGGGCGCGGTTCGTGGGCTGGTCGCACGCGCTGGCCCGCGCGCTGGACCCGGAGTTCCTGATCCCGCCGGAGCAACGCGGCCTCCAGCACGCCAGCCGGGCCGAGTTCGCCGAGTACATCCGGGGGCTCGCCGCCCAGCGCCGCGCCCGGCCGGGCGAGGATCTGATCTCCGCGCTGGTCGGCGTGCGGGACAGCGGCGACGGGCTCACCGAGAACGAGCTGATCGCAACCTGCATCCTGCTGCTCATCGCCGGGCACGAGACCACCGGGAACCTGATCGGCAACGGCACCCTCGCGCTGCTGCGCCATCCCGCGCAGCTGGCCCGGCTGCGCGCCGAGCCCGCGCTGCTGGACCGCGCGGTGGAGGAGCTGCTGCGCTACGACTCGCCGGTCCAGCTCACCGGCAGGGTCGCCCTGGCCGACGCCGAGGTCGACGGGGTCGCGGTGCCGAGGGGCGCGATGACGCTGCTGCTGATCGGCGCCGCCAACCGCGACCCGGCCGCGTACGACCGGCCCGAGGAGCTGGACATCACCCGCGAACCGACCCGGCACCTCGCGTTCGGCCAGGGCCTGCACTTCTGCCTCGGGGCGCCGCTGGCCCGGCTGGAGGCCCGGATCGCCCTCCGCGCCCTCCTCGACGGCGGCGGGGACGGCGGCGACGGGCCGGCGCCGGCCGGCGAGCCGGGCTGGAAGGACAACATCGTGCTGCGCGGGCTGAGCCGGCTGCCGGTCACCCTGGGCTGAGCCCCCGGGCGGCTGAGCCCCCGGACGCATGTGGCCGTCGCGCACAACGCAACGGGGTGGGCCAGGTTCGGCGGCGGCGGGTCCTCCGGGGCTCGCCGCCGTCCGCCGACCGGTCCGACGTGCACCCGGGCCGGTGGTTCTTCCGGGTCGGCGGCACTCCCGGACGCGGCGAATGTCACAGTATGGGTCTGCGTCCGTACCCGGAAGAAGGGTCCACCCAGCGCCGTGAGATCCAGGCCGCCCGCACCGCCCGCCACCCCGGAGGTCGACGAGTCGGCCCAGGTGGAGCGGCTGGTCGTGGCGGCGGCGGCCTCGCTGAACACGCAGCTGGTCGACATCACCCAGGAGATGCGCCGGGTGCTGGCCGCCGAGATCGACGAGCTGGACGGCGACCCCCGGCTGCTGGAGCTGCTCGGGGCGAGCATCGAGGGAAACGTCGAGACGATCCTGCACGTGCTGCAGCACAACATCGCCCCGGACCACGTCGAGCCGCCGTCCGCGGCCATCGAGTACGCCCGCCGGCTCGCCCAGCGTGGGGTCGCGGTGAACGCGCTGGTCCGCGCGTACCGGCTGGGGCAGGACCACCTGCTCCGGCGCAGCTTCGAGGAGATCAGCCGGCAGGTCGGCGACTCGAGCATCGGGATGCGGGCCAGCCAGCGGTTCGTCACGGTCACGTTCAGCTACATCGACTGGATCTCCCAGCAGGTCGTCACGGTCTACGAGACCGAGCGGGAACGCTGGCTGGAGAACCGGAACACGCTGCGGATCACCCGGATCCGGGAGATCCTGGACGGCCAGGAGCCGGAGCTGGACGGCGCCGAGGCAGCGCTGCGCTACCCGCTTCGCCAGCAGCACCTCGGCGTGGTGGTCTGGTTGCCGGACCGCCCCGCGCAGTCCAGCGCACTGGCGCACCTGGAGCAGGTCGTGGTGGCGCTCAGCCGCGAGCTGCCCGGGGTCGGCCGGCCGCTGTTCTGCGCCTGCGACCGGTCCAGCGGCTGGGGGTGGCTGCCGTTCGGCCACCGCGCGCCCGAGGTCGACCCGGTGGCCGTGGGCGGGATGCTCCGGCGCATCTGCCCGGACGTGCGGATCGCCGTCGGCGGGCCGGCCACCGGGCTCGCCGGCTTCCGCGACACCCACCAGCAGGCGCTGCTCACCCAGCGGGTGGCGCTGACCGCCGGCGACCGGGCCGACACCGTCACCGCCTACACCCAGCCCGGCGTGCGGGCGGCCGCGCTGCTGACCGCCGACCTGGAGCAGACCCGGCTGCTGGTGCGCACCGCGCTGGGCCGGCTGGCCGGGGACGACGCGGGCCACGCCCGGCTGCGCGAGACGCTGCTGACGTTCCTGACCACCGGCAGCAACTACACCGCGACCGCCGAGCTGCTGACCATGCACAAGAACTCGGTCAAGTACCGCATCGCCCGCGCGGAGCAGGAGCGGGGCGCCCCGATCGAGGCCGACCGGCTGGAGGTCGAGCTGGCGCTGATCGCCTGCCGCTGGCTGGGGCCCTCGGTGCTCACCCCGACGACCGCGCTGGCCGGGTAGCGGAGGAAATTCCGGGACGCGGGGTCCCGCGCGGCGGCTAGGGTCGGGTGTCCCCAGCCTCCCTCGGAAGGCCCGCCATGCGCCGCACCGGCCCGCTCGCCGCCGCGCCCGTTCCGTCGTTGCTCCTCGTGTTGCCGCTGGTCGCGCTGGCGCTGCTCACCGGGTGCGGGTCGACAGCCGCTCCGGCCGCCGCACCCGGCGCCGAGTCGCCACTGCCCCGGTACGCCTCGATCACCGAGCTGGCCACGGCCGTCAGCGCCCGGCAGAAGCAGGACCGGACCGCGACGCTGACCCTGACCGGCGGGGTGGCCGGGCAGCCCGGCACGGCGCTGAGCGGTCAGGGCGCGCTGCGGTTCGACGAGACCGGGACCTCGGCCCGGCTGAGCGAGCGGGTGCCGACCGGTGGCGGTCCGGCCGACGTCGACCTCGTCGCGCTGCCCGACGCCGCCTACCTGAAGCTGCCGCCCAGCGCCGGGCTGCCGGCCGGGAAGTCCTGGCTGCGGGTCGTCCCGGGCGGGACCGACCCGGTGTCGCAGCGGTTCGGCCCGACCCTGCAGTCGATGCGGGAGAGCGCCGACCCGACGAGGACGATCGCCCGCTACGGCGACGCGACGACCATCGTGGAGGCGGTGGAGGAGCCGCTGGACGGGGTCCGCTCGATGCGCTACCGGATGCGGCTGGACCTGGTCAGGGCGGCGGCCTCGAGCACGGACCCGACCACGAAGGCGAACCTGGAGCGCACCGTGCGGGCCGGGGCGGCCACCGCCGAGTACACGATGTGGCTGGACGCCCAGAACCACATCGAGCGGGTGCTGCTCAACCAGTCGATCCCCGGCAACCAGGGCACCTTCGGCCTGGAGATCCGGATGCGTGACTGGGGCCGGCCGGTGGACATCAGCCCGCCGCCCGCCGACCAGGTGTTCCAGCGCTGAGCCCGGTCAGCCGCCGGAGCCCTCCGCCCTGGCCACCCAGCCGCGCGACGCGCCCAGCTCGATCAGCCGCCCGGCGTAGTCCCACAGCTCGGCGGAGCCGTCGGCGATCACCGAGCAGCGGTCGCGCACGTCGGCGTCGGTGACCCCGGGGCTGCGCCAGGTCCCGCCGGCGTTGTGGAAGCTGGCCAGCATCGGCTGCAGCCGGTCCATCGCCTTCGCGAACCGGGCCTCCGGGGTACGCCGGGACTCGAACTCGTCCCACAGCGCGCGGAACTCGGTGGCCTGGTCCGGGGGCAGCAGCGGGAACAGCCGGTCGGCGGCCCGCTCCTCGCGCTCGGCCTGGCCGGCCACCGCCGCCGGGTCGTAGACGAACGTGTCGCCCGCGTAGATCTCCACCAGGTCGTGCACCAGCACCAGCTTCAGGGTGCGGGCCAGGTCGATCGGCTCGTCGGTGTACTCGGCCAGCACCAGCACCATCAGCGCCAGGTGCCAGGAGTGCTCGGCGTCGTTCTCCCTGCGCTCGTCGGCGATCAGCGGGCTGCGCCGGAGCACCGTCTTGAGCCGGTCCACCTCGACCACGAACCGGAGCTGCTCGGCCAGCCGGGCAGGCACCCCGTCCGGCTGCTCGGTCCGCTCCGCCAGCAGCGGCTCCCCGTCGGTCACCGTCGTTCCCCCTCCCGCGCCGTGTAGGCCCAGCCGCTCCACCGGCGCACGTCGACCCGGATCACCGGTCCGGCCGGCGGCTGCCCGGCGTACTGCGGGTAGCGCTCGACCAGCGCGCGCACCGGGCCGGCGCGGTCGGCCGGCTCGGTGAGCACCGAGGCCACCCCGTCCGCGCGCGCCCACCACAGCCGCGCCCAGTCCTCGGTGTACTCGTCCACCAGCAGCGACACCAGCGGATTGGCGGTGATGTTGCGCAGCCGCCGCAGCCGGGCGCCGCTCTTCGGCTTGTGGTCCACCGCCGTGACCAGCGCGTCACCGAGCAGGGCGAAGGTGACCGGCACCAGGTGCGGCAGACCCCCGGCGTCGGCGGTGGCCAGGTAGGCGTGCCGGGCGGCGTCGAACCGGGCACGCGCGGCGGCCCTGCTCAGCGTGGGCAACCTCAGTCCGCCGGCCCGCGCAGCAGCGCCACCGCGATCAGCGCCAGCAGCACCACCAGCGCGGAGAACGCCGTCCCCGCGGCGACCAGGCCCACCGCCTGGGCCAGCGCGCCCACCCCGATCACCGGGATGGAGATCGCCACGTAACAGATCACGAAGAAGCTGGAGGACACCTCGGCGCGCTGGTCCGGCGGGCTGATCCTGCCCACCGAGGTGAGCCCGGCCCGGAAGCTCGCGCCCTGCCCGAAGCCGGCCACCACCGCGCCGGCCAGCAGCAGCGGGAACGACGCCAGCGCCAGGCTCGCGCCGACCAGCGCGGTACCGACCGCGAGCACCAGCGACCCGCCGCGCAGCGCCCGGTGCTCCGAGCCCCTGCTGGTCAGCACCTGGCCCAGGGTGGACGTGCCGAGCAGCGCGAACACCACCAGCCCGACGACCGCGTGGTCGTGCACGCCGAGCACCTCACCGAGGAACAGCGGCGACACCGCGGAGAACAGCCCGAGCACGGCGAACCCGGCGAACCCGGCGATCGACGCCCGGACGAACAGCGACCGGGCCGCCGGCGGCACCCGCAGCCGCTGCGGCCGCACGTCGACGCGGCCGGAGCCCGGGCGCGGCTCGGCCTGCAGCGCCACCCCGAGCGCGGCCGGCACCAGCAGGGCCAGCGACACCGCGTACGGCAGCCGCAGCGGAGCGGGGGCGAACTCGGCCAGCAGCCCGGCCAGCACCGGACCCAGCCCGAGCCCCAGCATGTTCACCACGGCGGCCACCAGCCCGGCGTGCGGCCGGCGCCGGTCCGGCACCAGGTCCAGCAGCGTGGCGGTCGCCGTCCCGGTGAACACCCCGGCGGACAGCCCGGACAGGAACCGGCCGATCAGCAGCGGCGTGAGGCTCCCGGACAGCAGGAACACCACCGCCGACAGTGCCGAGCAGACGATCCCGCCGAGGAGCACCGGGCGGCGCCCGATCTGGTCGGACAGCCGCCCGAACAGCAGCAACGCGGCGATCACCCCGATCGCGTACACCGCGAAGATGACCGTGGTGGTCAGCCCGCTGTAGCCGTACTCGGCCTGGTAGATCGGGTACAGCGGGGTGGGCAGCGTGGTGCCCACCATGACGACCAGGAAGGCGTAGCCGACCAGGACGAACGCGAACCTCCGGGTCGGCCGGGTGCGTTCCGGTGCGGAGTCGGCGGCCACGCCGTCGATCGTCGCACCGCGGCACGCACGCCGCCCGGTCGCGTGACGCGCGCGGCGGTCGGTGATCCCCGGCCCTAGGGTCGAGGGCGGATGGGCACCGGCACCGGGGCCGGCGCCCCGAGCCTGACGGAGCAGCCCGTGGCCCTGACCCTGTCGTGCGCACTCAACACCTCGCTGGACAGCCCCGAGCAGGCCCGGGTGGCCGAGCAGCTCGGCTACGACACCGTCTGGCACTACGACTCGCCCGCGCTCTACGCCGACGTCTGGGTGCAGCTGTGCCGGGCCGCCGAGCGCACCGAACGGGTCCGGCTGGGGCCCGCGGTGCTGGTCCCGACGCTGCGCCACCCGATGACCAGTGCCGCGGCCATCGGCACGCTCGTGGCGGCCGCCGGGGCGGACCGGGTCGCGGTGACCGTCGGCTCCGGGTTCACCGGCGCGCTGTGCCTGGGCAAGCGGCCGGCGAAGTGGGCGTTCGTGGCCGACTACATCCGCGCGTTGCGGGCGCTGCTGCGCGGCGACGAGGCGCAGTGGGACAGCGCCACCATCCGGATGCTGCACTACCCCGGGTTCGCCCCCGAGCGGCCGATCGACGTGCCGATCCTGGTCGCCGCGCAGGGTCCGAAGGGGCAGGCGGTGGCCGAGGAGCTCGGCGACGGCGTGTTCACCACCGGCACCCCGGTGCCCGGGTTCGACCGCAGCGCCCTGCTGCTGTTCGGCACGGTGCTCGACGACGGCGAGGACCCGGGCAGCGAGCGCTGCGTGGCGGCCGCCGGCCCGGGGGCGAGCGTGCAGCTGCACTTCGCCGCCGAGTTCGGCCTGCTGGACAAGGTCCCCGGCGGGCGGGAGTGGGCGAGCGCGTACGACGAGGTGCCCGCCGACCAGCGGCACCTGGCCATGCACGACGGGCACCTGGCCGGGGTGAACCGGTGGGACCGGCCGTTCGTCACCGGCGAGCTGCTCGCGGCCGGCGGGCTGGCGATGAGCCCGGCCCAGCTGCGCGACAGGCTGGCCGAGATCGAGGCGGCCGGCGCCACCGAGGTCGCCTACCAGCCGGCCGGCCCGGACGTGCCCCGCGAGCTGGAGGCGTTCGCCGAGGCCGCGCGCGGCTGATCCCCGGTCATACCGGGCGGCCGGGTCAGAGCACCGCCGCCAGGGCGCGCAGCCCGTCCATCGGGTTGCCGCCCCGCGCCGCGAGCGCCTGGATCGCCACGTGGTCGGCGCCCGCGTCGAGGTGCGCGGACAGTGCGCGCACCACCTGCTCCGCCGTGCCGTGCGGCACCAGGTCGTCCACCAGCCGGTCGCTGCCGCCGTCGGCGACGTCCTGCTCGGTGTACCCCAGGCGCTGCAGGTTGGCCACGTAGTTGCGCAGCTTCAGGTACGGGTTGTTCAGGAACTCCCTGGCCAGCGCGCGGGCGGCCTCCGGGTCGGGGTCGAGGACGGCGGTCTGCTCCGGGGCGACGATCCCGGAGGGGCCGACCGCGTCCCTGGCCACCCGGCTGTGCTCGGGCACCACCAGGTACGGGTGGGTGCCCGCGGTGCGCTCACCGGCCAGCTCCAGCGCGCGGGGGCCGAGCGCGGCCAGGATCCGCCGGTCGCGCGGCACGTCGCCGGCGTCCAGCCGGTCCAGGTACTCGACCATGGTGGCCAGCGGGCGGCGGTAGCTGCTCACGGCCTCGGGGTGGCTGACCCCCACGCCGAGCAGGAACCGCCCGGGGTGGCGCTGCTCGATCCGCCGGAAGGACGCGGCCACGACGTCCGGGTCGTTGGTCCACATGTTGACGATGCCGGTGGCCACGGTGATCCGCTCGGTGCCGTCGAGGATCGTCTCGACGTCGGCCAGCCCGGCCACCTCGGCCATTCCCTGGCCCAGCCACACCGTGCCGTAACCGAGCTTCTCGGCCTCGATCGCGAACGACACCTGCGCGTCGCCGTACCGAGGGCTGAGCCACACGCCGAACCTGCCGAGCGGGGGTGCCACGGACCTCATCTCCTTCGCCGTCGAACCGATCGTGCCCCGCCGACGATCCTGGCCGCACCACCCCAACCGCGCAGCACGGGCCCGAGCACCGGCCGCCGTCACACCCACCCCACCCTCCGCCGAGCCCAACCTGAGCGGCTACGGAGCGCTCCCCAGCCCGGGTGTGGTCGAACTCGGCGGAAGGGTGCCCGGCGTACCGGCCGTACCCGCGCCGGCGGGGGCGCCACCGGCGGCCCGCCCGGCGACCACCGCGCCGAGCACCCCGAGGCCGACCAGCGCGACCAGCAGCACCGGCAGCGCCCTGGCCGGCGAGCCGAGAACGGCCAGCAGCCCACCGCCGATCCCGATCATCGTGGCCTGGCTGAGCTGGTCGGACATCTGCGCGGCCGAGGTGTGGAAGCCCAGCTCGCCGGGCGCCGACTGGCGCAGCAGCAGGAACCCCACCGACGGGAAGCACAGCCCCATGCCGACCCCGGCGACCGCCCACACCGGCAGCGCCAGCCAGGGCAACCCCCAGGCGGGCGCAACCAGCAGCAGCCCACCCGCACCGGTGCTGAGCAGGCAGAACCCGGTCCGCAGCAGCCGGGTTCTCGGCACGTCGGGGTGCCGGCCCTGCCAGCCCGACGCGGCCGACCAGCCCAGCGAGCCGAACACCAGCGGCAACCCGCCCCCGGCCACCGACCAGTGGTGGGTGTGGGTGAGCATCAGCGGCAGGAAGGAGTTCGCGGTGAACATCACCCCGGCGCACAGGCCCCGGCAGGCCACCACCGTCGGGATGCCCGGCCGGGCGCGGAACACCCCGGCGGGCAGCAGCCTGCGCAGCGCGGGCACCAGCACCAGCACCGCGAGCACCGCCACCGCCGCGGCCACCACGTCGACCCGCTGGCTGGCCCAGCTCAGCGCGGACACCCCGACGGCGGCACCGACCGCGGCCGGCAGCAGGCCGGGCCGGCGGGCCGGGGGCGGCCGGTCCGGGTCGGGCGGGCCGAGCCGGCGCACCGCGGGCACCACCAGGGCCAGCGCCAGCGCGGCGACCGGGATCAGGCCGAGGAACACCCACCGCCAGGACGCCCGCTCGGTGACCACCCCGGAGATCGGCGGCCCGAGCAGCGCCGGCAGCACCCACGCCGACGACATCAGCCCGAAGATCGCCGGCCGCACCCGCTCCGGGTAGACCAGCCCGACCAGCACGTAGATCGCCACCGTCACGCTCCCCGCGCCGAGGCCCTGCAGCACGCGGCCGGCCAGCAGCTGCGGCATCCCGGCCGCCGTGCCCGCGGTGGCCAGCCCGGCGGCGAACAGCACCGGGGCCAGCAGCAGTGCGCCCCTCGGGCCGGCCAGGTCGCACCACCGCCCGCCGAGCACGGTGCCCAGCACGCCGGCCGCGATGAACGCCACGAACGGCCAGGAGTACAGCGCCAGCCCGCCCAGCGAGGCGACCAGCGCGGGCATCGCGGTGCCCACCCCCATCGCCTCGAACGCCACCATGCTGATCAGCAGCAGCACGCCGACGGTGGTGGAGCGCCGGTCGGGACCGAACAGCGCGCCTCGGTCGGTCGGCGCGGGCGGGGACGTCACGGGGCCAGCCTGCAACCTCGACCTCGGTGCGGGTCAAGCCCCGGATGCGGTCAGCGGCCCTGGAAGCGGGGCGGCCTGCGCTCCTCCCGGGCGCGGCGGCCCTCGGCGAAGTCCTCGCTGGCCCAGCAGCCCTCGAACGCGTCGAGCAGCTCCTTGTCGGCCAGCGGGTCCAGGTCGGGCTCGAAGATCTGGTTCAGCACCTGCTTGTTGTAGCCCTGGGTGAGCGGGGCCAGCTCGGTCAGCCCGGTGGCCCACTCGCGGGCGTCGTCCAGCGTGCCCGCCCGCGAGGCCAGGCCGCAGGCCAGTGCGCCCTCGGCGTCGAGCACCTCGCAGGCCAGCAGCAGGCGACGCGCGGTGCCGTTTCCGGCCAGCAGCGCCAGCCGGCGGATCGTCCACGGGTCCACCGCGAGGCCGATCCGGGCGGTCGGCACCCCGAAGGTCGCGCCGGGAGCCACCACCCGCAGGTCGGCGGCGATGGCCAGCTGGGTGCCGGCGCCGATGGCCGGGCCGTTCACCGCCGCGATCACCGGTAGCGGCGCGTCGGTCACCGTGCCGAGCATGTCGTAGAGGGCGGTGCGGAAGTCGGCCTCGTACACCGCGTCCAGGTCGGCGCCGGAGCAGAAGCTGCTTCCCTCGCCGGTGATCACCAGCGCCCGGGCGCCGTCCGCGACTGCCTCGCTGACGGCGTCGTCGAGCCGGTGGCAGAGCTCGACGGTCAGCGCGTTGCGTTTCTCCGGACGGTTCACGGTGACCAGTGCGAGCCGTTCGGCCCAGCTGACTGAGATCATCCTTCGCTTCCTTCCGCCCCGGTGACCGGGAGATATGTCGATCCTGTGTCCGGTGCCGTGGCCACCGGGCAGGTTAACTAACGCGCGTTAGGGTCGCAAAACGATCGTGCCGGTTGCCCCGGACGCGTAACGAGGAGGAGCAGATGGAGGACATCGAGTTCAGCGCGCAGGGGGCCACTCTGCGCGGCTGGTTCTACCCGGCCGAGGGGTCCGGCGGCGGGGAGACGCCGTGCGTGGTGCTGCAGCACGGGTTCGCCGCCGTGAAGGAGATGTGGCTGGACCGCTACGCCGAGGTGTTCGCCGCCGCCGGGCTGGCCTGCCTGGTGTACGACCACCCGGGGTTCGGCGCCAGCGACGCGGTGCCCGGCACGCCCCGGCAGGAGATCGACCCGTGGCAGCAGGTCCGGTTCATCTCGCACGCGATCACCTACGCGCAGTCCCGGCCGGACGTGGACGCCGAGCGGATCGGGCTGTGGGGCTCCAGCTACGGCGCGGCCAACGCCTACGTGACGGCGGCGATCGACCGGCGGGTCAGGGCGGTGGTCGGCCAGGTTCCCGCCGTCTCCGGCTCCCGGCACTTCCGCGAGCTGGTGCGGATCGACAACTGGGCGGCGATGGACGCGATGTTCGCCGCCGAGCGCCAGGCCATCGCCGGGGGCGCCGGGCCGACCATGATCCCGGTGGTGGCCGAGGACCCGGCGGAGGTGTCCGCGCTGCCCACCCCGGACTCGTACCAGTGGTTCACCGCGACCGCCGAGCAGCGGGCTCCCGCGTGGCGCAACGAGGTGACGCTGCAGACGATGGAGTTCTTCCGGGGCTACGAGCCGGGCACCTACCTGCCGCTGATCGCGCCCACCCCGCTGCTGATGGTGGTGGCGCCGAACGACCGGCTCGCCGCCGGTGAGCTGGCCACCGCCGCCTACGAGACCGCGGCGCAGCCGAAGAAGCTGCAGCTGCTGGACGGCGGGCACTTCGACGCATACGCCGGCCCCGGCTTCGACGTGTCCTCGTCGGCCGCCCGCGACTGGTTCGCGGCGCACCTGCTGGGCAAGTCCTAGTACCCCGACCGGAACGGCCGGGCGGCCACCGGACGGCCGGCCGCTCTGGTATCACCGGTAACGATGCTCACGCCCACCCCGACAACCCCACCGTGACCCCAGCCGACGACGCCGGCACGCCGCCGTTCGTCCTGCCCTCGCCCGCCGAGGTCGACCGGGCCGAGAGCGAGGTCGGCGCGCGGTACTACGACGAGGTCATCGGGCTGTTCGACCGGATGCTGCGGCACCGGGAGTACCGGCAGCGCCTGCAGGAGTTCTTCGTCGGTGCCGCGGAAGCCTCCAGCCTGCACGGCCGGGTCGACCTGGTCATCAACGGCGAGGAGCGGCGCAGCATCCTCGACCGCGACCGGGCGAGCAGCGACCACACCGTGGTCGTTCCCGTGCTGTGGAGCACCAAGGGCACCTTCTACAACAACCTCGTGGTCCGGGACGCGTCCGGGGCCCGGCTCCCGCTGCTGTCCCAGGCCGAGGTCACCGCGCTGGTCAGCACGACGCTCGGGGTACCGCTGGGCATCGCCTTCCCCGGCCTCGCCGGCACGCCGCCCTTCCTCGCCGCCCTCGACGAGCTGCGGCGCCTCATCAACGTCAAGGACGTCGTGCCGGCGGACGACTTCGACCGCCTGTTCGCCGACGCACTGGGCGGGATCCGCGAGCACGCGGACGACGAGACGCTGGAGACCCTGCGGCACTACTGCAGGTTCTTCGCCGACGGCTACATCCTCGCGGTCCAGGCGCCGCTGACGGTGGGCTGCCACATCGGGGTGGACTACTCGTTCAACATCTCCGCCCCGCCGGACGGGCGCCGGACCTTCGACGAGAAGCTCAAGACCGTGTTCGGCCTGGAGTCGCAACGCACGTTCGTGCCGCTGGCCGGGGCGGCCTCGCTGTTCCAGACCTACCACCTGAGCATGGGGGCGAGCGCGGGCCGCTACGACAGCCGGCACGCGGTCTACCTGTGGCAGGGGCAGGACTTCCTGCTGACCACGCCGGACGAGCTGGAGGAGCAGGCGCCCGGGACGCAGCTCGAGGTGCGCGACACCGACACCAACGCGGACCCGCACCTCTTCCTGCGCACGCCGCCGGCCGCCTCGACCCTGGGCCAGAAGCTCGGCTGGGAGGTCACCTACGCGGAGAAGCCGCCGGGCGCGCTGGTGCCCGTGCTGACCATGGCGCTCTCCGCCACCGTGATCTCGCTGGTCCTGGCGGTCACGCTGCCCAGGCTGCAGAACGTCGACCTGAACGCACCCACGCTCGCGCTCGCCGTGCCGATCTTCGCCATCACCCTCTTCGGCTTCTCGTTCGACCGCCTCTTCCGGTCCTCGGCACACGCCGTCTACGGGTTCTTCGCCGCCGCGCTCATCACCATCGTCTCGACGATCCTCACGGTCGTCGGCCATCCCCCCGGCTGGCTGATGGTCCGGGTCGGCCCGTACCAGGTCTACTACCTCCTGGTGGTGTGCTCACTGGCCGGTCTGGTGGTCAGCGCCTGGCTCGTCGTGGTCCTCCGACAGCAGTTCCGGTACTATCGCGGTCGACTTGACGCCGGGTCCGAGAACCCGTGGCGACGGAGCGGGAGGCAGCCGTGAGCACACCCTCCTCGGAGCACAGCCCGAGCGGTGAACGGTTCGACCGGCACGAGGCGCACTCCCGCGACATGAGCGGCTTCGACTGGAAGTCCGCGAAGGACGGCGGCCCGTCGGCCGACGAGGGGCTGCTCAGCTGGCGCCGCGTGCTCCGTGCCACCGGCGTCCGGCACGCCACCGCCTCCTGAGCCACCGCTCCCCGGGCAGCCGGGTCAGCGCCGGCCGCCCGCCCAGCTCCACGCGTAGCCGGGGTCCTCGCAGGCCGTCCCGCCCTCCCCCAGCTCCAGCGGGGCGAACGTGTCGACCATGACGGCCAGCTCGTCGAAGAACTCCGCCCCGATCGAACGCTCGTAGGCCCCCGGCTGCGGGCCGTGGGTGTGCCCGCCCGGGTGCAGGCTGATCGAGCCCTGGCCGATGCCCGAGCCCCTGCGCGCCTCGTAGTCGCCGCCGCAGTAGAACATCACCTCGTCGGAGTCGACGTTGGCGTGGTAGTAGGGCACCGGGATGGACAGCGGGTGGTAGTCGACCTTGCGCGGGACGAAGTTGCACACCACGAACCCGGAGCCGGCGAACACCTGGTGCGCCGGCGGCGGCTGGTGCACCCGGCCGGTGATCGGCTCGAAGTCGGCGATGTTGAAGGTGTACGGGTACAGGCAGCCGTCCCAGCCGACCACGTCGAACGGGTGGTGCGGCAGCACGTAGCGGGTGCCGCCGACGCCGGCCGGCGTGCGGTGCTTGACCAGCACCTCGGTGTCGGCGGCGGAGCCCTCGGCCAGCAGCGGCTCGCCCGGCCCGTGCAGGTCGCGCTCGCAGTACGGGGCGTGCTCGAGCAGCTGGCCGTACCGGGACAGGTACCTGGCCGGCGGGGTCACGTGCGAGCTCGCCTCGATCACGTACAGCCGCAGCGGGCCCGCCGAGGCCGGCACCCAGCGGTGCGTGGTGGCGCGCGGCAGCAGCACGTAGTCCCCCGCGCGCACGTCCAGCGCCCCGAACACCGTCTGCACGGTGCCGAGCCCGGACTCCACGTAGACCAGCTCGTCGCCGATCGCGTTGCGGTACAGCGGCGACGGCTCGCCCGCCGCCACGTAGCCCAGCCGCACGTCGGAGTTGCCCAGCAGCACCCGCCGGCCGGTCACCGCGTCGGTGGCCTTCCACTCCTCGTCGACGAACAGCTCGTGGGTGCGCAGGTGCCGGGGCAGCAGCGGCTGGTTCACCGTCCGCACCTGGCCGGGCAGCTCCCACGGCGAGGCGTCCACGACCGCCGACGGCAGGTGCCGGTGGTAGAGCAGCGACGAGTCGGCGGAGAACCCCTCCTCGCCCATCAGCTCCTCGAAGTACAGCTCGCCGGACGGCGCGCGGTGCTGGGTGTGCCGTTTCGGCGGCACCTCACCGAGCTGTCGGTAGTAGGCCATCCTCGTCCTCCTTCGACACGGGCGTTCCGGGCGAGGCGGTCGTCCCGGGCGACCCGGTCGTCCCGGACCCGGGCGACCCGGGCGTTCCGGACCCGGGCGACCCGGGCGTTCCGGCCGTCCCGGGCGCGCCCGACGACCCGAGCGCGCGGTGCACCGCGGCGACCAGCGCGGACCGGTCGGCGACCACCGCCGCGACGTGCGCGTCCGGGCGCACCACCCACCACTGTCCCGGCCGGGCGCCGAGCACGCCAGCCAGCTCGGCGCTCAGCCCGGTCATCGCCAGCACCCGCACCGGCACCGGACCGGCCGGCACCGCGACATCGGTGGCCGCCCCCGGCGCTGCCAGCACCAGCAACCCGTCCCGGCACCACCGGCGCAGGGAGCCCCGCCCGCCGCGCACCGGCAGGTCCGGCACGATCGCGCCGGGCCCCGGGCGATCGACGGTCGGATGTTGGGCGGCCGGACGCTCACCGGCCGCGCGCTCGGCGGCCGAACGCTCACCGGCCGCGCGCTCGGCGGCCGGGGACTCGGCGGTGAGGGCGACGGTGGGGGCGAGGGCGGGCTCAGCGGTGGGCGCGACGGTGGTCAGCGGCGAGGCGAGGTAGCGGTGCGGCGCGGACAGCCGGCCCGAGTCGACACCCGCCCGCGCGGCCGGGTCGGTGCGCGCCCGGGCCAGTACGGCGGCCCGGTGCTCGGCGGCCTCGGCCGTGCGAGGCACCAGGAAGTCCATCGTCGCCGCGGTGACCCGCACGTTCTCCTCGGCGGCCGCGTGCCGCTCGGCGTGGTAGCTCTCCAGCAGCACCTCCGGCCCGCCCCAGCCCCGGCCGGCGAACGCGAGCTTCCAGGCGGCGTTCTCCGCGTCGGCCACCCCCGAGTTGAGCCCCCGGGCGCCGAACGGGGCGTACACGTGCGCGGCGTCCCCGGCCAGCAGCACCCGGCCGACCCGCAGCCGGTCCGCGCAGCGGGTGTGGAACCGGTACACCGATGACCACACCAGCTCGTAGGGGGTGTCACCGACGATGGCCCGGATCCGCCCGTCCAGCGCACCGGTGGCCACCTCCTCGGCGAGGTCGTAGTCCGACGGCACCTGCCAGTCGATCCGGTAGGTGGAGTCCGGGCACGGGTGGATGAGCACCTGCCTGCCGGGGTTCCACTCCGGGTCGAAGTAGAACCGCCGCTCGGTGGCCCAGCCGGGCAGTTCGGCGCGGATGTCGCAGATCAGGAACCGGTCGGCGAACGAGTGCCCGTCGAACCGCACGCCGAGCTGACCGCGCAGCGTCTCCGCCCGCGCCCCCGCGCAGACCAGCACGTACTCCGCGCGCAGCCGGAACTCCGGGCCGGCCACGATGACGCCGGCCGCGTCCTGGGTGATCGTGTCGACCGGGTGCGACCAGCGGACGTCGATCAGCGGCTGGGCGGCGATCCGCTCGTCCAGCAACCGCTCGGTGTGCGCCTGCGAGACGTTCACGAACGGCGGCAGGGTGCCGCGCTGGTCACCCAGCCGGACGGCGAACAGCTCGTCGGACCGGTGGAAGGTGCGGGCGGTGGTCCAGGTGACGCCCTCGGCCGCCACCCGCGCGCCGACCGACTCCCACACGTCCAGCACGTCGCCCTGCTGGCAGATCGCCCGGGAGCCGACCAGGTCGCGCGCGGCCCGCCGGTCGAGCACCACGCTCGGCACCCCCCAGCGGGCCAGCAGCAGCGCGGCGGTCTGCCCGACCGGCCCGTTGCCGACGACCACCACCGGGTCGCCCGGCCAGGTGCCCATGCCCGGGGCGGTCATGACTGCAGCTGGTCCCAGACCTCGCGGTCCCGCTCCGCCGTCCAGATCACCGGCCGCTCGACCCCGGACAGCTCGTCCCACAGCCGGGACACGTCGAACGGCAGGCAGTGCTCGAAGATCGGCCACCGGCCGTAGTCGTCGACCAGGGCCGCGTGGGTGGCCTCGAACGCATCGCGCGGCGTGCCGCCCCGCGACCGCACGCCGCCGACCTCGCGGATCATCACGTCCAGGAAGTTGCGGGTTTGCGCGACGGCGCCGTCCACCGCCGGCCGACCTCGGGTCACCCCGCCGCGCCCGCCGACCAGCGTCTCGGCCTCCAGCGCCCGCACGGCGTCCAGCGTCGAGGTGGCCCACTCCCGGTGGAACGCGTCGCCGGTGTAGAGCGCGGCCTCCGCCTCGACCAGGTCGCCGGCGAACAGGATCCGGTGCCGGGGCAGCCATGCCACGATGTCGCCCTCGGTGTGCCCGCGCCCGCAGTACCGCAGCTCCAGGTCGCCCCGGTCGCCGCCGAGGTCGATGGTCAGCCGGTCGGAGAAGGTCAGCGTCGGCCAGGTCAGCCCGGGTACCGACTCGGCGCCCCTGGCCAGCCGGGGCATCCGGGCGAACTCGCTCGCCCAGTCCTCCTTGCCGCGCTCCGCGACCAGCGCCCGGGTGTTCTCGTGCGCGACGATCACCTCGGCGTCGAACGCCGACGCCCCGAGCACCCGCACCGCGTGGTAGTGGCTCAGCACCAGGTACCGCACCGGCTTGTCGGTGTGCCGGCGCAGCTTCTCCAGCCACTCGGCGGCGGCGACCGGGGTGGCCAGCGCCTCGAAGCACACCACGAAGTCCTCGCCCTCGACCGCGCCGATGTTCGGGTCGCCCTCCGCGGTCAGCGCGTAGACGCCGTCGGCCAGCACCTCCAGGGTCTGCTCCTTGGTGGCGAGGTCGGCGGACGAGGCGAACGGCTTGGTCATCGGGCACCCTCTCCTGAACGGTGGACGGGCGGCGGGACGGGGGCCAGCTCCGCGTGGCGAACGGCTCGATGCTCGGCGCGGGACAGGTCCCGGTCGTCTCGCCCTTCGAGCATGACCCGGGCCACATCCGCTGTAAAGCGCACGGATCGGTCCCTACCCAGCCGCCGTCCCCACCCAGCCCCTGGCCGGGCCGGCGGCCGGAGCCCAGGTCGCCGTCCCCACCCAGCCGCCGTCCCCGCCCAGCCGGCGCGCCTACCCAGCCGGCACAGTGCCCGTGCGGGCCGCACAGACCCTGTAGAGGCTGGGCGAGCCGCAGCCGGTCTGCGCCACCCGTCAGGAGACGGCCAGCTGGCGACGCCGCGGATCAGTCCCGACGAATCTAGGACAGCCGGCGCAGGCTCAACTCCTCGACCACACCGCCCATCCTGTCCGCAACCGACCACGGGCGTGCGGGGTTCTCCCGGACATGCACACCCACGACACCCCGCTGGGCACCCTGTCCCTCGCCGCGTCGGCCGCCGGGCTCACCCGCTGCTCGTTCCGCCCGGCCCTCGCCCGACCCGAGCGGCCGACCGACCCTGCCGAGGCGGCCATCGTCGACCAGGCCCGCCGCGAGCTGGACGACTACCTCGCCGGCCGGCTGCGTGAGTTCACCGTGCCGGTCGACCTGTCCAACGTGGACCCCGAACGGCGGCGCATCCTGGCCGGGCTGACCGAGGTCGGCTACGGCGGGACGACCAGCTACGGCGCCCTGGCCACCGCGCTGGGCATGGTCGGGTACGAGGGAGCACGGGCCGTCGGCGCGGCCATGGCGGCCAACCCGGTACTGATCGTGGTCCCGTGCCACCGGGTACTCGGGGCGAGCGGCAAGCTGACCGGCTACGCGGGCGGGCTGGAGGTCAAGCGGCGACTGCTGGAGCTGGAGTTGCACGACCGCGCGGAGCCGAGCCTCTGGTGACCCGGCCGGCACAGACCCCGTGCCGCCCGCGCAGACCCCGCGGGGTCTGCGCCGGCCGCGGCCGGTCTGCGCCGGCCGCGGCGGGTCTGTGCCGGCCCGCTCGGTCTGGGCCAGGCCCGCTCGGCCTGCGCCGGGCGCGGCTACTCGACCGTGACGCTCTTGGCCAGGTTGCGCGGCTTGTCGATGTCCCGGCCCAGCTCCGAGGCCACGTGGTAGGCGAACATCTGCAGCGGGATGGTGAGCAGGACCGGGTCCAGCTCCGGCGAGTTGCCCGGCACCCGCAGCTCGGCGTCGGCCAGCCCGGCGGGCAGCTCGGCGTTGGTCACCGCGATCACCGGGCCACCCCGTGCCTTGATCTGCTCGATGGTCGAGATGTTCTTGGCCAGCAGCTCGTCGTCGGGCACCACCACGACGCTCGGCATCGACGGGTCGATCAGCGCCAGCGGGCCGTGCTTGAGCTCGGCGGCCTGGTAGGCCTCGGCGTGCAGGTAGGAGATCTCCTTGAGCTTCTGGGCACCCTCCCTGGCCACCGGCCAGCCACGCACCCGGCCGATGAAGAACATGTGCTCGGCCTTGGCGTACCGGCGGGCCACCTCGGCCACGTCGTCGTCGGTGGCCAGCACCTGACCGATCTGGTCGGGCAGCTCCTGCAGCCCGGCCACCAGCTCCGCGCCGCGCGCGGCCGACAGGTCGCGCACCCGCCCGAGCAGCAGCGCGAGCATCGCGAACGACACGGTCATGTTGATGAACGCCTTGGTGGAGGCCACCGACACCTCCGGCCCGGCGTGCAGGAACACCCCCCGGCCGCACTCGCGGGCCACGGCGCTGCCCACGACGTTGACCGCGCCGAGCACGCTGCCGCCCTTGCGGTTGAGCTCCTGCACGGCGGCCAGGGTGTCCAGCGTCTCGCCGCTCTGGCTGATCGCCACGTACAGCGTGTCGGCGTCGATCACCGGGTTGCGGTAGCGGAACTCCGAGGCGGGCTCCGCGTCCGCCGGGATCCGGGCCAGCTCCTCCACCAGCGACGCGCCGACCTGACCCGCGTAGTACGCCGAGCCGCAGCCCAGGAACTTCACCCGGCGCACGGTCCGCAGGTCGCGCGGGTCCAGCCGCAGCCCGCCCAGGCGCGCGGTGTTGAACCGGTGGTCCAACCGCCCGCCCAGCACCCGGCGCACCGCCTCGGGCTGCTCGGACATCTCCTTGCGCATGAAGTCTTCGTGCTCGCCGAGCTGGAAGTCCTCGTCGGACACCTCGACGGTCTGCGCGCGGCCGCTGGTGCGGAACTCGTCGGCGCGCACCGTGGCGATCTCGCCG
Organism: Pseudonocardia sp.; assembly: GCA_036497465.1. Taxonomy (GTDB): domain Bacteria; phylum Actinomycetota; class Actinomycetes; order Mycobacteriales; family Pseudonocardiaceae; genus Pseudonocardia. Next base: position 15,877 of record DASXJJ010000178.1, on the reverse strand, counting down.
TCGTCCAGGTACACCACCCGCTGGGTGTGGCGGACCAGCGCGGACACGTCGGAGGCCACGAACGTCTCGCCCTCGCCGACGCCCAGCACGATCGGGCTGCCGTTGCGCGCGACGACCAGCTCGTCCGGACGGCGCGCATCCAGCACGACCAGCCCGTAGGTGCCCTCCACGGACTGCAGCGTGTCGCGCACCGCGTCCTCGAGGGACTCGGTCCGCTCGGCGGCGGCCGCGATGAGGTGCACCAGGGCCTCGGTGTCGGTCTCCGAGACCAGCGTGACCCCGGACGCGGTGAGCTCGGCGCGCAGCCGGTCGGCGTTCTCCACGATGCCGTTGTGCACCACCGCGAACCGGCCGGAGGCGTCGGTGTGCGGGTGCGCGTTGGCGTCGGTCACCTCACCGTGGGTGGCCCACCGGGTGTGCGCGATGCCGACCGTGCCCGGGACCGAGTCGCCGACCAGGTTGCGCAGGTCCTGGACCCGGCCCGCGGTCTTGTGCACCTTGAGCTTCCGCCGGTGCCCCAGCGCGATGCCGGCCGAGTCGTACCCCCGGTACTCCAGCCGGCGCAGCCCCTCCAGCAGCATCGGAGCCGCGTCCCGCTGGCCGACGTACCCGACGATCCCGCACATTCCTGTCCCCTCTCAGCCGTACACGATGCGCCGCAGCTGGCGGTGCGACAGCGCGGCCGAGGCCACCCGTCGCTCGGCCAGCTCGGCCGCGATCACCGGCCAGATCTCCGCGTTGGAGTGGCCGCGCCGGTGCAGCTCCGCGTGCCGCCGGCGAACGAACGTCTCGGTGGTCTCCCCGAAGTAGGCGAGCACGTCGGTGACCACCCGCGCCGCCACGTCCGGAGCCAGCCCGGTGGACGCCACGACGTGCCGGATAAGCTCGCCGTGGGCGACGGCCGGTGCCGGTGGGTCGGACACGGAAGCGCTCACGAGTCCCGAGCCTGGCACTTCGAACCCCCCTTACGCCACTTCGGTGCCCGACTTCGGGCACGGCGAGCCGACGAATGGCGTCCTTGCGCCGTTGAGCGGCGATCAGCCGGATCGGGAATGCCGATCGCCTCCCCGGACATTGACTCCGATGACGGATCAGACACACCCGTCCGGAGGGGAGCCCGACATGTCACGTGCGGTGCGGTTCGATCAGTACGGTCCCGTCGAGGTGCTGCGGGTCGACGAGGTGGAGCGTCCGGCGCCGGGGCCCGGCGAGGTGCTCGTCGAGGTGGTGAGCGCCGGCATCAACCCCGGCGAGATCGCCATCCGCGAGGGCCTGCTGCACGACCGCTGGCCGGCCGACTTCCCGTCCGGCCAGGGCAGCGACTTCGCCGGACGCGTGGTCGAGGTCGGCGACGGGGTGCGCGACCTGGCCGAGGGCGACGAGGTTGTCGGGTTCACCGACGGCCGGGCCTCGCAGGCCGACCTGGTGGTGGCCGCCGTCGAGGACCTGGCGCGGAAGCCCGAGGCCGTCGGCTGGGACGAGGCGGGCGGGCTCAAGGTGGCCGGGACGACCGCGTACGCCGCAGTGCGCGCGGTCGGGCTGGAGGCCGGCGAGACCGTGGCGGTCAGCGGCGCCGCGGGCGGGGTCGGTTCGCTGGTCGTGCAGCTGGCCCGCCGTTCCGGGGCCCGGGTGATCGGCATCGCCGGCGAGACGAACGCCGAGTGGCTGCGCTCGGTCGGCGTCGAACCGGTCAGCTACGGCGACGGGCTGGCCGACCGGCTGCGGGCCGCCGCGCCGGACGGCATCGACGCGTTCATCGACACCTTCGGCAACGGATACCTCGAGCTAGCGCTCGGCCTGGGGGTGAAGCCCGGCCGGATCGAGACGATCATCGACTTCGCCGGCGCCCAGCGGCACGGCACGCTGGCCGTGGGCGGCGGCGAGGCCAGCACCGGGGCCGTGCTGGGCGAGCTGGTCGGCCTCATCGCCGAGGGTGGGCTGACCGTGCCGATCGCCACGACGTACCCGCTCGAGCAGGTGCGCGAGGCCTACACCGAGCTGGCCAGGCGGCACACCCGGGGCAAGATCGTGCTGCGCCTGCGCTGACCGAGACCGGCCGTCGCCGCCGAGCTGCCGTCGCTAGCCCGGCCGGCCGTGCGGGTACCGCTCGGCCCGGCCGGCCGGCCGTGCGGGTACCGCTCGCCGGAGCCGATCAGCGGGCTTGCCGCAAGCGGTGGCCGATCAGCGGCGCTCGTACCGCCCGCGACCGGCCGCCCGAGACGGGCCGGTCAGCGGCGCGTGTACTGCACGCCGTCCTGCATGCCGGTGTGCATCGCCGCCAGCGAGGCCCGGGTCAGCTCCAGCTCGCCGCGCAGCCGCTCCGGTGACATCCGCTGGTCGACCTGGCCGGCGAGCACGTCCAGCTGCTGCAGCGCGATGCGGGCGGCGACGTCGGCGTGCCGGGCCGCCTCGATGGCCGCCGTGCGGGACTGCAGCGCGCCGAGTACCCCGCTCGCCGCCCAGCCGAGCAGCAGCGACAGCACGATCAGCCGGATCACGTCGTACCGCACGCCGGGCAGCGCCGCCTCGGGCCCGACCGGGACCATCTGCTGCGGCGGGAACAGCCAGAGCGCTGCCACCGCGGCCACCGCGCCGACCAGGACGCCCTGCCAGACTCCCAGGTCGGCGAACCGGCGCTGCCGGTGCGGTCGCGGGGCCGCGTCGGGCGCGGTGTGGTCGACGCCGTCCTCGGTGGAGCCGTTCGACCCGTTCGTGCCGTATCCGCCGTTGAGCGGGACCGAGCCGAACGGCGCGGGCATCGGCACCGGCGCGGGCAGCCCGGCGACCGGCGTCGGGGACCGGCGGCGCAGCAGCTCGCAGGTGACCCCGCCGAGCGCCCCCATCCCCACGGCGATGCCGAACAACACCAGGTAACCCACCCAGTTGCTGACCTCGACCATGTGCGCACTCCTCCCGGCCACCGCGCGGACAGTCACATCCGTCACTCACGTGACATGATCCCGGTCCTGGCCCCGAAGACCGGGGATCCCGGCGAGCGGGCGTGTCGGGCGGTGATCATGCAGTGACCCTCAGTACCCGCCAGACTTGAGGCCGCTGCCGCACAGCGGCAGCACGGTGTGCACCGGGACGTCGCCGTGCGACCGGCCGCGCGCCTCCGACGGAGCCCCGGACGGCGCCGGCGACTCCGGGGACGGGACGGGCGGCACCGCGCCGGAACGCACCGCGGCCCAGCAGGCGGCGGCGGTGGGCTCGACGTACAGCCCGCCGGCGCCCAGCTCCGCCCGCGCCTCCAGCACCTGCCCGTCGGACACCGTGACCACCGCGCCGCCGGTGTCCCGGACCGCCGCGAGGATCTGCGCGCCGCGCGCCGGGCGGGCGATGGCGATGCCCTCGGCGACGGTCGGCTCCGGCGTCACCGGCTCCGGCTCGTCCCGGCCGGCGGCGAACGCGGCGGCCAGCGGGGCGCAGCCGGCGGCCTGCACCGCGACGATCCGGGGCAGGCGGTCGACCAGGCCCCTGGCGGCCAGCTCACGCGCTCCCAGGTAGGCACCGAGAACCAGCGTGCCGTTGCCCACCGGGAGGAGCAGGGTCTCCGGCAGCCTCCCGCCCAGCTGCTCCCACAGCTCGAACGCGTAGGTCTTGGTGCCGTGCAGGAACGCCGGCTGGTAGACGTGGCTGGCGTAGTACACGCCGGGTGCCTCGGCGGCGAGCGCGGCCGCGTCGGCGGCGTCCTGCCTGGTCCCGGCGACCTCGCGGACCTCGGCCCGGTACGCGCGCAGCTGGGCGACCTTGCCGGGGGAGGTGCCCGCCGGCAGGAACACCTCGCAGCCGATGCCGGCCCTGGCGGCGTAGGCGGCGATCGCGGCGCCGGCGTTGCCGCTGCTGTCGGCCACCATCCGGCAGGCCCCCAGCTCGGCGGCCGCGGCAACCAGCACGACCGCGCCCCGGTCCTTGAACGAGCCGGTGGGGGCCAGGTAGTCGACCTTGAGCGCCACGCCGGGGTGCCCGGCCGCCGGCACCAGCGGCGTCATCCCCTCGCCCAGACTGATCCGCGCCGCCCGCCCGGCCGGTACCGGCAGCGCCTCCGCGTACCGCCACAGCGTGGCCGGCCGGGCCGCCCAGGCCGACGGGTCCGGCCAGGCGGGGTCGAAGCCGGCCAGGTCGAGCACCCCTGAGCAGCGCGCGCAGCGCCAGGCCAGCTCGGGCAGCGGATGGTCGAGGTCGCAGCGGGCGCAGTGCAGCCTGGGCTCCTGGGTCACCGGCCCATCGTGGCGGACGGCGGTCAGCCGCGGTCGAGCTCCTTGCGCGGCCGGCTGGGGTGGGACTCCGGCGTGCCGTTCGCGCTGCCCCCGCCGCCGGGCCCGGCCGGCGCCTCGTCCGAGCCGCCGACGTTCTTGCGCAGCGACTCGAAGATCGTGACGCCCTGGCCGACCAGGCTGGCCACCACCTCGCTGATCCCGTCGGCCCCGTTCAGGATGTTGACGTTCGCGCCGTTGAGCCCCTTGGCCGCCTCGCTGACGATCAGCGGCAGCTGGTCGATCAGCATCCGGTCCAGCGCGACCCGGTTGTGCGACGCGGCGGCCTCGGCCTGGATGCGGATCCGCTCGGCCTCGGCACTGGCCAGCACCCGGGTCTTCTCCGCCTCGGCCTCGGCCGGCTTGACCACCTCGGCCACCAGCTGCTGCTGGCGCAGCTCGGCCTCCCGCTGAGCCAGCTCGGTCTGCGCGACGATCACCTGCCGCTGGGCCTGCGCCTGCGCGAGCGGGCCGGCCTGCGCGGCGTCGGCCCGCGCGCGGTCCACCTCGGCCTGGTAGCGGGCCTGCACGACGGCGGTCTCCCGCTGGTACTCGGCCTGCCGACGCTGCGACTCCTGCTCGGCCTCGGCGGCGGCCTGCCGGGCCTGCGACTGGGCGATCTGGGCCTGCCGCTGGATGGCCGCCGTGTGCGGGGCGGACATCGAGGCGATGTAGCCCAGGTCGCCGTCGTCGATGGACTGGATCTGCAGCGCGTCGACGGTCAGCCCGATCCGGGCCATCTCCTCCTTGGACCCGTCCAGCACCTCGGTGGCCAGCTTCTGCCGCTCGCTGACGATCTCCTCGACGGTCATCGAGCCGATGATCGAGCGCAGGTGCCCGGCGAAGATCCGGCCGGTGAGCACCGACATCTGGCTCTGGTCGGACAGGAACCGCTGCCCGGCGTTGACGATGCTCTCCGCGTCGTTGCCGACCTTGAACGCGATCACCGCCCGCACGCTCAGGGTGATGCCCTGGCGGGTGACGCAGCGCTCCTCGACCTCCGCCTCGACCATCGACAGCGTCAGGTACCGGGCCTTGCGCAGGAACGGCAGCACGAAGGCGCCGTGGCCGATGATCACCCGGAACGGGGTGTCGTCGGAGTTCTTGCCCCCGGAGATCAGCATCGCCTCGTCGGGCGCGGGAACGTTCCAACCGAACACGGTGCGGCCCTCTCTCCCCTGGTCAGCCGAGGCCGACCTCGTCGGCGCGGACCACCCGCACCGTCCGCGACGAGACCACGCCGACGACGACCACGTGGGTGCCCCGGGCCAGCGGCTCGGCCGACCAGGCCAGCAGCGTCTCGGTGGCCCCGCGCAGGGAGACCTGTACCTCGCCGGCGCCCTCGGTGCCCCGGGTGGCCACGGTGAGCACCCCGGCACGGCCGACGGCGGACAGGTCCGGCATCTTCCTCCCCCTGGTCTCGCGCACCGCGATCATGCCACTCCGGGCGGCATCGGCGGAGGCGATTCCGCGAGCCGGGTCAGTCGGCGCCGGAGGCGACCCGCTCGGCCTGGGCGGCGGCGTAGGCCTTGTCCCAGCCGCACTCGAAGTGCGCCACCGCCGGCCGCCCGTTGATCTCCGCGCGGCAGCCCGCCTCGTGCAGCGCCAGCTTCTCGCCGGCCTCGAACCGCAGCAGGGCGTAGCGCCGTGCGGTGACCACGGTGTCGCGGCCCTCGTCGTCGCGGACGGTCATCTCCAGCGCGGTCTGCCACCAGTTCTCGTCGAACTCGGCGCGGGTGCGGATGTCGGTGACCGGGTGCACGGCGCCGTCGCGCCAGACGTAGCCGTGCCGGGTGGTCTCGCCGCGCCAGTGCATCTGCATGACGTTGAGCGTCAGGTCGTCGCCGGCCTGCACCGACACCCACTTCCAGTCCTGGATGGAGTCCCAGTCGCGGGTGCCCCAGGAGTGGTCGCGGTGCCCGGTGGTGTCGAACTCGATGGTCCGCCCGTTCAGCACCAGGGTCCCGGTCACCCGGCCGGACTGCTCGAACCGGTTGTCCGCGACGATCCGGGGGCAGCCGTCCTCGTTCCGCGCGTAGTCGAACGCCGGGTGCAGGCCGGTGAAGGTGGCCTCCAGGGTCATGTCGTCGCCGGTGAACGAGATGTCCGCGCGTTCCAGCAGCTCGTTGTGCCGCAACCGCAGCCCCTCGACCTCCCAGTCGTCGAAGTCCCGGGCGCCGACCGGCACGCCGTCGGTGGCGGAGACCGCGTGCCGGACGTTGTTGTCGCCGACCACGGTGACCAGGTGCCCGCCCTTGCTCTCCGCGTCCACCCAGGTGTAGATGAAGATCATCATATCGTCGTCGGGGAGCAGCACGTTGTAGAACAGGCTCTCCCGGGAGTGCGGCCCGGGGCGCAGCGCGTGCCGCAGGTCGTCCTTGGGCTCCAGCATCAGTGCTCCTCCGTGTGGTGCCCGGCGTGCTGTTCCCGCCAGCCGAGCAGGCGGGCCAGCGCCGGATCGGTGTCGGCGGCGGCCGAGGCGGCGCGGCGGCCCAGGCTGACGATGCCCCGGTCACCGTCCACCGAGATCAGCTCGCCCTCGGTGAGCTGGTGGCCGGCCAGCGTCGCGGAGCGGCGGTCCTTGGCCACGGTGAGCTCGCCCACCCCGCACACCGCGGCCCGGCTCATCCCGCGGGCCACCACCGCGGCGTGGCTGGTGCGCCCGCCCCGGCCGGTGACCACGCCGACCGAGGCGATCACCCCGGGCAGGTCGGCCGGCGAGGTGGTGGGCCGCAGCAGCACCACGTCGTGGCCCTCCTCGTGCAGCGCCCGCGCGCGGTCGGCGTCGAACGCGGCCTGCCCGGTGACCGCGCCCGGCGACGCGGCCAGGCCACGCGCCAGCACCTCGGCGGCGGGCGGCTCGGCGTCGAACCGGGGCGCGGACGCCGCGGCCAGCTGCTCGTCGTCCACGCGGCCGACCGCCTCCGCCTCGGTGATCAGGCCCTCGTCCACCAGGTCGACCGCGAGCGCCACCGCCGCGCGGCCGCTGCGCTGCCCGACCCGGGTCTGCAGCACGTACAGCTGGCCCGACTCGATGGTGAACTCCACGTCGCACAGGTCGCGGGTGTGCCGCTCCAGCCGCTCGAACACGTCGGTGAGCTGGGCGTAGACCTCGGGCAGCCGGTCGCCCAGCGACGCCAGCGGCAGGGTGTCGTACTCGCCGGAGACCACGTCCTCGCCCTGGGCGGTGAACAGGAAGTCGCCGAACACCCCGCGCGCGCCGGTGGACGGGTCGCGGGTGAACGCCACCCCGCTGCCCGACTCGTCGTCCCGGTTGCCGAACACCATGGCCTGCACCACGACCGCGGTGCCCATGTCCTCGTCGATGCCCTTGTGCTTGCGGTAGGCCTTCGCCCTCGGGCTGAGCCAGGACCGGAACACCGCCTCGATCGACTCGCGCAGCTGACCGTCCGCGTCCGGGAACGGCCGCCCCGACTCGCGCTCGATCACCGCGAGCAGCGCCTCGCACCGGCCGCGCGCCGCCTTACCCGGGTCCTTCTCCACCGGCAGGTCGAACAGCGCGTCCTCCAGCTCGCCGACGTCGACGTCGCGCACCGTGCGGGCGAAGCCGTCCAGCAGCCGCTCGAACGACGTCCAGACGAACCGCTCGTCCCCGGCGCGCGCGGCCAGCGCCTCGACGCCGCCGGCGGTGAGCCCGACGTTGAGCACGGTGTCCATCATCCCGGGCATGGACACCGGGGCACCGGAGCGCACCGACACCAGCAGCGGGTCCTCCCGGTCACCGAAGCGCCGCCCGGTGGCCTCCTCCAGGGCGGCCATCCGGTCGGCCCGCTCGCCGTCCAGCCCGTCCGGCAGCGCGGGCGGGTCGGCGGCCAGGTAGGCCCGCCCGCACGGGGTGCCGATCACGAAACCCGGCGGCACCGGCATGCCCAGGCCGACCATCTCCACCAGGCCTGCTCCCTTGCCGCCCAGTACCGCCCGGTCCGGCTCGGCGGCGTCGGTGCCCTCGGCGGAGAAGCCGTAGGTCAGAGCCGTCATCAGTAGGAGCCCTCCTCCTCGCGGCTGCGGCCCAGCGTCTGCAGGTAGTCCTCGTGGACCTCCATCCAGACCGTGTGCACCGAGTCGACGCCGGGGCTGATCAGGTACTCCCACTCGCCGTCCTCGGCCCGGCGCAGCGCCTCGGCCAGCCGGGGCTGGTAGCGGTCGAACCGGGGCAGCAGCTCGGTGGTGCGGCGCAGCGCGGGCCCGACCCGCTTGACCAGCTCCTCAGCCTCGCCGATCAGCTCGAAGCGGTCGTCCTCGGAGACCGAGCCGGCCCGCGCCGACAGGCTCTTCATCGGGCCGTTGACCGAGAGGAACCGCTCGTAGATCTGGCCGAGGCGGTCGACGTCCAGCCCGGAACGCTCGGCGGCCAGCAGCTCGTCGTGGCGGCGGTGACCGGCGTCGGTGAGCAGGTAGCCGGCCGGGGTCCGCGCCACCAGGTCGGCGTCCAGCAGCTCGTCCGGGGTGACCGGACCCTCAAGCAGCGACGGCAGGTTGCCGCGCAGCGCGAGCGCGTGCAGCGCGGGCAACGCGTCGTCGCCGACCTCGGGCGCGGCGCCCAGCCCCTCGTCGGGCACCAGGCCCTGGCCCATCAGGAACACCGCGCCCAGCACCGGGGCGGCCTGCCCGCCGGCCAGCACCGAGTAGGCCTCCCGGCTGGCCGCGGTCAGCTCGTCGAAGTCGTCGCCGATCATCGAGTCCCACACCCCGGCGGCCCGCGCGTAGGGCATCAGCATCTCCCGGCAGTACACCTTGATGCCGTTGCGCAGCCGGTCGTCCCAGGACAGCTCGCCGATCGAGGTGTACAGCGACAGCATCGAGGCGTTGCAGCGCTCCACGATGCGCGCCATCTCCGCGTCGTCGAGCCGGCGGACCTGCTCGACGGGGGTGTCCCAGCGGTCCCGGGCGTACACCGCGACCCCGGACAGGTGCTTGAGGTAGTTGCGCGGCCGGGCGAACGTGGTGGCGATGTCGTTGATCGCGATCTCCACCGGGGTGTCCGGCCGGAAGAACATCGCCTCGGTGACGCAGTAGGGCAGCCCCTCCAGCACCGAGGCCCACTCGTAGGCCGGCTCGTACAGGAAGTGGTCCCGGACGATCACGAAACCCTGTTGACCGTTCGAGTCCGGGAGCGGGTAGGGGCCGGTGTCGCACATGCCGGCCCGGCAGTCGTAGTGCAGCAGGAACCCGGTGAGCTCGGTGGTGGCATTGAACGCGCGGAACGCGGCCAGCCGGTCGGGGTCGTCGAGCCGGGTCTCGTCGTCGGCGAACCGGCTCAGCCAGCCCGGGTCGAGTACGGGCACCCGGTAGCCGCGGCCGGAGGCGAACCCGGGGCCCTCGCCCCACAGCCCGAACTGCAGCCGGCGCATGAACTGGATGATCGTGCTGGCGTTGCGCGTGTCGTCCAGGCCCGAGCTCAGGCCGAGCTGGCCCGCGATCGCCTTGCCGATCAGCGGGCAGGCCCCGGCGCCCCACACGTGCACGTGGTTGGCCTTGGTACCGATCTCCTTGCGGGGCAGCCGGCCGAGCTCGACGACCCCGTCGACGCCGAGCTTGTCGGTGATCTGGTCGATCCACCGGGCGTAGCTGCTCCACTGCTGGACGAACGAGATCGTCTCGTACTCCTGGCGCGGGATCAGCCCGGACTCACCCTCGGTCTGCCGGGACTTGACCAGGTCCCACAGGTTCCAACCGGAGTAGGCCAGGAAGTCGCCGACCTCGTCCGGGCGCAGGTCGCGGTCCACGTTCTCCCTGGTCCCGTCCAGCACGCCGGAGCGCAGCCGCACGCGCATCTGCCGGTCGCCCCGGATCCCGTCGGCGATCTCGCCCCGGTAGCTGGCCATCAGCGCCTTGAGCTGCTCGGCCTGCGCGGCGGCCGCCGGGTCCTCGGCCACCGGCTCGCCGTCGCCCTGGTTGTCGCCGTACTCCCGGTCGGCCGAGGCGATGAAGACCTGGCCGTCGGACGAACCGGACAGGTCGAGCCGCACCGTCGCCCCGTCCGGCGGGATGGTCTCGCCCCGGGCGCTGATCACCCCCTCGGTGAACCGCACCGACATCAGGCAGGGGATGCCGTACTCGCGGGACAGGATGCCCAGGTGGCTCTCCGGCGCGCCCTGCAGCGTCATGACGCCCTTGACACCGGCGGACAGCGCCGGGGTGAGGAACGTGGTGGTGCCGCCCCGGGCGAGCACGATCGTCTCGGCGACGGCGCCGGAGGACACGAAGTCCATCACGGCCGTCGGGGAGTCCAGCCAGATCACCGGGCCCTCGACCAGGTCGTCGTGCTCGAAGACCGTGAGCCCGGTCCCGACGAGTTCGAAGTCGTCCACCTACGCCACTCCCTCGTGATGCCCGGATTGCCGGGACGGTCCGGCGAATCGTGGCCGAACCGGCGCTCGCGGCCAATGGCCAATGCGGGTACACCGCACGACCGGGGCTATCCGCGATGTGCAGCCCGGTCACCGTGGTGGCCCGGTGACCTCCGGCACTAGCCCGAACGGAGGGTAGCGGCGGGGGAAACGGACAATCACCCGTGACCTGGGTCATAGCGGCCGGGCCGCACGGGTTAGGGTCGGACGATGTCCGCCGAGCCGCTGCACGTCATCGGGTCGGGTCGGCCGGCCGAGGACGGCTCCGCCTCGGGCCGGGGGTCCGACGGCCCCACCACCGAGGCGGTCGCCGAAGCCGTGCAGCGGTGCGCCCACGAGCTGCTGCTGCGGTCCGCCGAGGTGGCCGAGGACGTCGCCGACCAGGTTCTCACCAAGCTTCCGCACCTGGTGCCGAACGGCTCGGCGGAGGCGGTGGCCGCGGTGCGGGAGAGCACCGACCAGAACATCGGCGCGATCTTCTCCACCCTGGCGTTCGGGGTGCCGGCCACGGCGACCGAGCCCCCGCTGGGTGCCCGCAGGTTGCTGCGGCACACCGTGGACAGCGGCGGCGACATCACCGACCTGCTGCGCGCCTACCGGTACGGCCACGAGCTGCTGTGGCAGCACTGGAGCGAGCACCTGGGACGCCGGCTGACCGACCTCGACGTGCTGCGCGAGGCGTCGCTGCTGTCCTCCCGGCACATCTTCACCTTCATCGACCGCAGCTGCGAGCACCTGGTCAGCGAGTACCGCACCGAGTACGGCGCCGTGCACGCCGGCCGGACCGGGCGGGCGCCGTCGGACGTGGTCCGCGAGCTGCTCGACGACGGCCCGGTCGACGAGGGCGCGGCCAGCTCCGCGCTGCGCTTCGACGTGCGCGCACACCACGTCGCGCTGGTGCTCGCGCCGCTGGACCGGGCCGCCGACGTGCGCGCCGCCGTCGAGACGCTCGGCGCCTCCGCCTCGGCCACCCTCAGCCTGCCGGTCGGTGACGGCACCTGGTGGGCATGGCTGGGCTGGCCCTCGGCGCCGAGCCCGGAGCGGCTGGCCGCCCTGGCCGCGACCAAGCTGCCCGGCGTGCTCGTCGGCATGGGCGCCGCGGGACGCGGCCGGGCCGGGTTCCGCCACTCGCACCGGCAGGCCAGGGAGGCCGAGCGGGCCGCCCGGCTGGGCAGGCGGCCCAGGGACGGGGTGGTCCGGCACTGCGACATCCAGCTCGCCGCGCTGCTGTGCGCCGAGCCGGAGCGGGCCCGCCGGCTGGCCGCCGACCGGCTGGGCGCCCTCGGCGGGGAGGACGAGACCTGCGAGCGGCTGCGCGAGACGCTGCTGGAGTTCGTCGCCCAGGGCTGCAGCAAGACCCGTACCGCCCAGGTGCTGCACGTGCACCACAAGACCGTCAGCTACCGGCTGGCCCAGGCCGAGACGATGCTGGGCCGCCCGATCACCACCGACGTGCTGGAGCTGGGCGCCGCGCTGCTGATCGACCGCACGCTGCGCGGCGGCTGAGTGCCGGCCGCCGACCCCGCCGGGCACCCGGAGGCCGGGCATCCCGCCGTCCGGCACCACGACCTGCGGCGGCACCCGGAGGGCGGCTGGTACCGGCGCACCTGGACCGCGCCCGACGAGGTCCGCACGGCCGACGGCCGGGTACGCCCGGCGGCCACGCTGATCCTGTTCTGCCTGCCACCGGGCGAGTGCTCGGCCTGGCACCGGGTCGCCTCCGACGAGGTGTGGATCTGGAACGGCGCCGGGCGGATCACGCTGCGCCTGGGCGGCGCCGGCGAACGCCCCTCGGCCGGCGAGGACCTCGTGCTCGGCCCCGACCCGGCGGCCGGCGAGATGCTGCAGGCCCGGGTGCCCGCCGGCACCTGGCAGCGCACGCTCCCGGCCGACACGCTCGCCATGGCCAGCTGCCTGGTGTCCCCCGGCTTCGACTTCGCCGACTTCACCCTGGCCGGGGACTGACCGGAGCTGACCGGGCCTGACGGGGGGTCAGCCGCCGACCGGCGAGGCGTGGAACACCGGCCAGCCGATCTCCGTCCGCCACGCCGCCGAGTCGTCGGTGTCCGCCGGCCCGACCAGGTACCGCTCGCGCACCGCCCCGGCGACGGCCAGCGCGTGCTCGCTCACGTAGCTGCCCAGCGCCCCGTAGGTGACGTCGATGTCGTCGTGCGGGCCGGCGTGCACGGTCACCGCGAGCTCGGCCGCCGGGATCACGAACGGCGCCACCCGGCCGGCCGAGGGCGGGTCCGGCACCGGCAGGTACACCACCGCGGCCCCGTGCTCGTCGGTGAACAGCTCGTTGTCGTAGAGCCCGCCGCCGGGGCCGGTGGGCCGCAGCCCGTGCGCGCGCAGCGTCCGGCGCAGCTCGGTCATCGCCTCGCCGTACCAGTCCAGCACGCCATCCAGCGCCACCGTGCCCCGGATCGCGGCCACCGTGGCCTCCGGCGCGGCCCGCAGCTCGACCGCCACGGCCGGCGACGCGGGCTCCAGCAACCGGCGCAGCGACGTCACCGCGGCGCGGGTGCGGTCCAGCTGCTCCTCCATCCGGGCCAGATGGCCGGCGATCAGCGAGCCTCGGGCGTCCGGGCCGGGCGCGGCGAGCACCTCGGCGACCTCCCGCACCGGCATGCCCAGCTCGCGGAACCACCGGATGACCTGCGCGGTGGGCACCTGCGCGGTCGAGTAGTAGCGGTACCCGGAGTACGGGTCGACGCTGTCCGGCTCCAGCAGCCCCGCCTCGTGGTAGTGGCGCAGCGTCTTCACGCTCAGGTGGGTGATCCGGGAGAAGTCCCCGATGGTCAGGCGCGCGGGCATGCGCCCAGCGTGGCCCCTCCCGCTGGGGGAGGGTCCAGCCGGGGCGCGCCGCTTGACCCTCCCCCGGCGGGAGGGCCGACGGTCGGGGCACACCCGATGGAGAGGAACCCGGAGATGAGCACCAGCACCCTGCCCGCCGCGGTCGCGGCCTACGTGGACGCGGCGAACGCGTTCGACACCGACGCGCTGGCCGCCACGTTCACCGAGGACGCGATGGTCAACGACGCGCGCCGCGAGTTCTGGGGCCGGCCGGCGATCCGCGAGTGGCTGGCCGCCGAGATGGTCGGCGACCGGGTCACCATGGAGGTCGTCGAGGTGCGCGAGCACGCCGGCGGCCTGATCGTCGACGCGGTGATGGACGGCCGCTACGACAAGACCGGGCTGCCCGACCCGCTGGTGCTGACCCACTACCTGGTCGTGCGCGGCGGCCGGATCGCGCAGCTGGTCATTATCCTCAACGAGGCCAGGACCCGCCCCTGACGAGAGGACCCCGCCGGATGCCGGAGGCGACCCCCGCGCTGCGCGGCGACTGCGCCCGCTGCGTCGGGCTGTGCTGCGTCGCCCCGGCGTTCGTGGCCTCGGCCGACTTCGCGGTCGACAAGCCCGCCGGCCAGCCGTGCGGGCACCTGCGGCCGGACTTCCGCTGCGGCATCCACGACTCGCTGCGCAACCGGGGCTTCCCCGGGTGCGCGGTGTTCGACTGCTTCGGCGCCGGCCAGCGGGCCACCGGGCTGAGCGCCGGGGGCGCGGACTGGCGCGCGGGCCCTGCGGCCGCGGCGGCGATGTTCGACGCGTTCGCCGTGCTGCGCCCGCTGCACGAGCTGCTCTGGTACCTCGGCCAGGCGCTGGAGCTGCCGGCGGCGGTGCCGTTCGCCGGCGAGCTCGCCGAGGCAAGGCGGGAAACCGAGCGGCTGGCCGGCGGCACGGCCGAGCAGCTGGCCTCGGTGGACGTCGCCGGGCTGCGCGGCCGGCACGGCGCGCTGCTGGGCCGGGTGAGCGAGGCGGCGCGCGCCGCCGACCGGGACCCCCCGCCGGACCGGCGCGGTGCCGACCTGATCGGCGCCGACCTGCGCCGGGTCGACCTGCGCGCGGCCGGGCTGCGCGGCGCGTACCTGGTCGGCGCCGACCTGCGCGGGGTCGACCTGCACGCCGCCGACCTGCTGGGCGCCGACCTGCGGGCCGCCGACGTGCGCGGCGCGCGGCTGGCCGGGGCACTGTTCGTCACCCAGCCGCTGCTGGACGCCGCCCGGGGCGACGGCTCGACCACCATCCCGGCCGCGCTGCGCCGCCCGGCCCACTGGTCCGCCTGAGCGGGCGTCCGGCCCGGCGATCCACTTCCGGCGCGCCGGGGATGCTGGCCGCGCGGGCGCCGGGTGCCGATACTCACCTGCCATGGGGCAGGGCACACAGGAGCAGGCGCGGCTGCGGGCGGCCGACGCGGGAACCGCGGCGTGGCGGGCCTGGGGCCCGTACGTGGCCGAGCGCGCGTGGGGCACGGTGCGCGAGGACTACAGCGAGAACGGCGACGCGTGGGAGTACTTCCCGCACGACCACGCCCGCTCCCGCGCGTACCGGTGGAACGAGGACGGCATGGCCGGCGTCTGCGACGAGAGCCAGCGGTTCTGCCTCGCGCTGGCGCTGTGGAACGGCGTCGACCCGATCCTCAAGGAGCGGATGTTCGGGCTGACCGGCCCGGAGGGCAACCACGGCGAGGACGTCAAGGAGTGCTGGTGGTACCTCGACGCGACGCCGACGCACTCGTGGGCGGTGTGGCGCTACCACTACCCGCAGCGGGAGTTCCCCTACGACGCCCTGGTGCACCACGGCAGGGACCGCACCGAGCCCGAGCTGGAGCTGGTCGACACCGGGGTGTTCGACGACGACCGGTACTGGGCGGTGACCGTCGAGCACGCCAAGGCCGGGCCGACCGACCTGTGCGTGCGGATCACCGCCGAGAACCGGGGGCCGGAGGCGGCGACGCTGCACGTGCTGCCCACGCTGTGGCTGCGCAACACCTGGGCCTGGGGGCGGCCCGGCCACGACGGCGTGCCCACGGTGCGGGCGCTCGACGACGCGACGCTGGTCGCCGAGCTGCTCGAGGGTGACCGGGTCACGCTCACCGGCGACCCCGGCGCCACCGCCCTGGCCTGCGACAACGAGACCAATGCCGAGCTGCTGTGGGGCGTGCCCGGCCGCTCGGCGCACCCCAAGGACGGGATCAACGACCACGTGGTGTCCGGTGCCGACACCGTCGCCCCGGACGGCACGGGCACCAAGGCGGCGCTCTGGTACCGGCTGGAGGTACCGGCCGGCGGGACCGCGTCGGTCCGGCTGCGGCTGCGCGACGCCGCGGCAGCGGCCACCGGTGGCGGTGGGGGTGCCGCCGACCCGACGGGCACCGCCACCGCCACCGGCACGCCGGCCGACGACACC
>DASXJJ010000177.1:0-2720 GCA_036497465.1 Pseudonocardia sp. | reverse complement strand
CCGCTGCTCGCTCGACCGCTCCTGGCCTGAGCGCTCGGAGCCCGCCTCCAGCCGGGAACCCTGCTCGCCGGAGTAGTTGAGCTGGATCTGCCTGGGCTTGCTCTCCTCGCTGACCGGCACGCTGAGGTGCAGTACGCCGTCGCGCAGCTCGGCGGCCAGTTGGCTCGAGTCGAGGTTGTCCCCGAGGAACAGCTGGCGGGAGAACTCGCCGTAGGGCCGCTCGTCGATGATCACCTCGTCGCCTTCCGCCCGGTGCGGCGCCCGCCGCGCCCGGACGGTCACGACGTTGCGCTCCACGGTCAGCTCCACGTCATCCCGGTCCACCCCCGGTAGGTCGAGGTCCACCAGGAACACGTCACCTCGACGCAGCGCCGTCATCGGCATGCTGCGGGGTGTCCGCCCGCTCCCCGAGAAGCTCTGCTCCATGAACCGGTCCAACTCCCGGAATGGGTCAAACCGCATCAGAGTCACTGGATCACTCCCAACGCTCAATTCCGGCGGCGGGCGGTCCCCACCGCACCGGCTCTCACACTCGCAGCACCGCCCCCCGCCCCGGACCGGCCCGCCGGACGCAAGCTGCCGGTACCACTTGGCCCCGGCGGGCTCAGGACCCTGGCCGGGCCCTGCCACCGGCCGGCGACCTGACCCACCGTGGCGACCGCGCCGCGCCGATTCGCCACACCAGGGCGAGGTGCGGCGCGCCGCGTCGGCGCAGGGTGGACGTCATGTCGACTCTCCCGTTGCGGACGGCGGACCCGGCGGACAGCGGACTGTTCTCCCCACCCCGGGCTCGACCCGTGTGGTCGCGCCAAGCCGAGCTCGCCGAGCTGGAACACACCCTGCGGGCGGCGATGGGCAGCGCGCTCGCCGACGCGGCCGGCCCGGTGACCGTGGCCTCCGCGCAGCGCGCGGACCATTACGCGGCCGCCGTGCTGGCCGGTTCGCTGGATCGCTCCTCCTACCGCTCGGTCGGATCGCACCTGCGTGGGCTGGTCGAGGCCGGCACCCAGCACCTGGTGATCGACCTGTCCCGGGTCCGCCGTCTGGACCCGACCCTGGCCGACCTGCTGCACCGGCTGGAGGCGTGGATCGGCGCACACGGCGGCGTGCTGGAGGTGACCGGGTTGACCCCCCGGGTCCTGCACGACCTGGGCGACGACCCGGTGACCAGGGTGTTCTCCCTGTACCGGGCCGCGTTCGAGAGCGCCGCGCCGAATGACCTGTCCTGGGCGGCGGTGCGCTGCCCGGCCGGCCTGGACGGCGTCGCCGAACCGCGCACCCCGGCCCGGCACCGCACCTACATCGACACCCGGGCCCGACCCGTACCGGTGCGCGCCGCGACATGGGTCACCATCGTGCCCCGGGACCAACCCCGCCGGCCTTCCCCACCGCCACCCCGGCCGTGACGCCCGAGGGGACCGCGACGCCCGAGGAGACCGCGCACTCGCCGCCGACGGCCGTCACCGCTCGGACTCCCCGGGATGCCGCGTCGGCCCGTCAGGAGACCGCGGGCGGGCCGTCCCCGCAGGAGATGGCCGCCGCTGAGGTGGTGGGACGGGTGCTCGGGGCCATGGTCGAACACCCGGACGAGGGCGGGCTGAGCCTGGTCTTCCCGGACCGGCGGCGGGCCGTGCTGGAGGAGGCCACTGTCGGTGAACGGGAGGACCTGCGGCTGGCCCATCTGCGACGGGAGTCGGCCATGCAGTGGCCGGCACCGGGCCGGTGGTGGTGGCAGGTGACGATCGAGGACCTGCGGGGGCTGGCCCGGGTCCGGGAAGTCTTCCCGGTCGTGGCCCGGGCGTGCGAGGCCCACGGTGTGCCGCGCCCCGGCGAGCTGCCGTCCGCCGTGAGCTTCGCGGTGCCGGACGTGCATTGGCTAGTGCACACCGTGCCGGCCCGGCTGCGTGGCCATCCCGGGGTGCTGGACCGCCCAGCGACGGTCACCCTGGGCCGGGCGCCGAGCACCGGGCCGGACATGTCGGCGGTGCCGGCGGCGGTCGCGGGCTGGCTGGCCGGGGAGGTCGCGGGGCGCGCCCTGCTCCGGCTCGAGCGGCGGCGGGCCGCGGAACGCCACCTGTACCTCACCCTGGGCTGCACCGGTCCGGCTGCCGACGCGTTCGACGCCCTGGTGTGGGCGGGCGGCGTGCCGCCCGGGCCGCCCCCCATACGGCCCGGGCTGTCGCACCTTTGGCTGGCCCCGGTGCTCGGCCGCACCGTGTTCCTCTGGTCCCGGCGAGGAGGGTGGAGCCGGCACGAACCCTACGGCTGACCAGGCCCCCGCTCGCCGGCTTGGCCCGGGGTCACACGCTCAGCGGGAGCCGGACGGTTGCGCCGGCTCCCGCGCCTGGCCCCGGCCCGGCGGGATCAGCCCCGGGGACCGATTTCGGCCTGCCGGACCGCGGGCCCCCGGCCGGGGCCGAACCAGACTGACCGCATCCATGCGTACCCGGGAGGACCGATGACTGCCACACCGAAGAAACCGGTCGGCACTCAGCCCTGGCTGCACCAGCACGGCCCCGAGGTGCAGCCGTTCGGCAGCGTGCGGCACTTCCCGCTCGGGCTGCCGCGAGACACCCGGCTGTACTCCTGCCAGCGGCTCAACCACCTGCTAGCCGACACCCAGGTGCTCTACGCGCTGTACAAGAAGCATCACTGGCTGGTGCGCGGGCATACGTTCTACGCGCTGCACCTGCTGCTGGACAAGCACGCCGGCGAGCAGC
>DASXJJ010000176.1:0-6289 GCA_036497465.1 Pseudonocardia sp. | reverse complement strand
CGCGAATGTCAGTCGGTGTCGGATGTGATGCGACGTCTCGGCTATCAGCCGAACGGGGGCATGCACCGCATGTTCACTGCGAAGATCACCAACCTCGGATTGGACACCTCACACTTCGTCGGCCGGGGCTGGTCGCGCGGGAGGAAGGTGCCGAACAGGGCAGCCTGGGCACTGGAGGACATCCTGGTGGTCAACTCGGCATACACGCATGGACCTAGGGTGCGGCAGCGCTTGATCAAGGCTGGGCTCAAGAAGGCCGAATGCGAGGAGTGCGGGTTGGCGGAGTGGCGAGGACGACCGCTCCCCCTCGCGCTCGATCACATCAACGGGGTGCACACCGACAACCGGCTGGAGAACCTGCGTATCCTGTGTCCAAACTGCCACGCGCTCACCGACACCTGGTGTGCGCGGAAGCCCAAGCCGGCGTAGCCCAATTGGCAGGAGGCACGGTCTTTAGGTGGCCGTCAGTGCGGGTTCGAATCCCGCCGCCGGCACCCCGCCCGCCCCGGTAGGCTCAGACGCCGATGTCCTTGCGCAGCTTGGTCACGTGGCCGGTGGCACGGACGTTGTACAGCGCCTTCTCGACCTTGCCCTCCGGGTCGATGACGAACGTGGAGCGGATCACCCCGGTGACCGTCTTGCCGTACATCTGCTTCTCGCCGAACGCGCCGTACTCGGTGAGCACCGCGCGGTCGGTGTCGGAGACCAGCGGGAAGGTCAGCCCCTCGGCGTCGCGGAACTTGGCCAGCTTGGCCGGCTTGTCCGGGGAGATGCCGATCACGTCCAGGCCGGCGTCGTTCAGCTCGGCCAGGCTGTCGCGGAAGTCGCAGGCCTGCTTGGTGCACCCGGGCGTGCTGGCCGCCGGGTACGCGTAGACGATCACCCGACGGCCCCGGTAGTCGGCCAGCGACACCGTCCTGCCGTCGGCGTCGGGCAGGCTGAAGGCGGGCGCGGCGTCGCCGGGCTCGAGGCGCGTGGTCATACCCGCACGCTACCGCCGGGGGCGCTCACGGCGACGGCGGCCGGTTCGTCGGCTCGTCGCCCTCGGTACCGGTGTCGCCCGACCGAGGCGCGGACGGCGACGGCGGGCCGGCCGGCGGTGCGGACGGCGGCGGTGCGGACGGCGGCGGTGCGGACGGCGGCGGAGGAGGCGCGGCGGCGGTCGGGGGAGCCGGCGGCGGCCCCGCGTCCGCGGTGCCACCGGTCGCGGTGCCGCCGGCCGGCGTCCCGGACGTCGGCGCATCGGCACCGGGCGCCGGTGCCCCGGTGTCGGTGGGCCGACCGTGCGCGGCGAGCGTGTCGACGCCGTGGCCGACGTACCCGGCCACCTTCCCGACCTGCTCGGCGTACTTGCCCGAGGTCTTGTCGTTGACGAAGTCCACGACCTTGCCCAGGGTGCTCTTGATCTGCTGCTCGTGCTGGGCGACCTGCTCGCCCGCGCCCCTCTGCAACTTGTCGGCGAGTTCGCGGCCCTGCCGGATGATGTCGTCGGCGTCCATCTGACGAGGGTAGCGGGCCGCCAGGCGTGTCCGGGGCGATGCGCGCCGGCGCCGTGATCTACCGTTGGCCCCCACACACGCCGGCGGTCGCGCCGGGGTAGATGCGAGGAGGAGCCGTGGCCCGCGACCCGGACGCCATTGAGAAAGAGATCGAGGACGCTCGCAACGCCCTCGCGGGCAACTTGGACGAGCTCGCCGAGCGGGCGAGCCCCAAGCGGCTGGCGGACAGCGGCAAGGAGGCCGTCCAGGAGAAGCTGGCCGACCCCAAGGTCAAGTACGCGCTGATCGGCGTCGGCGCGGTGGTCGTGCTGCTGGTGATCCGCAAGCTGTTCCGCTGAGCCGCGTCCCCGGCCGTCACCCGGCCAGGGGGGCCGACCCGTCCGAGAGCCCGGCCGAGATCTTCGGCTGGGCTTTCTGTCGCGAGGGGTGCCGGGGCGTCTGTCCGGTGCGAGGATGACCCGCGATGGCAGAGGTCACGTACCGGGCGGCGTCCCGGGTCTTTCCGGGGACCCCACCGGTGCGGGCGGTCGACGAGCTCGACCTGGAGATCGCCGACGGCGAGTTCCTGGTGCTGGTCGGCCCGTCGGGCTCCGGCAAGTCCACCGCGCTGCGGATGCTCGCCGGGCTGGAGGACGTGGACGAGGGGTCGGTCAGCATCGGCGGCCGCGACGTCACGGCGGTACCGCCCCAGGACCGGGACATCGCGATGGTGTTCCAGTCCTACGCGCTGTACCCGCACATGACCGTGGCGGACAACATGGCGTTCGCGCTCAAGCTCAAGCGGGTGGCCAAGGCGGAGATCAGCCGCCGGGTGGCCGAGGCCGCGGAGATGCTCGACCTGCTCCCGTACCTGGACCGCCGGCCGCGCGCGCTGTCCGGCGGACAGCGGCAGCGGGTGGCGATGGGCCGGGCCATCGTCCGCGAGCCGTCGGTGTTCCTGATGGACGAACCGCTGTCCAACCTGGACGCCAAGCTGCGGGTGGAGACGCGGGCGAACATCACCGCGTTGCAGAAGCGGCTGGCCACCACCACCGTCTACGTCACCCATGACCAGGTCGAGGCGATGACCATGGGCAACCGGGTGGCCGTGCTGCGGGACGGCACGCTGCAGCAGGTCGCCGGGCCGCGCGAGCTGTACGCGAACCCGGTGAACACCTTCGTCGCCGGGTTCATCGGTTCGCCGTCGATGAACCTGGCGATGGCGCCGCTGACCCCGGAGGGGGTGGCCCTCGACGGGCTGGTGCTGCCACTGACCCGGCGCACGCTGGACGCCGCGCACGCCGCCGACCTCGGCGAGATCTGGCTGGGCGTGCGGCCGGAGGAGCTGCGGCTGGTCGGCGAGGGCGACGCGGGCACCCCGATGACCGTGGACCTGGTGGAGGACCTCGGCGCGGACTCGTTCGTGCACGGCACGGTGCGGGTGAACAACGTGCCGACCCGGATGGTCGTGCGCACGCCCGGCAGAGCCGCTCCGGAGTACGGGCAGACGGTGCGGGTGGCGCTGGGCGTGCCCGGCCGGGTGCACCCGTTCGACGTGAACTCCGGGCTGCGGCTGCCCGAGTGAACCGGACCTGACCGGCCGCGCGCGGGAGGCCGGTCAGCCGCGCCGGTCGCGGACCAGACTGACCAGTGCCCGCCCGGCGCCCTTGACGATGCCGGCGGTGATGTTGGCCCAGTCGAAGTAGTCCCGCCAGAGCACGATGCGGCCACCGCGCACCTCGAAGCTGCCGCACACCCAGAACTCGGCGCGGACCCGCCCGATGACGATGATGTCGGTGCGCTCGGTGAGCACGGTCTCCCCGGCGGCCGCGATCCTGTGGTTGATCGCCTCGAACCCGCTGCAGTACCGGGCGAGGAGCCCCAGCTGCTTGGCGACCGCCGCCCTGCCGCGGGCGGCCGGCAGCGAGACGTTCTGGTAGAGCACCTCGTCGTCCAGCAGCGCCACGGCGGCGTCGGTGTCCAGGCGGCCCAGCGCGTCAAGGAACGCGGTCACCACGGTCACCGGCGCGGTGTCGGCCGGTGGCGTGGCGTCGGACGGCGAGTTGGCGATGTGGTCGGTCGGCTGGGTCACCGGAGGCTCCTCGGGACGGACTGGTCGGTGACCCCACCGTGGCGCAGCCGCCGGGCGCGATCAACCGGGAGCCAGGGACGGCATTAGATTGGGTGCGCGATGTACACCGAGGAACCGATCACCAGCGCGGCCAACCCGCTGGTGAAGCGCATCCGCGCGTTGGCCGACCGCCGCCACCGGCGCCGCGAGGGTGCCTTCGTGGTGGCCGGCGGGCAGCCGGTGTGGCGCGCGGTGGAGGCGGGCTGGGAGATCGAGACGCTGGTCGTGGTGCCCGAGTGGCTGCCCGGGTCGGCGGTGGAGATGGTGGACGCCCAGCGGGCCCGCGGCACCCGGGTCGCCGTGCTGGGCGCCGAGCTGGCCGGCCGGCTCACCGAGCGGGACCGGCCGCCGGGGCTGCTGGCCGTGGTGCGCGCGCGGCACACCGGGCTGGACGAGCTGCCGGTCGCCCCGGACGCCGTGTACGTGGCGCTGCACGAGGTCGGCAACCCCGGGAACCTGGGCACCGTGGTGCGCACGGCCGACGCGGCGGGCGCCGCCGGGGTGATCCTGGTCGGTGACACCGCCGACCCCTACGCGCCGGCCGCGGTCAAGGCGAGCATGGGCTCGCTGTTCGCGGTGCCGGTGGCGTCGGCGCCGGACGCGGACGGGTTCCTGGCCTGGGCTCGCGCGTGGGGGGTGACGGTGCTGGCCACGTCGGGGCGGGCGACCGCGACGCACTGGTCGCACGACTACCGGCCGCCGCTGGCCGTGCTGCTGGGCAGCGAGGGGGAGGGGCTGCCGGCCGCGCTGCTGGACGCCGCCGACGAGGCCGTTGCGGTCCCGATGACCGGCACGGCCGAGTCGCTCAACCTGGCGGTGGCCGCGGGGCTGGTGCTCTACCAGGCCCGCCGCGCCGCGCTCGGCGGGACACCCGGCTGACGGGCGGCGACCGCCGGCGCGGGGGTCACTCGACGAACCAGACCTCGGCGAGACCGGCCGGGGGCAGGCCCTGCTCCTCGGCGACCAGCTCGACGGCGGCGGCGAGCGCGACGGCCAGCTCCGCCGCGAAGCCGACGAGCCCCTCGGCGCCCGCGGTCCGGACCAGCTCGTCGACCAGCTCCCGCAGGGCCGCCAGCCCGCGCTCGTAGCTGTGGTCGTCGGACAGCACGGCGTGCATCGCCGCCCGCACCCTGTCGGGCGCGTCCCACTCGTGGCCACGCTCGCTCAACCCGTGCTCCTCCACCCCGCGGCGAGGGCGGGTCCGGCCCGGCCCGAGGTTTACCGATCCACGGTAACGGGTAACGGCCGGATTGGTGGAGGTGTCGCGCGACATCGCGGGTGTCGGCCGGCCGAGGGAGCAGCCGTGGACGAGGATCCGACGAGCCGGGGCAACTCGGTCGACCTGCGGTGCCGGCGGACCGCCTACGGCCTGGTGCGGTCGGTGATGTGCGCCGAGAGCGGCGGGGGTCCCCGGCTCGCCGAGGCCCGGGGCAGGGCGGGCCACCTGCTCGCCGACACCGGCGCCGAGGAGCTCACCGGGGTGGCCGTGGAGCTGGCGCTGAGCCTGGCCTCCGCGCTGGAGCGGGTCGCCGCCGACCGCGGTGTCGTCGCCGTCGACCTGGCGACGGGGTCTGTGCACTGAGCCGTGCACCGAGGCCCGCACCGAGGCCCGCACCGAGGCCCGCACCGAGGCCCGCACCGAGGCCCGCACCGAGGCCCGCACCGAGGCGCTGAGCGGCTCGGTCCCACCCGCACGGGGTGACGCCCGATGCCGCGCGGCGTCCTAGCGTCACGGGCATGACCAGCCCGGCGCAACCTCCCGTCCCGCGTGCATTGATCATGCTCCTGGGGGCCGCATCGGCCGTCGTCGTGATCACCGGCATGATGGCGGTCTCGTGGCTGATCGGCCCGGTGTTCCTGGCCCTCATCATCGTCATCGCGATCAGCCCGATCCAGGGCTGGGCGCGCCGGCACGGCTGGCCGGGCTGGCTGTCCACGCTGCTGCTGGTCGCCGCAGTGTACGCGGTGATCGTGGCGCTGGTGCTCACCCTGGTGGTGTCGGTATCCCAGCTGGTCACCGTGCTGCCGACCTATGCGAAGCAGGCGCAGGACCTGACGGCCACGCTGACCAAGACCCTGCAGAAGTTCGGCATCGACCCGTCCGCCGCGAAGCTCACCGCGAGCTCGGCGGACCTCAGCAAGCTCGCCGGCTACGCCACCTCGTTGCTCTCCGGCGTATCGAGTGTGCTGGTCAGCGTGGTGTTCCTGCTGGCGCTGCTGCTGTTCCTGAGCGCCGAGGCCGGTGGCGCGTCGGTCCGGATGGCGGCCATCGCGGCGGACCGCAAGCCGGTCGCGGCCGCACTGCAGGACTTCGCCAGGGGGACGCGCAGCTACCTGATGGTGACCACGGTGTTCGGCTTCGTCGTCGCCGTCCTGGACACGATCGGGCTGGCCGTCCTCGGTGTGCCGCTGGCGGTGCTGTGGGGGGTGCTGGCGTTCATCACCAACTACATCCCCAACGTCGGGTTCATCCTGGGGCTGATCCCGCCGGCGCTGCTGGGTCTGCTGGCCGGTGGCTGGCCGATGTTCATCTGGGTCATCGTCATCTACTGCGTGCTGAACATGGTGATCCAGTCGCTGGTGCAGCCCCGGTTCGTGGGTGACTCGGTCGGCCTGTCGGCGACCGTGACCTTCGTCGCGCTGATCTTCTGGGCCTGGGTGCTCGGCGGTCTCGGGGCGC
>DASXJJ010000175.1:0-12574 GCA_036497465.1 Pseudonocardia sp. | reverse complement strand
TGCGGCCGCCGGGCGCGAGCACCCGGAGCATCTCGGCCAGCACGGTGAACGGGTCCGGCACCAGGTACAGCGCCGCGTAGCAGCACACCGCGTCGAAGGACCCGTCCGGGAACGGCAGCGCGCGGGCGTCGGCACGCAGGTAGCCGGCCCGGGACACCGAGTTGTCCAGCACCGCCCGCTCCAGCATGGGCCGCGACGCGTCCAACCCCACCACGAACCCGTCGCCGCGCACCGCCTCGGCGAACACCCGGGTGAGGTTGCCGGGTCCGCAGGCCACGTCCAGCACGCGCTGCTCGCCGCCGCCAAGGCCGAGCTCGCGGACCGCGTTGCGGGCCTCCTGCCCCATCGAGCCGAGCCCGAGCGCCAGGGTGAACGTGGGCCGCCACCAGCGCTCGTAGACCGAGGCGAGCACGCCGTTGCGCATGGCCCGCTGCGCCAGGCTGAGCAGGCCCTCGCCGTCGCCGGCGTCGGTGTCGCCGAGCACGTCGAGGTAGCCGGCGGTGTCGTCGGGGTCGTGGTCCAGCCGGGCCGGGTCCAGCAGCGACCGGACGCGGACCGAGCCGGCGCCCGCCCCGGCCTGGCGACGGGTGCTCACATCAGCTCCAGTTTCCGCACCAGCCAGCGGCCGTCGTGCGGGGTGAGGGTCATCAGCACCCGGTTGCGGTCCAGGCGGGGCTGCGGGGTGGCCGCGTTGGTGATCCCCTGGTCGACGAACACCAGGACCTGCACCTCGTCCGGGGACGCCGACTGGATGCCGGCGGCCAGCACGCTGCCCTTCGCGGTGGCCTTCGCCTGGCTGATCAGCTGCCGCAGCGACTGGCTGGCGCCGGAGTACTGGTCCTTGAACTCGCCGGTGGCGCCGTCCAGCACGTCGGCGAAGTTGCGGTCCAGGTTCTGGTAGTCGTAGCTGGTCACGGTGACCGCGTACGCCTTGGCGGTGGCCAGCGCCTGCTGCGCGGAGTCGTCGGCGCCGGTGCGGCGGGTGAGCAGCACGCCGAAGGTGACGGCCGCGGCCACCGCGAGCACCAGCAGCGCGGCCAGCCCGGCCGCCACCGGCCGGGACACCGTCACCCCGGGCCGGGGCGGCGGGCCGGGCGGGCGGTCCGGCTTCGCGTGCTTGTTCGCGGACCGTCCGGCCGCGGTGCCCGGCTCCTCGCCGGCCGTGTCCCGCTCGTCGCCGGCGGCCGCCGTTCCCGGCTCGTCGCCGGTGACCGCGGTGCCCGGCGTGTCGCCCGTGCCCATCGGGGCCTCCTCACCCTGCTCGGCGTCGCTCATCGGTCGGGAGTATGCCCCGGTTGCCGGGCGTGCTGCGCGGGGTCCGCCCCCTTCGGCGCGGTCGCGGTGTCGTCGCCGCGCGGGCGGGGCACCATCGTCGAGCCGCGCTGCTGCATCCGGGGGCCGGTCTGCGTGCAGTACCGGTTGATCGGCGGTGGCGGGCTGCCGCCGATCGTCGGCGCCCGGCGCGGGGTGCCGTAGTCGCAGGTGGGGCGGGGGTAGCCGTCCGCGATCACCTGGATCTTGTCGCCGCGCACCACCGCGGTGGCGGCCGGGCCGAGGGTGGTCAGGCCGGGCAGGAACTGGGAGATCGCGGGCAGCCGCATCGCCACCACGTCGGTGGTGGTGCCCAGGTCGCCGAGCAGGGCCGCCACCGAGGGGCCGTTCTTGCGGACGACGTCGTCCACCAGCCGCAGCGTGTCCGGGCTGTCCTCGAGCAGCGTGCGGGCGGTCGGGTCGGCGCGGCGGAGGGTGCCGGTGAAGTCCTTGGCGTCCCCGCCGAACCGGGCCAGCTCGCCGCGCAAATCGGACACGGTGCCCAGCACGGTGCGACCGTTGTGCAGGGCGCGCACGGTGTTCGGCAGCACCCCGTCCAGGCTGTTCAGCAGCAGGTCGCCGCCGTCGAGCACCCGCTGGATGTCCGGGGCCGAGCCGTTGAACGCGTGCTGCATCTCGTCGACCACCACGGTGACCTGTCTCGGGTCGACCTGGTCGGTCAGCTTCGTGACGTCGGAGATGACCTGGGAGAACGGGATCGGGGTCGCGGTGTCGCGCTGCGCGATCCGGGCGCCGTCGGCCAGGTACGGCCCGTGGTCGCTGCGCGGCCGGAAGTCGATGTACTGCTCGCCCGCGGCGGACAGGTCGGCCACCACCACGTCGGTGTCCACCGGGATCCGGGTGCCCTCGTCCACCCGCACGGTGACCCGCACACCCCCTGGCCGCAGCTCGATGGCGCGGACCCGGCCCACCGGGTAGCCGCGGTAGCTGACCTGGGAGTGGTCCAGCAGGCCACCCGAGCGGGCCAGGTCGACCGTCATGGTCATCGACCGGTGGATCGGGTCCAGCTGGGCCACCCCGAACAGCAGGTAGGTCAGCCCGATGACGGTCAGCACGGCCAGGGCGACCACGGTGACCACGGACCGGCGGGTCACTTGCCGTTCCCGAACGTGCTGAACTGGTGCTGCAGGTGCTCGGCGAACGACTGCTCGCCGTCGGCGATGTCGTTCGGGCCGGGCAGCCGGTCACCGGGCCGGGGCAGGGAGATCAGCGGCAGCAGCGAGACGTCGCCGGTGGCCGCCGCGGAGGTGCCCTTGGTCAGCTGCTCGAACACCTTCCCGAACCGCACGATGTCGCGCAGCGACTGGCCGAGCGTGGGCCGGGTCTCGGCGAACCCGTCGAGGACCGGACCGAGGTCGCGGGCCACCGAGCGGATGTCCGGCCGGCCGCGGTCGATCAGCTGGTCGCCGGTGTCGCTGACCCGGCCCGCCGCCTTCAGCGCGGTGGTCAGCCGGGCGGTCTGGTCGGCGAGCTCGCGGATCCCGGGGGTGAGGTCGTCGAACGCCTTGTCCACCGTGCCCCTCCGGTCGATCAGCGTGTCGGTCAGCCGCCGGCTGGCCGCCAGCACCCGGTCGATGTCCCCGGTGCGGGCGTTCAGGGTCGCCATGGTCGTCGTGGTCTGCCCGAGCAAGTGCGTGATCTGCGGCGCGCGCCCGTCGGTGGCCGCGTTCAGCTCCTGCACGATGGTCTGGATCTGCGCCAGCCCTCCCCCGTTGACCAGCGCCGACAGCGACGCGAGCAGGTCCTCCACGCTGGCCGAGGTCTGCGTGTCGGCCCGGCCGATCACGTCACCGTCGCGCAGCTGCGCACCGCCCGGGGCGGGGGCGGGCGGGCGGAGCGCGACGAACACCTCGCCCAGCGGGGTGGCCTGGCGCAGCTCGGCGGTGGTGCCCACCGGCAGCCGGAGGTCGCGGCGGACCGCCATGTCGACCCGCGCGGTGTAGTCCTTGGCCACGATCTGGCGCACCCGGCCGACGTCGTCGCCGTTCAGCTTCACGTGCGCACCGTCCGGCAGGTTGAGCGCGTCGCTGAACACCGCCGTGAGGTGGACGCTCGGCACGTCCGAGCCCGGCACCGGCAACGGCAGGTCGGCCACGTTGACCCCGCCGCACCCGCCGAGCAGGCCGGTCAGCAGGGCGCCGAGCAGCGCGGCGAGCACCGCGCGCCTCGGGTTCACCGGGCACCGCCCAGCATCAGCAGCGCCAGGCCCGCGTTCGGCGGCTGACCGGCGGGGTTGCCCGGACACAGCGCCGGCGCCCCGTAGGCCCGGCAGGCCTGGCCGAGCAGCTGGGTGTCCAGCAGCAGCTCGTCGATCCCGGCGTGCACGCGGGCGCGGCCCTGCTTGTAGTCGATGATGCTGTTCAGGTTCTGGAACGCGGTGGGCAGCACGTCGGCCGCCTCGGCCAGCTCGCGTTCCCGCCCGGCCAGCGTGTGCGCGGTGACCCGCAGGTTGGCCAGGGTGTCCTCGCCCTTCGCACGGTTGTCCCTGATCAGCCTGTCGGCCCTGTCCAGCAGCACGGTGAGGTTGTCCAGCACCGCGACCATGGCCGGACCCTGCTGGTCGGCCAGCGCGGTGGCCTCGGTGAGGTTGTGCGAGAAGGACCGGACGGTGCCGTCGTTGTCGGCGGCCAGCTGGGTGAGGTGGTCCACGTCGCGGATCAGGTCGGCCAGCTGGTCGCGCTGATCGGCGCCGACCCCGACGGCGGCGGCGAGCCCGTGCAACGAGGTGCGCAGCTTCTCCCCGTTGCCGGCGAAGGTGTCGGCGGTGACTCCCAGCGCGTCGGCGACCGCCGGCCGGCCCCCCGGCCCGGTGATCTTGTTGAGCTGGGTGGCCAGCCGGTCGGCGGCGGTGAACAGGCGGTCGATCTCCACCGGGGTGCGGGTGCGGTCCAGCGGGATCAGGTCGCCGTCGCGGATGGTCGGGCCGCCGGTCCAGGCCGGGGTCAGCTCCACCCGGCGGTCGGTCACCACCGACGGGGACAGGGTGACCGCGCCGGCGTTCGCCGGGATCTTCACGTCCGGGTCGATGTCCATGTCCACCCGCACGTGGGTGCCCTCCGGGTGGATCGCCCGCACCGTGCCGACCTTGATGCCCAGCACCGCGACGTTGTTGCCCTCGTAGAGCCCGACCGCGTCGCCGAACAGCGCGCTGATCCGGATCGGCTGCTCCCCGAACAGCCCGCAGCCCGCCGTGCCGGCCAGCACGGCGGCGAGCAGCAGCACGGCGGCCGCCGCCCGGAACACCCGGAGCAGGTCACGGGGCGCGCACATCAGTGGCACCCCGAGACGGCGCGGGCCCGGCACAGCAGGTTGTCCGGGACCAGCGAGTACGGCAGGTAGACCTCCAGGTACGGGCCGTCGCCCAGGGTGTTGTTCAGGTACCGCCCGCCCGGGGCGAGCAGCTCCAGCGCCCGGTCCACCGCGTCGTCCTGCTGGCGCAGCACGTCGGTCAGCTGGCGTGCGTTGTCCAGCAGCGGGCCGACCTGCGGCTGGTTCTCCTTGACGGCCCGGTTCAGCTCGTCGGTGAACGAGGCCGCGTCGGACAGCACGCCCCGGATCAGGTCGCGCCGGCGCAGCAGCTCGCGCAGCAGCGTGTCGGACTGGCCCATCAGCGCGAACAGCCGGTCGCTGCGCTGGTCGAGCAGGGTGGTGACGGCGTCGGCGCTCTTGATCAGGTGCGCGATCTGGTCCCGCCGGTTGACCACCACCGCCGAGAGCCGGGACAGGCCGTCCAGGGAGGCGCCGACCTTCGGCCCGTCCCAGCGCAGCGTGGTGGCCACCGAGCCGAGCGCCTCCCGGAACTTGCCCGGGTCCAGGTCCTCCACCAGCGGGGTACCGGTCTGCAGCACCTTCTGCAGGTCGTAGGGCACCGAGGTGTGCGCCAGCGGGATCCGGCCGTCGGTGAGCTCCCCGGCGCCGGCCGGCCGCAGCTCCAGGTACCGGCCGCCGAGCAGGGTGGACAGCTTGATCGTCGCCTCGGTGTCCTGGCCGAGGTGCACGTCGCGGTCGACCCGGAAGGACATCAGCACATGGCCGGACTCCAGCTCCGCCGCGGTGACCTTGCCGACCTCCAGCCCGGCCACCCGCACCTCGTCGCCCACCCGCAGGTCGCCGGCCTGGGCGAACTCGGCGGTGTACCGCGCCTGGCCCAGCCCGAGCTCGCCGAACCCGATCGTGCCCAGGACCAGCGCCACGATCGCGGCGGTGGCCACGACCCCGAGCCAGAACGGGTTGTACTCCTTCAACGGGCGCACGAGGGGGCTCACCGGCACACCTCCGTGTGGGTGTCGCCGGGGAAGGTGCCGATCTGGGCGGGGACGCCGGGGACGTCGAGCCGGACCCCGCAGGCGTACAGGTTCGCCCACGACCCGTAGGAGGTGACCCGGGTCAGCCCGCTGAGGAAGGCCGGGAAGCCGGCCAGGGTGTCGCCCAGCGCGCCCTTCTCCCCGGCGAACACCGCCGAGGCGTCGCTCGCGGAGCCCACGTCCCGGCGCACGTCGGGGCGGATGTCGGCGAGCAGCTCCTGGGCGTTGCCGGTGAACGCGCGCACCCGCTCCAGCGAGCCGAAGATCGGCTGGGTGCGCTGGTTGAGGCCGTCGACCAGCCTGCGGCCCTGGGCGAGGAGCTCATCGGTCTGCTGCCCCTTGCCCGCGATCTGGTCCAACACCTGGTTCAGGTTGTCGATCACCGCACCGATCACCTTGTCCCGGTCGGCGATGGCGTTGGTCAGTGTGATGGTCTGCTCCAGCAGCGGGTCGATCTCCGGCCCGGAGCCCTGCAGCACCTGGACGATGTTGTCCGCCAGCCGGTTGACGTCGGCCGGCTTGAGCGTCGTGAACAGCGGCGCGAAGCCGTTGAGCAGCGCGGACAGGTCGAACGACGGCTCGGTCCGGTCCAGCGGGATGCGGCCGCCGTCGGGCAGCGGGCGGGCCGCGCCGTCGCCGGCCACCAGCGACAGGTACCGCTGGCCGACCAGGTTCTGGTACCGGATCAGCGCCCGGGTGTTGGTGAAGACGGGTTGCTCGGAGCGCACCGAGATGGCCACCTCGGCGTGCGTGCCGACCAGCCTCAGGGACTCCACCCGACCCACCCGGACGCCGGCGATGCGCACGTTGTCACCGTCGTGCAGGCCGGACGTGTCGCTGAACTCCACGACGTAGGAGCGGGTGTCGCCGCCGGTGGTGTTGAGCAGCGTGGACCACAGCAGGTACAGCACGCTCAGCGCCACCAGCATGAACACCAGCAGCTTGATCAGCTCCTTGCGGACGCTCATTGCTCGCCTCCGCGCCCGTTCCGCTCCTCGCTCGCCGGCGCTCGCCGCGATGCCCGCTCGCTGTCGGCCCGGGCGCTCACGACGGCAACACCACCGTGGAGCCGCGCACGATCGGCCCGAGCAGCAGCAGGCCCGCCGAGCCGGAGGCCGGCCCGCCGAGCAGCGCGTCGACCGTGCGTGCCTCGTCGGTCCCGCCGACCGGTCCGACGCTGCCGCCCGGACCCGGCGCGGCGGCGTCCCACGCCGACGGGTGGAACTCCCCGAACATGCCGGGGACCAGATCCTTCGGGCCGGGCGGGCCGGGCGGGCCGGTGCGGGCCGACGGATCCGACCGGTCGGGGCGCGGCTGCTCGCGCGGGTACCCGGCACCGCGGTCGGCGCCCGGCGGCGCGGGCGGGGCGGGCAGCGTGCCCAGCCCGGGAACCGTCGGCGGCGCCGGCGGCCCCTGGTAGTACGGGAACGACGACGGCGGGGTGCCCGGAGCGGGAACCCGGTCACCGCAGTTCGGGCCGGCCAGCCCGGGGTACCGAGGGCAGTCCTTCGCGGTGTACGGGGAGAACGGGGTCAGCCCGATGACCAGCGAGAGGCCGCCTTGCCCCTGGCTGAAACCGACGCCCAGCTTCTGGGTGCCGACCCCGAGGCTGGCCAGCGAGCGCGGGATCAGCTCCCGCTGCGGCGCCAGGGTGCCGGTGATCCCGGCGGCGTCGTGGACCACCCGGATGAGCCGCCCGCCGGAACGGTCGAGCAGCTCGTCCACGCCATCGGCGGTGCGGGTGCCCCCGGTCAACGTCTCGGTCAGCTTGTCCCGCTCGTCGACCAGCGTCCGGGTGGTGACCACCGCGTTGTCCACGGTTTCCAGCAGGTCGGGCGCGGTGCCGGCCAGCGCGTCCAGGTCGGTGCCCAGCAGCGAGATGTCCGCCGAGAAGTCGCCGGTGTGCGCGTTGAGCGTGGTCAGGTACCGGTCGAGCCGGCCGACGATCGAGCCGATCCGGTCGCCCCGA
This sequence comes from Pseudonocardia sp., assembly GCA_036497465.1. GTDB lineage: Bacteria > Actinomycetota > Actinomycetes > Mycobacteriales > Pseudonocardiaceae > Pseudonocardia. The sequence continues at coordinate 4,969 of DASXJJ010000175.1, read as the reverse complement.
CCCTGCAGCGCCTGCGACAGGTTCGTCAGCGCCACGTTCAGCTTCGCCGGCTCCACCGCGCGCAGCACCCGGTTGAGCTGGTTCATCACGGTCTGCAGCTGCAGGGTGCCGGCCGAGCGGTCGCCCGGGATGACCGCCCCGGAGGCCAGCTTCGGCCGGGCGGCCGCGTCCGCCGGGTCCACCAGCTCGACCGACGGGGCGCCGAAGACGTTGGTGGGCACCACCCGCGCGGTCACCCCGGACGGGATACCGGTCGCCATGTCCGGGCGCAGCAGCAGGTCGACCTCGTGCTGGGGCGCGCCGTCCGAGCCGTCGGCGCTGCCCGGCCGCACCCGCACGTCGCCCACCGAGCCGATCAGCGCCCCGCGCAGCTTCACGTCGGCACCGACGGTGATCCCGTCCCCCACGTCGGTGACCAGCGCGGTGGCCGGGAACACCGACCGGAACACGCCCTTGTACTGCATCAGCAGCGCGGCCACCACGACCACGAGCACCGCGAGGGCGACCAGGCCCCGGGCGGCCAACGTCGCGGTGGACGGGCCTCGGCCGGTGACGTCGGCGACGTAGGGCATCGGTCTACCCCGAGATCCGGACGCCGGGGTCGAAGCCCCAGATGGCCATGGTGATCAGCATGTCGGTGACCACGATCGAGATGATCGAGGTGCGGATGGCCCGCCCGGAGGCCGCGCCCACACCCTGCGGGCCGCCCGAGGCGTAGAAGCCGAAGTAGCAGTGGATCAGGGTGGCGATCACCACGAACACCACCGCCTTGAGCACCGAGTAGAGCAGGTCGATCGGCACCAGGAACTCGTGGAAGTAGTGCAGGTAGGTGCCCGCGGACTGGCCGTACCCCACGTCCAGCACCAGCTGGGTGGCCAGGTAGTTGCCCCCCATCCCGATCAGGTACAGCGGGACGATGGCGAAGAACGCGGCGAGCATCCGGGTGGTCACCAGGTAGGGCAGCGGCCGGATGGCCATCGACTCCAGCGCGTCGATCTCCTCGGAGATGCGCATGGAGCCCAGCTGGGCGGTGTACCGGCAGCCGGCCTGGGAGGCGAACGCCACGGCGGCGACCAGCGGGGCGATCTCCCGGGTGTTCGCGTAGGCGGACACGAACCCGGTCAGCGGCGACAGCCCGAGGATGTCCAGCGCGCTGAACCCCTCGATGCCCACCGAGGCGCCGGTGAACAGCGCCAGCAGCACCATCACGCCGATCGTGCCGCCGCCGACGACGATCGCCCCGCTGCCCCAGCAGATGTCGCCGAGCAGCCGGAACACCTCGGCCGGGTAGGCGCGCAGGGTCAGCGGGATCGAGCCGAACGCGCGGAGCACGAACGTCGCCTGGTGGCCGAGGCCGGCGAGTGCCAGGTACGGGCGGCGCGCGACGCCGGTGAGCGCGCGGTCCGGCCGGCGGGAGAGCTGCGTCATCGGCGCCTCAGCCCAGCCGCTGCGGCACGAGGACCGAGTAGATCTCGGTGGCGATCACGTTCACCGCGAACAGCAGCACCACCGACAGCACCACCGAGGCGTTGACCGCGTCCGCCACGCCCTTCGGGCCACCCTTGGCGTTCAGCCCCTTGAAGCAGGCGACCAGGGCCACCAGCACCCCGAACACCGCCGACTTGATCTCGGCCAGCACCAGGTCGGCCGGCTGGGCGAACGCCGCGAACGAGGAGATGTAGCTACCCGGCGTGCCGCCCTGCGCGAGCAGGTTGAACAGGAACCCGGTCAGCACCCCGGCGAACGACACCACCCCGCACAGCAGTACCCCGACCAGCGTGGTGGCCAGGATCCGGGGCACCACCAGCCGCTGCACCGGGGAGATGCCCAGCGCCTCCAGCGCGTCGATCTCCTCGCGGATGGTGCGCGCGCCCAGGTCACTGCAGATGGCCGAGCCGACCGCGCCGGCCAGCAGCAGCGCGACCACGATCGGCGCACCCTGGCGGATCACCCCGAGCCCGTTGGCCGCCCCGATGAACGACGTGGCGCCGACCTGCTGAGCCAGGCTGCCGATCTGGATCGAGATGATCACGCCGAACGGGACGGCGACGAGCAGCGTGGGCACCACCGAGACGCCGACCACGAACCAGGCCTGGGAGATGAACTCCTTGTACTGGAAGCGGCCCCGGACGGTGTCGACGACCAGGTAGCGCAGCGAGGCGGCGGCCATGACCAGGACCTGCCCCGCGGTGACGAAGGACTGGTGCATCCGGGCCAGCACGGTGCCGAGCGGACCACCCCATCGGGTGTTTCCGTCGCGCGCACGGACAACCACGCACGCACCTCCCCGTTGATCCGAACGAACCGCCGGGCGGTCCGCACTCCCCCAACGAGAGACCTGGCTCACCGGTTACGACCGTGCGACAAGATTGTTGGTTTGTCGCACGGGGCTTTTGCCTCTTGCCGAGCAGGCCCCGGGGGCGCACAGTTGACCGATGGTCAAGGGTGGCCCGGGGGAACCGATGCGGTGCCGCGAGCTCACCGAAGCCGAGCGCGCCGAGCTGGACCGCGAGGTCGCCGAGCTGGCGTGGCGATGGGCTCGGCGGCTGGCCGGGCTGAGCGCGGGCCAGGCCCCGTTCGGCCCGATGGACCCGCAGATCCCCGAGGCGGAACGCGCCGCCGCGCACCTCGCCCGGATGTATGTGCTGGCCAAGCTCGGTGCCAGCGCCCAGGACCGGGCCGACGCGGACAGCTTCTGGGCCATCCAGGCCGGCGCCCGCTACCCGGAGGTCGCGGCGGTCCTCGGCATCAGCTGACGCGTCGGGCGGGCGCTCAGCTCGTGTTCGGCGCGGGCGACGGCTTCGGCGCGGTCCCGGTGCTGAGGTAGAGCGTCACCGGGGTGTCCGGGGCGACGTTGCCCTGCGGCGTCTGCGCCACCACCCGCCCCGGGTCCACCGGCGACGCCATCGGTACCCGGCGCACCGGGAACCCGGCCCGGCTCAGCGCCTGCTCGGCCGCGTCGCCCGGCTGGCCGACGGTGTAGGGCACCACCTCGTGGTGGCCCTCGTCGACATAGCCCGGGTCCGGCCCCGGGATCGGCTGGTCGGGCTGGCCGGCCAGGATCTGGTTCATGGCCTGGAAGTACGGCGGCGCGGCGACCGTGCCGCCGAACGCACCGTGCCCGCAGTCCCCCAGGTGCACCGGCGGCCCCGGGCACAGCTCGCGCGGCCGGCGGCCGTCGGCGAACAGCATCGAGGACGCCGCGTAGCCGTCGACCCCGCCGACGAACGCCACCGACTTGCTCTCGTTCGTGGTGCCGGTCTTGCCGATGTCCGGCCGGGTCCACCCGGCGCCCTTCGCGGCGGCGGCCGACGTGCCGTCCTGGGTGTCCTTGCTCAGCCCCGCCCGCAGGGTGCTCGCCACCCCGGGGGCCACCACCCGCTCGCACGGCTGCTCCTGGATGGACACCGGCCGACCGTAGCGGTCGGTGATGCCCAGCACCGGCGACGGCGGGCACCAGGTGCCGTTGTCCTGCAGCGTCGCGGTCACGTTGGCCATCTCCAGCGTGCTCACCGGGCTGACCCCCAGGGTGAACGACAGCAGGTGCTGGAAGTAGTTCGACTGCGGCTCGTTCAGCTCGGGCCGCCGCGACCGGGGGTTGGCCGGGTCGGTGACCGGGGTGCCACCCGCGGCGTTCGTGTCCAGCGAGTGCCGCAGCCCCAGCCGCTGGGCCATCCGCAGCACGTCGGGCATGCCGACCTTCGACTCCAGGTTCACGAACGCCACGTTGGGCGAGGTGGCCAGCGCGTCCTGCAGGCTGATCGGGTCGGGATAGCCCTCCCCGTCGTTCTGCACCGGGTAGCACCGCGTCCAGCGGTTGGTCGAGGGCGGGGTGAAACAGCCCGCGCCGGGGTTGTCCAACTCGGAACCGAAGCCGACCACGCCCTTCTCCAGCGCCGCCGCGGTCGTGAAGATCTTGAACGACGAGCCCGCGCCGAACACGTTGCTCGGGTCGGCCACGATGTTCGTCGAGGTCTGCCCGGCGGCGGCGTCCGTCCCGAGGTCGCGGTTGGCCACCATGGACAGCACCTCGTGCCTGCCGTCCAACGGCTTGATCAGCGCGAACGTGTTCGCCACCCCGGGCTGGGCGGTCGGCACGTTCCGGTTCACCGCCGCCTTGACCGCCGCGCTCGCCGCCGGGTCCATCGTCGTGCGGATGAGGTAGCCGCCGGTGTCCAGCTGGTCGGTGGTGAACCCCGCGCGCTTGAGGTAGCCGACCACGTAGTCGCAGAAGAACCCGGCGTCCGGGGCGGCCGCCAGGCAGTTGCCGCCCGGGATGGACGGCCCGCCCGGCTGCACGCCCAGCGGCGAGGCCTTGGCCGCGGCGGCGTCGTCGGCCGGCAGCGCCCCGGCCTGCACCATCGAGTCGATCACCAGGTTGCGCCGCTCGATCGCCCGGTCCGGGTGGGTGAACGGGTTGTACAGGTTCGGGTTGTTCACCATCCCGGCCAGCAGCGCCGCCTGGGGCACCGTCAGCCGGTCCGGCGTCGTGTGGAAGTACGCGGCGGAGGCGGCGCTCACCCCGTAGACGTTGCCGGAGAACTCCACCAGGTTCAGGTAGCCGGTCAGGATGTCGTTCTTCGACATCGTCCGGTCCAGCCGCAACGCCATCTCGGCCTCGCGCAGCTTGCGGGCCAGCGTGTCGGCCTTGTCGGCCTCCTGGTCGGACGGGTCACCCCGGTCCACCACGTTGATCAGGTAGTTCTTCACGTACTGCTGGGTGATCGTGGACGCGCCCTGGATGTTGCCGCCCGAGCTGTTGTTGACCGCCGCGCGCAGCATGCCCTGCGGGTCGACGCCGCCCTCGGTGTAGAAGCGCCGGTCTTCGATGTCCACGATCGCGGCTTTCATCGTGGTGCCGATCTGTGCCGCGGTGACCGGAACGCGGTATTGCGAGTACAAAGTCGCGATCGCGCCGCCATTCCGGTCCGTCACCGTCGTCACCAATGGCGGATCCGCGTGTGCCAGA
>DASXJJ010000174.1:0-20942 GCA_036497465.1 Pseudonocardia sp. | reverse complement strand
ACCTCGCGATACGACACGCACACGCCGTCGAACACATCTGCCACTGGTCCTACTGGCGCCGACAACGCCAATACCACGCCCGACTCAGCCACTACCGCCGACGCGGATACGCACTCAACTAAATGCCGTTGCAGTACTAGCGCTCCAGCGCCCGGGCGTGCAGCCGGTCGAGCGTCCTGGTGAGCACCCGCGACACGTGCATCTGGGACAGCCCGACCTGCTGGGCGATCTGGGTCTGGGTCAGGTCCTCGAAGAACCGCAGGACCAGGACGGTCCGGTCGCGGTCGGGCAGGTCGGCCAGCATCGCGGCGAGCGTGTCGCGGTCCTCGACGTTGACCAGGTTCAGGTCGACCTGGCCCATCACCTCCAGGGTCGAGGAGCTGTGCGGCTCGCCGTAGGACAGCTGCTGGTCCAGCGACGGGTTGCCGTAGGCCTCGTGGCTGGCCTGCAGCGCCTCCAGGACGTCGTCGACGGGCACCGCGATCCGGGCCGCGAGCTCGCTCGGCCTCGGCGCCCGGCCGAGCTCGACCGACAGGTCCGCGGTGGCTCTGTGCACCGAGACGGACAGTTCCTTCAGCCGGCGCGGCACCCGCATCGCCCAGGTGTGGTCGCGGAAGTAGCGCTGGATCTCGCCGCGCATGGTGGGCACGGCGTAGCCGGGGAAGCCGACGCGGGACTGGGCGATGTCGTACCGGTCGATGGCCTTGATCAGGCCGATCGAGGCGACCTGGACGAGGTCCTCCACCGGGACTCCCCGGCGGCTGAACCGGCGGGCGACGGTCTGGGCCAGCGGCAGGAAGCCGACCACCAGCCGGTCGCGCAGGGACTGCCGGCGCTCGTCGTTCGGGGTGTCCGCGAACTCGGCCAGCAGCGGCTCGAGGTGCCGGAAGTCGTGGCTGTGGCCGTCGGCCGCGGCTGACTCGTCGGGCGTCGACGACCCCGGGCCGGCGGCCGGACCGCGGTGCGGCTCGTCGCCGTCCTCGACGCGGCGACGTTCCCCCATGTCCGGACTCCCCGGGACGAATCGGCGTGGCACCTCTGACTTGGTTGTGCACAATTCTACTGGACGTAATCAACCGCGAACGCTGAGCACCCGAGGCTGTGGCCACTGTGTCGGATGGGTCGTCCCCGGGGCGGGACGCGCGGCCGCGGCCGGCCGCCGCGGTCGTCTCCGCCCGGTCAGCCCGGTCAGCCCGGTCAGCCGGTCAGCCCCGGTCGGTGTCCGGGGTCCCGGTGCGGAGCCACCCGCCGGCGATCCGCCAGACGTGCCCGTCCCGGGTCGCGCCGCGCAGGCCGTCGGTCGGCGCGGGGCCGGCGAGCAGGGGCAGGCGCGGGTCGCACAGCCCGGCGAAGGCGACCGTCCGGGGCCGGCCACCAGGCCCCGGTGCCGGCCAGCCGAGGCCCGATCCCGGTCCACCCGGCCGGGTCGTCGGCCACCACCCAGGTGTCGGCTCCCCGGGCCAGCCGGGTGGCCGGGCGCAGCCACGACGCCGCCGTCGCCGGCCAGGACACCACGATCCCGAGGTGCCCGCCCCGCTCGCGCCACGCCCGCTCGAACGCGCGAGCCCGCGCGACGGACCCGGGCGCGCGGCCGTGGCCGAGGTTCACCACTCCCGGGGCGAGCTCGCGCACCAGCCGCAGCACGGTGGCGAGCTCGGCCGGGTCGGCGGGGGCGGGCTCGGCGATCGGCACACCAGGTGGAACACCCGTGCCCGGTGCCGGTTGCGCCGGTCAGGCCAGGGAGCGTTTCCACCGCGCGTACTCGCGCGGCAGGCAGACCGCGCAGGGGCGGTAGCCGGCGGCGCACGCCGTCGGCTCGTCGGCGAAGAACACCCGGTGGCGGACGTAGTGGCCGAGGGCGATCGCGCGCAGCGCGGACGGGCAGTCGAGCCGGCCGTAGATCCGTTGCCGGCGGTGGCCGCCGAGCGTCCCCGGCTCCGGGCTCGGGTACGGCCGGCCGTCGGAGCCCAGCAACGGGTAGGTCCGGCCCGGCCGGGGACGCTCGCGCACGCACCGGGAACACCGACCGGGGCGACCTGGTTGCGGGTGCTGGTGCGCGGGTCGTCGCCGGGCCTACGGTTGGCGGTGCTCACCTGGTCGCCGGGGCGCTCCGGGTGCCCGGGGTACCGGGGGTGCGGCGGGAGGCGTCGTGGAGATCGTGGAGTTCCGGCCGACCCGGGACCAGTACGCCTGGACGTTCGGCGGGGTCCCGCCGGTGGCGACGGTGACGCCGGGCTCGGTGCTGCGGGTGTGGACCGAGGACGCCTTCGCCGGCGGGCTGCGCTCCGTCGACGACCTGTCCAGCGCGTGCCTGGAGCTGCCCTTCGTGAACCCGCAGACCGGGCCGTTCCACGTGACGGGCGCCGAGCCGGGCGACACCCTGGCCGTGCACTTCGTGTCCGTCGAGCCGGCGAGGGACTGGGCGGCGTCCACCACGATCCCGTTCTTCGGCGGCCTGACCGGCACCGACCGCACCGCGACGCTGCAGGACCCGCTGCCCGAGCGGACCTGGATCTACGAGCTGGACCGCGCGCGGGGCACCGTCACGTTCGCCGCGCGCAACGGCGAGCTGCGGCTGGACCTCCCGATCGACCCGATGCACGGCACCGTCGGGGTGGCGCCGGCGTTCGGCGAGGTGCGCTCGTCCCTGGTGCCGGACACCTTCGGCGGCAACATGGACACCCCGGAGATGCGGGCCGGCGTCACCTGCTTCCTCGGGGTCAACGTCGAGGGTGCGCTGTTCTCGCTCGGCGACGGGCACTACCGGCAGGGCGAGGGCGAGGCGTGCGGCACCGCCGTCGAGGGCGCGATGAACACCACCCTGATCGTCGACCTGATCAAGGGCGCGGCCCCGGCCTGGCCGAGGATCGAGTCCGACGACGAGCTCATGGTGGTCGGCTCGGCCCGGCCGCTGGAGGACGCCTGGCGGGCGAGCCAGGTGGAGATGGTCCGGTGGCTGGGCCAGCTGCTCGGGCTGGACCACCTGGACGCCTACCAGCTGCTCACCCAGATCGCCCGCTGCCCGCTGGCGAACGTGTGCGACACCAACTACAGCGCGGTGACGAAGGTGGCCAAATCGATGCTGCCGGCGGTCGCCGCGTTCGACGGCATGCACTCCCACCTGCGAGACCGAGCGGCGAGCCTGTAACGGAGGACGACATGGACCTGGGACTGCGGGGCCTGCGGGCACTGGTCACCGGCGGCACCAAGGGGATCGGCCGGCGGATCGCGGAGACCTTCGCCGAGGAGGGCGCCGACGTGTCGGTGTGCGCCCGGGACGCCGAGGAGGTCACGGCCACCACCAAGGCGCTGGCCGCCAAGGGGGTGCGAGCCACCGGCCGGGCGCTGGACGTCGCCGACGGTCCGGCGCTCGCCTCGTGGGTGGCCGACTCGGCCGAGGAGCTGGGCGGCCTGGACATCGTGGTGGCGAACGTGAGTGCGCTGGCCATCCCGATCTCCGAGGAGAACTGGCGGCTGTCCTACGAGGTCGACCTGATGCACACGGTGCGCCTGGTGGAGGCCGCGATGCCGCACCTGGAGCGCAGCGCCGCCGGGTCTATCGTCGCGGTGTCCAGCGTCTCCGGCCGGGAGATCGACTTCACCGCCGGCCCGTACGGCACGTTCAAGGCGGCGCTGATCCACTACATCCAGGGCCTGGCGTTCCAGCTCGCCGCGAAGGGGATCAGGGCGAACACCGTCTCGCCGGGCAACGTCTACTTCGACGGCGGGGTGTGGCACACCATCGAGCAGCACAACCCGGACCTGTACCGGGAGGCGCTGGGGCTGAACCCGACCGGGCGGATGGCGAACCCGGAGGAGATCGCGCGGGCGGCCGTGTTCGTGGCCAGCCCGACGGTGCCGTTCATGAGCGGCACGAACCTGGTGGTCGACGGGGCGCTGACCAGGGGCGTCCAGTTCTGATCGGCCCGGTCCTGGTAGCACGCGCTGCACCGTCGGGGCGGGACCCGGTAGAACACCCCACATGATTGATCTGCGTCGCCTGCGGGTGCTGCGGGCGGTGGCCTACCACGGCACGGTGACGGCGGCGGCGCACGCGCTGTACATGACTCCCTCGGCGGCGTCCCAGCAGATCCGCGCGCTCGGCCGCGACCTCGGGGTGACCCTGCTGGAGCCGCACGGGCGCCGGGTCCGCCTCACCGCCGCCGGCCGCAGCCTCCTCGCGCACGCCGACACGATCACCGAGCAGTGGCAGCACGCGGAGGCCGACCTGGCCGCGGCGAACGCGTCGATGCCGGCGGGCGAGCTGCGGCTGTGCGGCATCACGACGGCCATCTCGGCGCTGCTGGCCCCGGTCGGCGAGCGGCTGCGCCGGCAGTGGCCCTCGGTGACCGTGCAGATCCGGGAGGCCGAGCCACCGGAGTGCTTCGACCTGCTGTTCGCCGAGGTGGTCGACCTGGTCGTCACCATGGCCACCCCGGACGGCCCGCCGGCCACCGACACCCGGTTCTCCCAGCAGCCGCTGCTCGACGACCCGTACGACCTGCTCACCGCCCCGGACCATCCGCTGGCCGGGCGGACCGGGACCACCCTGGCCGACCTCACCGCCGAGCCGTGGATCCTCGGCATGCCCGGAACGTCCTACCGGCGCACGATCCTCGCGCTGACCAACACGGCCGGGTTCACCCCCACGATCGGCCACGAGGTGCTCGAGTGGACCGCCGTGGCCACGCTCGCCGGCCACGGGCTCGGCATCGCGCTGCTGCCCCGGCTCGCGCGGCTGCCCGCCGAGCCGCCGGTGGTGCGCACGCCGCTGTCCGACGCGCCGAGCCGCAGGCTGCTCACGTTCATCCGGCGGGGCAGCCGGGACCGCCCGGCGCTCGCCGCCGCGCTGGGCACCCTCGACGAGGTCGCCGCCGGGCTGGATCAGTAGACGTCGCGGAGGTAGCGCTTGTCGGTGGCGAGCCGCTTGACGTAGGCGTCGGCCTCCTCGGCGCCCAGGTTCCCGCGCTGCCGTGCCACGTCCCGCAGGGCCTGGTCGACGTCCCTGGCCATCCGGCTCGCATCGCCGCAGACATAGAGCGAGGCACCCCGCTGCAGCCACGCCCACAGCTCGCCGGCGTGCTGGCGCATGAGGTCCTGGACGTAGACCTTCCGCCGCTGGTCCCGGGAGAACGCCAGGTCCAGCCGGGTCAGCAGGCCGTCGGCGTGCATCTCCTGGAGCTCCTCGCGGTAGTAGAAGTCGGTCGCCGAGTTCCGCTCGCCGAAGAACAGCCAGTTGTCGCCGGTGTGGCCGAGCTCGCGGCGCTCCTGCAGGAACGCGCGGAACGGCGCGACCCCGGTACCCGGCCCGATCATGATCATCGGCGTGCGCGGACCGGCGGGTGGCCGGAAGTGGGCGGACCGCTGGACGAACACCGGGATGTCGACGTCGGCGCCCCGGTCGGCCAGGAACGTCGAGCACACGCCGTGCCGGGGCCTGCCCTGGTGCTCGTACCGGACGGTGGAGACCGTCAGGTGCACCTCGGCGGGCGTCAGCTTGGGGCTCGACGAGATCGAGTACAGCCGGGGCTGTAGCCGTTTGAGCACGTCCAGCCACTCCTCGGTGTCCGCGCGGACCGGGAACTGGGCGAGCAGGTCCATGGACTGCCGGCCCCACAGCCAGCGCTCCAGGTTCGTGGTGTTGCCCGGGCGCAGCAGCGTGTCCAGCTCCCGGCTGCGGGCCCGCTGCTGGACGAAGCGCAGCAGGCCCGGGGTGATGCGCAGGATCTCCAGGTGCTCGCGGGCCGCCTCGCGCAGCGGCATCTCGTCCAGCCCGTCGAGCCGGACCCGGCCGTCCGGGTCGAGGTCGGCGGTGGCCAGCCACTCGTCGACGGCGGCGTCGCAGTTCGTCGGCCACACCCCCAGCGCGTCGCCGGCCTCGTAGCTGAACTCCGCGTCGGGCAGGGTGAACGCCAGCTGGCGGGTGTCCTTGCCGGACGCCGCCCCGTTCAGCGCCCGGTTGGTCACCAGCTGGGTGGCCAGCGGCCGGTTCCGGCTGTAGCGGGCGGTGTCCCGCCGCGCGGGGCCGGTCGCCGGGGTTGGGCCGGTCGTCGGGGCGGGGCCGGCGTTGTCCGGGTCCGCGTCCGGGTCCGGTCCCGCCGCCGATGCCGGACCGGACGGGATGGAGCCGCCGGCGAGCAGGCCGCGCACGGTGTCGAACCAGGCGTCGGCCGGCTCGCTCTCCCCGGGCTCGCAGTTCACCCGGTCGGTCAGCCGGGTGGCGCCGAGCTCGGCGAGCCGCTCGTCCAGCCGCCTGCCGTGGCCGCAGAAGTCGTCGTAGCTGGAGTCGCCGAAGGCCAGCACCGCGAACCGGGTGCCGTCCAGGGCCGGGGCGTCGTCGCCGCTGAGCGCGGACCAGAACGCCTCCCCGTTGTCCGGTGCGTCGCCGTCGCCGAACGTGCTGCTGACCAGGAGCACCGTGCGGGCCGAGGCGAGCCGGCCGAGGCCGTAGTCGTCCATCCCGACCAGCTCCACGCGGTGGCCCTCGCCGCGCAGCCGGTCGGCGTAGGCCTCGGCGTGCTCCTCGGCGTTGCCGGTCTGCGACGCCCACAGCACCACCACGGAGCCCGCCGGCTCGTCGGCGACCCGCTCGCCGGCTGCCGCGGCCGTGCCGTCCATGCCGGCGGTGCTGCCCGGACCGGCGGGCAGCCGGCTGTACCGGCCGGCCAGCATGCCGTCGACCCAGGCCCGGTGCCCCGGCTCGAACGGGGCACCGACCGGGAGCACCGGGACACCCGTCGGGGGTCGGGAGTCCAGCGCCCACAGGAAGCCGTGCAGGTAGGAGGCCTGCACCTCGGTGAACGCGGGCGGGGACGCGGGTTCGGGCAGGCCGAGGCGGGTCGCCAGCTCGCCGGCCGGCCCGTCCGGCCGGTCCGGAGGGGGCAACTCCGCGCCGGCACCGGACGACCGTTCGCCCCCGGACGACCGTTCGCCCCCGGACGGCTGCTCGGCGCCGGACGGCTGCCCGGGGGAGCGGGCCGCCGCCCCGACCCGGGTGAGGGTGACCGCGCAGACCTTGAACTCGGGCTGGAAGGAGGCCGGGTCTACCTCGTCGTTGGTGACCGCGTTGATGGCGAGGTACTCGCCGAAGCTGTCGTTCCAGTGGAACGGCGCGAAGCAGTTCCCCTCCCACACCCGGTCCGTCACCGAGGCCGGCAGCACGGCGCGCCCGCGCCGGGAGGCGACCTCCACCTGGTCACCGTCGGCGATCTCCAGCCGCGCGGCGTCGGCCGGGTGGATCTCCACGAACGGCGACGGGTTGAGCCTGGTCAGCTTCGCGACCTTGCCCGTCTTGGTCATGGTGTGCCACTGGTGCTGCAGCCGGCCGGTGTTCAGGACGAACGGGTAGTGCTCGTCGGGCATCTCGGCGGCGGGCATGTGCGGGCGGGGATGGAACACCGCGCGCCCGCCGGGGGTGGCGAAGGCCAGCCGGGGCCGGGTGCCGTCGGGCCGCTCCACGAGGTGCCGGCTGGCGCCGTCGTTGAGGTAGCGCACCGGGTTGCGGCCGCGCTCGCCCGAGTCCCCCGGCGGGCTGGGCCACTGGACCGGCGTCCCGCGCAGCCGCGGGTAGCTGACCCCGCGCAGGTCGTAGCCGGTGTTCGGGTTCCAGAACCGGGTGATCTCGTCGAACACCTGCTCGGCGCCGGCGTAGTCGAAGGCGTCCGCGAAACCCATCTCGGCCGCGACCCGCGCGATGATCCGCCAGTCCGGCAGGGCCTCGCCGACCGGGTCGACCGCCTGCTCCATCAGGGTCAGCGTGCGTTCGGAGTTGATCGTGACGTGGTCCGACTCGGCCCACAGCGCGGCGGGCAGCACCACGTCGGCGTAGGCGTTGGTCTCGGTGTCGGCGAACACGTCCTGGGTGATGACCAGCTCGCACGCCTCGAGCCCGTCGATGACCGTGCGGCGGTTGGCCACCGAGGCCACCGGGTTGGTGCAGATGATCCAGCACGCCTTGATCCGGCCGTCGGCCATCCGCTGGAACATATCCACGGTGCCGGTGCCGACCTCGGTGGTCAGCCGCTCAGCCGGGACGCCCCACTGCTCGGCGACGGACGCGCGGTCGTCGGCGTCGAGCACCGAGCGCTGTCCCGGCAGGCCCGGCCCCATGTAGCCCATCTCCCGGCCACCCATGGCGTTGGGCTGGCCGGTCAGCGAGAACGGGCCGCTGCCCGGGCGGCAGATCGCGCCGGTGGCCAGGTGCAGGTTGCACACCGCGTTGGTGTTCCAGGTGCCGTGGGTGCTCTGGTTGAGCCCCATCGTCCAGCAGCTCATCCACTCGCCGGCCTCGCCGATCCACCGGGCCGCCTCGCGCAGGTCGGCCTCCGGGATGCCGGTGATCCCGGCGACGGTGTCCGGCGGGTAGTCGGCGAGGAACTCGGGCATCCGGTCCCAGCCCTCGGTGTGCTCGGCGATGAACCCGTCGTCGGTGTGCCCGTTCGCCACGAGCAGGTGCAGCAGCCCGTTGAGCAGGGCCAGGTCGGTGCCCGGGCGGACGCGCAGGAACAGGTCGGCCTTGTCGGCGGTGGCGGTGCGGCGCGGGTCGACGACGATCAGCTTGGCACCGGCCTTGACCCGGTCCATCATCCGCAGGAACAGGATCGGGTGGCAGTCCGCCATGTTCGCGCCGATCACGAAGAACACGTCGGCGTGGTCGAAGTCCTGGTACGAGCCGGGCGGCCCGTCCGCGCCGAGCGACTGCTTGTAGCCGGTGCCGGCGCTGGCCATGCACAACCGCGAGTTGGACTCGATCTGGTTGGTCCCGATGAAGCCCTTCGCCAGCTTGTTCGCCAGGTACTGCGCCTCCAACGACATCTGCCCGGACACGTAGAGCGAGAGGGCGTCCGGGCCGTGCTCGTCCAGCAGCGCGCGCAGCCGCCGGGCCGTCAGGGTGATCGCCTCGTCGACCCCGCGCGGGGCGGGCTCGCCGCCGCGCTCCTCCCGGACCAGGGCGGTCTCCAGCCTGCCGTCGGCGGCCAGCATGTCCGCGCTGGTGGCGCCCTTGGTGCACAGCCGCCCGGCGTTGGTCGGGTGCTCCTTGTCGCCGGATGCCCGCAGGACCGTGCGCGCGCCGCTGCCCGGGTCGGTGCCGACCTCCAGCACCATGCCGCAGCCCACGCCGCAGTACGAGCAGGCGGTCTTGACGGTCGTGCGTTCCATGCCCCCGATGCAACGGGGTGCGTGTTACCGGGCTGTGTCGTCGCTGTCACCGCGCCCGGACAACCTCATCACAGCGCCGAGCACCTCCGGTGAGGGCCGAGCACACCGCCGAACGCCCCCGGGAGCCGACCGAGCGGTCAGTCGGTCGTCACCCGGGGCGCGGTGCGGGTGCTGTCCTCGTCGAGCCGGCCGGCGCGTGGGACCGGCCGGCGGGACAGCGTGATGCCCAGGCACAGCATCCAGAGGGTGACCAGCGAGGCGCCCAGGTAGATGTTCATCGGGCCGCCCGGGGCGATGAACCCGGTCCGGCCGAAGACGGTGACCGTCTCGATGCACTGCTCGGCCAGCGCGACCGCGCCGAGCACGCCCAGCCAGCGCGGCAGCACGGGACGGTGACCCCAGGACAGCACGGTGACCGGGGCCAGCATGGAGATCGTGGCGCCGTTGAGCACCGGACCCCAGAACGACGCCACGTCGAGCAGCGTGCGTGCGGTTGCCGGCTGCAGGCGGTCGGCGTGCCAGCTCAGCCCGGCCCACAGCCAGCCACTCACGGTGGTGTCGGCCAGGAAGACGATCAGGCCCACCAGGAAGACGTCGCGGTGCGGCGCGGGCAGCCGGGCCCGGATCAGCGCGCCGCTGGTGGCGGTGAGCGGGACGAGGAGCGTCAGCGCCCAGGTGAACACGCGGGCGTGCGTGCCCTGGGTGGCGAACCACGCCGCGACCTCCGGCCCGCCGGCCGAGGCTGACGGCGGCTCGCCCAGCGCCACCGTGCCGAACAGGATCAGCACGACCGAGGCGACGGTGGTGATCAGCAGTACCGTGGACGATCGCACGAGCGCCTCCGGGGGACATGCGGGTGGGCGGGCCGTGCCCCGCCGAAGTGTCCGCCGCGGGTGCACCGCGGTCAACGCACCCGGTCGACGTCGCCCGGCCGATGCCGGGGACGTCGACCGGGTCGCCTCAGACGACCGGCGGTGAAGGCAGGCCGGGCACCGGGCGGCGCTGGTCGAGGCCGTGACCCGGATGGTCGGCCGAGCGGGCGCCGCGCCGGCCGGCCGCACGCGCGGGTCAGGCGCTCGCCTCGGCGCGCAGCATGGTGGCGAGCTCGACGGCGGCTCCGCGCAGCAGCCGGCCCACCTCGGCCACCCGCTCGGTGGTGAGCCGGCCGGACGGGCCGGACACCGAGATGGCGACGGGGGCGAGCGAGTCGGCGACCGGCACGGCGACACAGCGCACGCCGAGCTCCTGCTCACCGTCGTCCACGGCGTAGCCGCGCTCGCGCACCCGGGCCAGCTCGGCCAGCATCAGCTCCGGGCTGGTGATCGTGGTCTCGGTCTGGGCCGGCATCCCGGTGCGGCGCAGGATCTGCACGGCCTCCTCGTCGGGCAGGGTGGACAGCAGCGCCTTGCCGACCCCGGTGCAGTGCGGCAGCACCCGGCGGCCGACCTCGGTGAACATCCGCATCGAGTGCGGCGACGGCACCTGGGCCACGTACACCACCGAGTCGATCTCGAGCATGGCCAGGTTCGCGGTCTCCCCGATCTGCCGGACCAGCCCGTCCAGGTGCGGGCGCGCCCAGGCGCCGATCATGCGCCCGGCGGTGTCGCCCAACGGGATCAGCCGAGGCCCGAGGGCGTACCGGCGCGAGGGCTCCTGCCGCACGTAGCCCCGCCGTACCATGGTGCGGACCAGCCGGTGGATGGTCGGCAGCGGCAGCCCGGCGCGCGCGGCGAGCTCGGACAGGGCGAGCGTCCCGCCCGCCGCGGCCATCAGCTCGAGCAGGTCGAGGGCGCGCTCCACCGACTGGACGGTGTTGCTGTCCCGGCCGTTCGGGGGAGTGACATCCGCATTTCGGACAACTTCTTCCACACTGCGAAACTTACCAGGCCTTGTCGGCTCGCGGCGGTTCAGGTCGACCCCTAGGGTGACCAGGGACACACGAGGCCTAACGGAACCACACACGGGACACAGATCTGACACGGACGTGACGGAGGTGGCATGGCCGGCCGGGTGACCAGTGAGCTGTTGTTGGTGGGCAGCCTGCCGACCACGTCGACCGACGCGGCGTTGCGCTCGGCGGCCGACCTGTTCGGCGACCTGGTGTTCGCGCTGCCGGACGGGGAGACCGGTCCACGCGCGGCCTGGGCGGGCTACGAGCGGGAACAGCTGGTCCGCCCGCACCCCGACATCGAGACCGTCTCGGTCACCGAGTCGCCGACCGGCGTCCCCCGGCACGCCTACGAGACGCCGACCTTCCGGATCCGCGCGGGCGTGGACACGCTGCGCTGGGACTCCTGGCCGCGCATCGACGAGGCGATCGAGTCCTACCGGCGGTTCCGCGAGCTGCGCGACGGCGGGGTGATCCCGGCGCACCTGCGGTTCCAGGTCGGGCTGCCGTTCCCGACGAGCGGGCTGAGCGGTCTGAAGGAGGACTTCACCGCCGACTACCCGACGGCCGGCGCGGGCTACGAGGAGCTCGCCGGGCGTGAGCTGCGGCGGCTGGCCTCGGCGATCCCGCCGGAGGACCTGGCGATCCAGTGGGACGTCTGCTACGAGGTGCTCGACCTGGAGGGCGTGCTCGCCTGGACCTCGGACGGCGCCTGGGACCGGTTCGCCGGGCCGGTCACCCGGCTGACCCGGCAGATCCCCGAGGAGACGCTGGTCGGCTACCACCTGTGCTACGGCACGTTCCCGGACTGGCCGATGTACGAGGCGCGGGACATGGCGTTGCTGGTGCGGATGGCGAACTTCGCGGTGGCGGAGTCCGGGCGGACCGTGGACTGGCTGCACCTCGCCGGCCCGCGCTACCTGCGCAGCGAGGACGAACGGTTCGTCGCGCCGCTCGCCGACCTCGACGTGGGCGGGACCCGGGTGTTCCTGGGCATCGTGCTGCCGGTCGACGGCGTGCCCGGGCTGCTGCGCCGCAAGGCCACCGCGTCGCGCTACCTCGACGACTTCGGCCTGGCGATGTACTGCGGGTTCGGCCGGCAGCCCGGCCTGGACGGTGAGGAGACCATGCGCGAGCACCGCCGGGTGGTGCGGGCCGTCCTGGGCTGACCACCGGTGCGCGCCGCTCGCCCGCGGCCGAATCAGGGTGGTATCCACCGAAATCCGGCCCGTCAGGCGTGCGGTCGGAATTCTCGCGCGTTCTCCGGACGGGTGGACGCCGGGGGACGCCCGTCCGATGCGTCGTTTCCGGACCGGAATTGTGGGTTCGCGCCGGACATTCCGGCGACACCATTTTCCGCGCGCCCGGCCAGAAATCGGGGGCGGCCCGCCCGGCCGCCCGAACGGGCGGCGGCCGGGGCGGCTAGACCACGCCGGTCAATGTCGCGAAGACCAGGATGTTGTCGACGTAGCTGCGCTTGGCGCGGTCGAAACCGCCACCGCAGGTGATCAGCCGGAGCTCGGAGTCCTTCGTGTCGCCGTAGACCTCGCGGGTCGGGAAGGTGTTCTTCGGCACCTGCTGGAGCCTGGTCACGGTGAACAGCGCGGTCTTCCCGTCCTGGCGGGACACCTTGACCTGGTCGCCGGGCTTGAGCTCGTGCAGCCGGGCGAAGATGCCGTTCTGCCCGTTGCCGTTCACGTGACCCAGGATGACCGCCGGGCCGACCGCGCCCGGCGTGGGTCCGAAGCGGTACCAGCCGGCCTGCAGCGGCTGGCTGACCGGCGGCACCGACACGGTCTTGTCCGGGTTGAGCCCCAGCGGCACCAGGCTCGAGGTGGCGTGGATCGCGTCGACCTCCAGCCGCACCGGCGGGGACGGCGCGAGCGCCACGACCGAGGGCACCGCGGGCCCGGCCACCGTCGGCGCGGACAGGTTGGGGCCGTCACCCGAACCGGGTGCGGCGGCACCGCCGCCGCACCCGGTCGCCACGACCAGCACCAGCGCAGCCAGCGCTGCTCGCAGCCAGGTCATCGCCGCGCGGCCCGCCGCTCAGCGATCGCGCCGGCACCGGCCAGCCCGGCACCGGCGACACCGGTCAGGCCGAGGGCGATCAGGCCCAGGTGGTTGTCCTCCTGGACGGGGCCGCCACCGGTCTCCGGGGCGCCCTTCGGGTAGACGGTGGTCTGGGTGCCACCGCCGGTCGACGAGTTGTCGTCGCTGGCGTTGTCCGCGCCGCCCTTGTCGCCGCCCTTGTCGCCGTCGTCATCGCCGTCGTCGTTGTCATCGCCGTCGTGGTCACCGTCGTGGTGGTCACCGTCGTAGTGGTGGTCACCATCCCAGCCGTGGTCGCGGTTCCAGCGGTCGTCGTGCCCGCAGCGGCCGTCCCGGTGGCCGCCCTTGTCGTCGTCCCGGCCGCACCCGTCGCGGTGGTCCCCGTCGTGCTTGGGGTCGTGCTTGGGATCGTGGTTGCCCTTCGGGTCGTGCTTGGGGTCGTGCTTCGGGTCGCCCTTGGGGTCGTGCCCGGGCCCCTGGTCGCCCTTCGGCGGCTGCCCCTGGCCCGGCTTCGGCTGCTCCGGCCTGGTTCCCGGGTTGCCGCGGTCGCCCTTGGACTTCGGTGGGTCCGGGTCGGTCGTGCCGCCACCCTGCTGCTTCTGGTTTTCCCTCGGAGCCAGGACAACGATTTTCGAAGTGGGCGCGGCAGCATTCTCCGGCTGCGCCGCGCGTCCGTTGTTGTCGGAACCGGCGCCACCGCCATCCTCGTCGGCGAACGCGACGGGCGCGCTCCACACGGCGGTCAGCAATGCCAGCGAGGTGCCGACAAGCAGGGTTCGAATTCGCATCAAAAGCTCCTTGTTACGACGCGCTGGGGTGTTCCAGGCGGGGGGCGTCGTGACATTCATCGCCGCAAGGCCGCTCGGCGTTTCATAGCGAACTCAAATTGTTCCCGATGAACCAGCGGGCGCGGCGCCGTTCGGTCGAGGCGGTCATCGGCCACCTCCGCGCGCACCCCCGCTGAGCTGCACCGCGGTCGGGAGTGACCGGTTCAGCCGTCGCCGAGTTGTTCCCGGAGGCGATACTTGAGGATCTTGCCGCCCACGGTCTCCGGGAACCCGTCGACGTACACGACCGCCTTGGGGGTCTCGTAGCCGGCCACCCGCTCGCGGCAGTGCGCGATGAGCGCGGACCCGTCGGGGTCGGGGTCGGCGCCCTCGGCGCGGACCACGACGGCGGTGACCCGCTCACCCCAGTGGTCGTCGGGGAGGCCCACCACGGCGGCGCGCTCGACGGCGGGGTGCTGCATGAGGACGGCCTCGACCCGGACGCTGGACACGTTCTCGCCACCGGTCTTGATGATGTCCTTGTACCGGTCGACCAGGATCTGCTGGCCGTCCTCCTCGTACATGCAGCTGTCGCCGGAGTGGAACCACCCGCCGGCGAACGCCTGCCGGGTCGCCTCCTCGTCGCGGAAGTAGCCGGAGGCGACGACCGGGGAGCGGTAGACGGCCTCGCCCGCGACGCCCGGCCGGCCCCGCAGGCTGGTCCCGTCCTCGGCGACGATGTCGGCGGCGAGCACCGGGTTGGGCACGCCGACGTGGTTGACCAGCCCCGCCGAGCTCGCCACCTTCGCGGGGTGTTCGTCGAGCCAGAACCGGAAGCAGGACATCGCCTCGCTCTGGCCGAACACCTCGAGCAGCGCCAGGTCGTCGCCGCACAGCCCGCGCAGCTCGTCCACCAGCCCGGGGTGCATGGCGCCCCAGGAGAACATCGCCAGGGTGACGCTGCTCAGGTCCGTCGCCGGGTCCCGCGCGCAGTGGTCGGCGAGCATCCGCAGGAAGCGGGGAGCGCCCGCCCACAGCGCGGTGACCCGCTCGGTGGTGACCGCCTCGGCGAGGTCGGCGGGGGAGAAGCGGCGGCCGAGCACGACGGTCCCGCCGGTGAAGAACCCGGGCAGCACGCCCGCGTTGTGGCCGCAGTGGTAGACGATCGGCAGGAAGGTGGCCAGCCGCAGGTCGCTCTCGTGCCGGATGCCCCGCGTGAGCGGCCCGACGTAGGAGAACGCGGCCAGGTAGGAGTAGGCGTGGCTGCACATCGCGGCCTTGGGCAGCGCCGTCGTGCCCGAGGTGAACAGCATCATCCAGATGTCGTCGGAGTGCAGCGGGACCTCCGGCTCGGGCTGGGTGCGCGGCTGCTCCCGGATCCAGCCGGAGAACGGGACCGTCCCGTCCACCGGGCCGCCGCCGACGGTCACCGTGACCGAGGGGTGCAGCCCGGCCGACTCGAACGCCGAGCGGCCCAGCGGCCAGAGCTCGGCGTCGACCACCGCGTACGAGGCCCCGACGTGCTCGATCGCCCAGCTCAGCACGTCGGAGGCGAGCATCGGGTTCACCGGCACGCAGACCAGCCCGGCCTTGGCGATGCCGATCATGATCAGCACGGCTTCGACCGAGTTCTCGCAGTACAGCACGACGCGGTCGCTGCGCCGCAGGCCGGCGGCGAGCAGCGCGTGGGCGACCTGGTTGGACACCTCGTCGGCGCGCCGGTAGGTCAGCCGCGCGAACGCCTCGTCACCGTAGGCGCCGGGCCTGCCGACGAGCGCCTCCTTGTCGGGCACGCTCCAGGTCAGCCGGCCGAGGATGTCGCCGACGACCATGCGGTTGACCGGGTCGGTGGCCCGCCGGCCGTGCAGTGTCTCGACGTCGAACCCCGGCTCCGCCATGGCGCCCAGGATATGGCCACGAGCCGGCTCCGGCGCGCGATCTCGCGCCGCCTCCCGGGGGTGGCCCGCTCAGCCGGCGACGACGAGGTTGACCGACGTGCCGATCGGGACCTGGGCGCCCGGCGGCGGGCTGGTCAGCAAGACCGTGCCGGACAGGACGTTCGTCCGGCGGACGCTGACCGTGCCGACCAGCAGCCTCGCCGCGAGCAGCTGCGACCGCGCGACGGCCAGGCTCGACCCGACGACCAGCGGCACGGTCACCGTCTGGCTCTGCTGGGGCACGACCTGCTGGGGCACGACCTGCTGGGGCACGACCGGCGGCGGGAGGTGCGGCGCGGTGTACGGGCGGGCCGGTGGCGGGTACGAGCCGCCGGAGCGGGCGGCCGGGACCCGCACAGAGTAGGTCGGCTGCGGTGTGAGCGGCGCGGAGAATGCGCGGGTGGGTAGCTGCACACCCGGGGTGACGGCCGGTACCGGGGGCCGGGGAGCGACCGGCGTCGGCGACGGCGGGACCGACACCTGCCCGACCGGCACGATCGCGGCCGTCGAGTACGCCGTCGAGCATGCGACGACGCACCCCGCCGCGACCAGGAAACCGCGGGTCAGCGCCCGCCCCACACCGGCACTCCGCACCCCTCAAGCTTCCGCCTTCCCGGGGCGGCGCGCAACGGTCGCCGGCACGTCTCCGCTCGTCGCACCCAGGGCCATCGACTAGTCACCCTGGGTCACGGGAATGTGCGGGCGAACGTTTTCCCCGGAATCGCACCGAACCGTTGATGCCTCAAACGTCGGACGGCCCACCCGGTGCCGCCGGCTCCCGCTGTCAGGTCACTGACCTGCGTGGATGGTGCTCATCGAGGTGAGAGTGGCGGCGGGATCAACAATTCGGCGTTTTGTCGACCGCCCAATGGGTACCCCACCGAACAACATTCTGGAAAGTGCTGCTGGATGGCGGCCGTGGCGGCGAATAAGCTGTCGCAGGAAATAGATGAATCTTCACATCTACAGCGGGAGGCACAATAAAGATGGCCAAGAACGTTTTCGTCCTGGGCCTCGACGAGCACAACCAGCGGATTCTGGACGACATGCCGGACGCTGAAGAGTGCACCTTCCACCCCGTGCTGTCCTTCGAGGAGATCTACGGGGACGAGATCTCGTTGAGCGACGTGCTGAACGCCGCGCAACGCCAGCTCGACGCGTTCGACGGACCGATCGACGCGATCATCGGGTTCTGGGACTTCCCGGTCAGCACGCTGCTCCCGCTGCTGCGCAAGCGCTACGGGCTGCCCGGGGCCAGCCTCGAGGAGATCGTGAAGTGTGAGCACAAGTACTGGAGCCGGCTGGTCCAGCAGCAGGTGATCGACGAGTACCCGCCGTTCGGTCTGGTCGACCCGGACAGCGACGCGAAGTCGCCGGAGAACGTGCGCTTCCCGATGTGGGTGAAGCCGGTGAAGTCGTTCTCCTCCGTGCTCGCCTTCGGTGTCGCCGACGAGGAGGCGTACCGGGTGGCGATGGACCAGATCCGCGACGGGATGGGCTGGATCGCCGAGCCGTTCGACGCGCTGCTCGACTACGTGGACCTGCCGCCGGAGATCGCCGAGGCGGGGGGCCGCGCGGTGCTCGCGGAGGAGGCCATCATCGGTCGCCAGTGCACGGTCGAGGGCTACCGCTTCCAGGGTGAGGTGACGATCTACGGCGTGGTCGAGTCAGTGCTGTTCGACAACAGCCCGAGCTTCCTGCGCTACCAGTACCCGAGCTCGCTGCCCGACCACGTGCTCAAGCGGCTCGAGGACATCAGCCGCAGGCTGGTCGAGGCGATCGGCCTGGAGCGGAACACCTTCAACATCGAGTACTTCTGGGACCCGGGTACCGACGCGATCACCCTGCTGGAGATCAACCCCCGGCACTCCCAGTCGCACGCGGAGCTGTTCGAGGACGTCGACGGGATGGCCAACCACCAGGCGATGCTGCGGCTCGCGCTGGGTCGCGACCCGGAGTTCCCGCGCGGCAAGGGCAAGTACCCGGTGGCGGCCAAGTGGTTCATCCGGAGGTTCACCGACGGGGTCGTGCGGCGCCAGCCGACCCCGGAGGAGATCGAGGCCGTGCAGAACATCGTGTCCGGCACGAGCATCGACCTGTCGGTGCGCGAGGGTGACCGCCTTTCCGATCTTCACGAGCAGGACACCTACAGCTACCATCTGGCCAGCGTGTACATCGGTGCGGCCGACGAGTCGGAGCTGACCGCGAAGTTCGACCAGGTCGTCGCGGCGCTTCCGTTCGAGATCGACGACGTAGCCGAGGTCGCCGTGTAGGTTCCCCCAGCCTGGAGAGTCGCGCGATGCGGACGGTCACTTCCCTGCCCCACGAAGTCCGCGAGGAAGAGCACGTCTGGATCCCGATGCGCGACGGCGTCCATCTCGCCGCGCGGATCTGGCGTCCGGTGTACTCGGATCTCGAGGCCGTCCCGGCGATCCTGGAGATCATCCCGTACCGGCAGCGCGACCTCACGGCTCGCCGCGACTCCATCCACCACCCGTACATGGCCGGCCACGGCTACGCGTGCGTGCGGGTGGACCTGCGGGGGTCCGGCGAGTCGGAGGGCGTGCTCACCGACGAGTACCTGGAGGAGGAGCTCGAGGACGCCGAGGACGTGCTGCAGTGGCTCGGCAGGCAGCCGTGGTGCAACGGCCGCAGCGGCATGATGGGCATCTCCTGGGGTGGCTTCAACGCGCTGCAGGTCGCGGCCCGCCGGCCGCCGGGGCTGGACGCGATCGTGACGGCCAGCTCGACCGACGACCGGTACGCCGACGACGTGCACTACATGGGCGGCTGCCTGCTGTCGGACAACCTGTCCTGGGCCTCGACCATGTTCGCGTTCAACTCCTGCCCGCCGGAGCCCGCCGTGGTCGGCGACCGCTGGCGGGACATGTGGCACGCGCGGCTGGCCCGCAGCGGGCTGTGGCTGGAGGAGTGGCTGGTCCACCAGCGCCGGGACGGCTACTGGCGGCACGCCTCGGTGTGCGAGGACTTCTCGGCCATCAGGTGCCCGGTGCTGGCCGTCAGCGGCTGGGCGGACGGCTACTCCAACTCGGTGTTCCGGCTGCTGGAGAACCTGGACGTGCCGCGCAAGGGGCTGATCGGGCCCTGGTCGCACAAGTACCCGCACCTGGGGGAGCCGGGGCCGGCGATCGGCTTCCTGCAGGTGATGGTGCGCTGGTGGGACCGGTGGCTGAAGGACGTCGACAACGACGTCATGGACGGCCCGATGCTGCGTATCTGGATGCAGGACAGCGTCCCGCCGTTCACCGCCTACAAGGAGCGGCCCGGGCACTGGGTCGGTGAGCCGAACTGGCCGTCGCCGCACGTGCGCTCCTCGGTGCACCCGCTGCAGCGCAACCGGATCGCGCGGCCCGACGAGAACATCGACAGCGAGGAGCTCACCATCGAGTCGCCGCTGTCCGTCGGCCAGTACGCCGGCAAGTGGTGTTCCTACAACGCGCCGCCGGACCTGCCCTACGACCAGCGCGAGGAGGACGGCGGCTCGCTGGTGTTCGACACCGACGAGTTCACCGAGCGCTGCGAGATACTCGGCTCGCCGGTGTTGGACCTGGAGCTGGCGGCCACCCGCCCGGTGGCCATGGTGGCCGCCCGGCTGTCCGACGTCGCCCCGGACGGGCGGGCCACCCGGATCAGCTACGGCCTGCTCAACCTGACCCACCGCGACTCGCACGCCGACCCCGAGCCCCTGGTCCCGGGCAAGCGCTACCAGGTGTCCCTGCAGCTCAACGCGATGGCGCAGGCCCTGCCGCCCGGCCACCGGCTGCGGGTGGCGATCTCTACCTCGTACTGGCCGCTGGCCTGGCCGCCGCCGGAGCCGGTGCGGCTGTCGGTGTTCTCCGGAGTCAGCCGCCTGGTGCTGCCGATCCGGTCCACCGACCCGGCCGACGAGATGGAGCTGCGCCCGTTCGGCGAGCCGGAGGGCGCGGAGCCCATCCCGGTGACCCAGCTGCAGCCCGGCGACGAGCGCTGGACCGTCAGCAGGGACCTGGTCAACTACCACTCCGCGCTCGAGGTGGTGAAGGACCTCGGCGTGATCCGGTTCGACGACATCGACCTGGAGGTCACCCAGCGGGCCTACGAGCGCTACAGCTGGATCGGCGACGACTTCGGGTCGGTGGCCGGCGAGACGGAGTGGCGGATCAGGTTCCGCCGGGGCGACTGGGAGACCACGTCGGTGACCCGCACGGTGCTCAGCTCGACCGCCACCGAGTTCGTGCTGCGCGCCGAGCTCGACGCCTACGAGGGCGAGCAGCGGGTCGCCTCCTACAACTGGGACCGGACGGTGCCGCGCGACCTGGTCTGACACCGCTCTGACACCGCGCGGCTGCGCGACCGGTGCGCCGCGCTGTGCTAGGAAACCCGGCATGGCGGACGACGCGGTCAGGTGCGAGGTCGACGACGGCGTGGCCCGGGTGCGGCTGTCCCGGCCGGCCGCGCGCAACGCCTGGGACGACACGCTGGGCGACGGCATGGCGGAGGTGTTCGCCGGGCTGGCGGCCCGGGACGACGTGCGCTGCGTGCTGCTCTCCGGCGAGGGCAGCGTGTTCTGCGCGGGTGCCGACCTGGTGGCGGGCTTCCCCACGCTGGACGACGGGCGCGACGACCTGCGCAGCATGCTGCGCCGCCGGTTCCACCCGGGCTTCCTGGCGTTGCTCGACCTGCCGCAGCCCGTCGTCGCGGCGGTGCACGGCCCGGCCATCGGGGCGGGGGCCTGCCTGGCGCTCGCGGCCGACATCGTGGTGCTGGCGCGGGAGACCTACCTGCAGTTCCGGTTCGCCCGGATCGGCCTGATGCCGGACGTCGGGGCCACCGCGCTGCTGGCCACCGTGGTGGGGCCGGCCAAGGCGGCGGAGCTGCTGATGCTGGCCGATCCGGTGGACGCGGCGGAGTGCGCGCGGCTCGGCCTGGTGAGCCGGGTGGTCGGCGCCGACGAGGTGCCGGGGGAGAGCCTGGAGCTGGCCCGGCGGCTCGCGCGCGGGCCGACCCGCGCGCACGCCGCCACGAAGCAGGCGCTCCGCGCGTGGTCGTGGCGCGCCATGGCCACCCAGCTCGAGCTGGAGGCGGGCCTGCAGCAGACGCTGACCGGGACGGCCGACTGGGCCGAGGGGCGCGGGGGGG